>JAZLJP010000074.1:0-9582 GCA_045617985.1 Kiritimatiellia bacterium
ACGGCCCGCTCTTCCGCGAGCCGCTTCTGATAGCGCGCCTCGCGCGCACGGTCCACCTCGCACGGCACAAAGCCGTCCATGTCGGCGCGCGGCGTCGTTTTGAGCCGCTCCTTTCCCGTCTGCAGAATCGCCAGCGCCTCCGCGTAGGCGGCAGGTTTCGCCTTCACCGCATCGAGGATGCGCGCCTTTTCCGGACGCGTGAAGTTCAATTGCTCGGGCTGGCGGTCCCTGCTCTTACGCGCAATCTTTACGCCCGTGATCTCGCTTAAACGCTTGAATTCGGCGCACGTAACGGGCATGCGCCCGCCGTGGTTCTCGGGCCAGGCGCATTCGTAAGACGGCCAATACGGCGCGTTGATGTCCATCCACGTGATGATGCGGTCGCGCTCGTCGTCCGTGAGCTTCACGTCGCCGTGGCCGTAGAGCGCCTTCGTGAGCGGCGAGGCGTGCGCGCCCCACGCGTAGGCCGGCTGCGTGACGGCCGGGCCGGCGCCGATGCAGTGCACGTAGTTCTTCGCCCAGAGGTCCACATAGCTCGTGCAGAAATACGCGCCGAGGTCCCCGCTGAGATTGAGCTTCTTGCCCCCGCCCGTTCCGTAGTCGTGGCATGCCACGCACCTGCGGTTGAAAACCGGCTGGACTTCCTTCTGGAACGAATAGAGGTGCGGCGGCGTGCCGCGGGCGAGCCCGCGCAAGTTGTAGGCCCCGTCGAGCTTCGAGGGGGCGCGCGCGAGCGCGAGCGGCTTCTTCTCCGCCTTCGGCACATCGCCCACGCGCTTCTCGTGGCACCCCACGCACCCGTAGCGCTCGCCCGGCTGCACGTAGGCGCCCGAGCGCATCGACTGCACCATCTTCCCCTCGGCGTCGAGCGCCTGGAAGTAGACGAAGGTATTGCCCGGCACTTCGAAATAGGCGCTCCCGTCCGCCTCCACCGGCACCGTGCCGAGGATGCGCTTGTTTTCAAGGGAGTGCCAGTTCATCGCGGCCGCCTCCTGGCCCTGGCCGCTCCAGCTGAGCGGAACGGTCCAGGTGCGCTTTTCCGGGCTCTCGACGATGCGCAGCGCCTTGATGCTGCCGGGCTTCACGCCCTGCATGTGCGTGCCCACGTAGACGTTCTGCACATAGAAGCTCCCCGGCGCGTTGGGGCTCGCGAAATTCCGCTGCTCGCTCTGCACCACGGGCTTTTTCATGGGCCGAATCGGCATCGGCGAATGGCACCCCGGCCCGTCGGCATGGAACGTGACCATGTTGCCGTGAAGGTCGAAGTAGACGATCCCGAGGGGTTTCCCCTTGCCCACCTGGCGCACGCAGAGGAAGTGCTCGTCGTCGAGCGGGAAGGGATCGGCGAACTTGCGCACGATGCCCGTGGTCGAATCGTAGTCGTTCCGGCCGCCCTCGTGGATGCGGTTGACGAATTCCGCCGGCCAGGTGCGCACGACCGGCGTGCGGCCGTCCACGCCCTTCGCGCGGTCGATGAGGCCGAGCGCGCCCCACGGACGGTCGTGGCAGCTCGCGAGGACGGCGATCACCTTCGAGGCGCTCGAAAGACCGCGCGCGTCGATCACGGCGCACTGGAAAATCGTCGCCGTGTTGTGATGGTCCACCCGCCACATCGGATGCACGGTGTAGAGAATCTCCTGCGCGTTGACGAGCGGGTTTTCCCGTACGAGCATCTTCTGGAGCACGTTCTGGTAGGCGTCGGAGGAAAGGCCCTGCGCCCGGTGGGCGGCGATCTCGGCGAGGAACCGCGAAGCCGGGTAATTCGGGAATTTCGCGCCGAGGTCCTTGACGGCCGCTTCGGCGCGCGCATACGCGTTCTGTCCCACCTTCGACGGCACGGCGCCTTCATTCCCCGCCGCCGGCTTCAATGGTTTGGCATCCACACGGGCACCCATCAAACAGGCGACCGCCAACAAAAACAAAATTCCTGTATTTTTCCCATGACTTTCAACATTTTCCATTACCTCTCGTGCCGGCATTGAAACAAAACAGATGCTCTTCCGACCAGTGCCGCTGCCCACCCGTACCCAAATACCCGATCACGAGCATATCCGGATCGCACCAGAAACCGGGTCCCGTCTGCCGCCAGGCCGCGCCGCCGCAAGAGTTGACAGCCTGCACCACGCCGCCCCAGGAATCCTTCAAATCGCCATGCGAACGCCAGACCTGGCCGCCCGCAGTGCGCACGGGCTTGCCATCGCTCGGTGCCCGGCTCCAGGCGTCGTCGATGTTGACATAGCTCCAACCATGGTCGGCGAGCCCCGATTCGACCATGCCCTTCGCGGCGGCGCGCACGTCGCCGTCACACACGTTTTTGACGTGGATGTTCCAACTGTTCCATCCCAGCGGCGGCGTGAGGCAGATTTCCTCCCCCACCCGCAACTCGATTTCGCGCTCGGTCTTCCCGAGTTCATTGGCGGCCGTGAACCGCACGAAGTGGGCGCCACGATTGGCGACGCGTCCCGAGAGAATGCCGCGTGCGGCATCGAACGTGATGCCGGGCGGCAGCCCGGCGGCAGTCAGCACCAGCGAACGTCGCCCCGAAACGGGGAGTCGGCAGATGAACTCATGTCCCGGACGCATACCGTAAACGGCCGGCCCGTTGATTCGCGGGCGACCGTCATCCTCCGGCGTGAGCCGGCCAAGCTGGCGCACGAGGTTTCTGTCGGAATGGGGGCGCAGGAGCGCACCGTCCGCGCCGGTGAAGCGCACCTCCGCCCAGTCCGCATGGCTGAACCGATACCCGGCGAAAGTCCCGCAGCCCGTGGCTTCGAGAACGACCGTTCGCACGCCTTGAAGATTCGCGTGAATCTTCCGCGGCTGGTCCTTCGGCCGAATGAGGCCACTGGAGGCAATGACCTCTCCATCGCCGTAGATGTTGAACGTCGCCCCACCCCAGTTCATGCCCGTATCCCATGCCTTGGGATACTCGTTGGCCGCCCAGTCGATGCCGACGACGGCGTCAAAGGAAGTCGTGCGTCCATCGAGCTCCAGCACGAAGACGCTCTCGACATGCGTTCCGACCCCGCGCACATAGCAGTTCGTCGCGGAGCCCATGCGCAACGCCCAACCCTTCACGGAACGATTGAGCTGCGGCGTCAACCGCAAGCCGCACGTCATCCCCCAAGCGGCAGCTCGTCAAGGTAGGTCACCCCGCCCCAAACGGCCGACGCCAGGCCAAGCGAAAGTACCAGCGCCAATCGGTTCATTGCTGTCTTCATTCCCTCTCGTCGCCTTCCCGCTTTTAACGCACGATAATCGCAAGGCCGCGATACACGTGGAGACCATCCGTCTCGGGAACAAGACGGAATCCCTCGCGGCGCGTTCCGTCAGTTGGCAGGAACGTCACCATGGTAGGCTTAACATTCCACGCCACGGCCAGATCACCACTTCTGAAGGTTCGACCTTTGAGATCGACGAAGATCGTGGCCCCTTCTGCGAACGTCACGGTCGCCCGCCCATACGTCTTCTCGCAAGAGACAGGCCAGGTGCCTTCCTGTCGGGTGAGGTCGAGCGTGGCGCCACTCTGGAGAACGCATCCATACCAACTCTCCGATACCGGCGTAAAGCGCCCCTTTACGATCAGGTTGGCTACGCCGAGATTGGGGTTCTCCGAGGTTTCGGTGTAGTAGTCGCGCACCGTCATATCATACCCAAGATACACTGCCGTGCCCTTAAGAATGAGGTCGCACGTAGAGAAGTCGCTTGGATTTCTGGATTGGACGTAGCCGCCCGGCCCCAGCTCGATCGTTCCGTTCTCGAACGTGCCCGAGAGGTTCACGCGCGTCGTTCCCGCAAGTTCCATCTTCAAGACGTGGCCGTTGAGATGGTTGGTCGTCGCTACGATCGCCGGCTTGAACACCGTCTCGCTCGCGAGGCGCACGACCGCATTCGTGCAAAGGTCGAGATAGCCGAATCCGGGCGCATCACGGGTCATGCCGCTCCCCGTGTTCGCGAGTTCGCCGCCGTTCAACACGAGATTGTAGTTGCTGTAGTCGTAGTTGCCACGGTTGTCCAACACGCCGCCTTCGTCGATCTGGATGACCGCCCCGAGGCCCGTCGTACCATAGTAGGAAACACTGGCCGCCCCAGGCGCCGTGAGCGTGCCCCCCTTCACTACAGTACCCCCCCAATAGGCCTGCGACGCCTTCGCGGCAATAAACGTGCCCGCGCCTTCTTTGACAACTTTCATCGATCCATCGAAACTCACCGTGCTGTTCTGTACAGTCTCGCCGGCAGGCACAACCACATGCAACTCGCCAGGTTGCACCACATCCTCTCCCTCTTGAACCACACTTCCGGCTTCAAATTCTCCCGTACCGGAATTTGAATAAAATCCGCCCGTCACGCGATCCACCACGCCAAGCAAACCATCGATACGTCGCCGCGCCGGCACGAAGTTGCGCTTGAGCGTGCCATCGGCCGCATAGACCCGCAAGTAGTAGAGCTGGTAACGGGCATAGTTTCCGTGATTGTTGTTGACGCCGCTAGAATAAGAACTGAAGAGCGCAATCGGTCCGCCCACAGTGAATGTTCCAGATGGCATCTTGCTCGAATAGGTCGTGCCGTCGATCGTCACCTCAAGCGAACTTCCATTTGCGATGATCGTATAGTCATGACCCGTCACAACCGTTGGTCCAAGCGTTGTTCCCGTGCCGCTATTATGATCAAACCGGAATCGTTTACTCAACATGAACCCCGTGAACGTGTGATCGTTTTGCCCCCCTCGTGCACACCAGAGTGCCTGATTCTTGTCTAAACTGTTGAAATTCATACTCGTCTCAATTCGGTCATCGCAAGCCGGCACGAAGGTCGTGTTGATCCACTGCGTTCCAGTTGCCTTGAGATAGGAAAGGTAGTCATACCCCGCCACATCGAAGATGCGCGCCGTGCCACCCAGCTTCGAGACCGAGAGCTTGTGGCCATTGAGGTCGATGTCGCCGGAAAGGTTTGACGTGTCAAGGCCCGTCCAGTCGCAGTCCGAAAGGAGCACGCCCCCCTTCACTTCGATCTTGCCGGGCGCGAACGTGCTGCCGGCCGGCACCTGGAGGTTCAGGTTCCCCGAAACCACCACGGCGGCCTCGGCTCCGGGCACGCCGTCTTCCACCAAAAGGCCCAAGGCGTTCCAGCAATCCCAGTTTGCGGGATTGGCCACGTTGCCGTCGCCCGCATAGCCCGTCCACGTGGCTTTCGTCACAACGGTGGACGCGGCATCGCCGCCATAGAAGAGGCCGAATTCCGTCACCACGGGCTCCACACCCCGCGCCGCCGTTTCGGCGTCGAATGCGAAGCGCGTGTTCGCTCCAGGTCTCTCAGCCCATTCGATGAGCTTTTCGCCCACGACCGGCGACCGCCCGTGGATGTCCACCGTGATCGTACCTTCACGATCGTCCGCATTAAAGAGCGTATGGCCCGATGTCGCGAAGGAGGCAAGCCCCGTCGAGGATCCAACCGGCGAGGCGCCCTTCGCGCTCCACACGCCCGTCTCCCCCGAGAGGTCGAGCGTGGCACCTGGAGCCAGCACGAGGGCCGGATGGAGCGAGGTCGGACGAAAGACGCCATTGACATAGACGTACACGCCGGAATTTTCGCCGAGCTGCCAGACCGTGCCGCAGTAGATGAAATCTTTCACATGGAGCGAACGCTTCAGCTTGAGAACGGCGTCCGCACCCACTTCGAAATCGACGTTCGTCCAGGAGGTCGTCTCGCCGATGACAAGGCGGCCGTTCGGCAGCACTACGCGGCCGTTGTCGAGCGTGAACGAATTGACGTGCACATAGTCGCCGAAATCAAGGGTGAGCGTGTGGCCGTTGAGGTCCATGACGCCGAAATCTCTCTTGAAGTTCGGCTCGAAGCAAAAGTTGCATCCGCCGATCGTCGCATCGTCGGTCAATGTCACACAGGCAAACGGTCGGGTCATGGCGTCCGTTGCAAGACCCGGATCCTCTAAACGCTGGTCGAGGCGGCCGGCCAGCTCGTAGTTGTAGACGGAAACAAGGTGATCCAACGACGGATAGAACCCGTTCTGGTCAAGAACGGCGCCAGAGGCGATCCTCACCGTGCCAAGGCCGAGCGTGTCGATCGCCGTGCCGTAGAGGATGCGGCCTTCGAGGATCTCCGTACCCAGGCAGTAGGTCTGCCGCTCGCAGGCCGCGACATACGTGCCCGCGCCTTCCTTGACAAATTTGAGGTTGCCCGCCACATGCATGTGAACGTTCGTCACCGTCACGCCTTCCGGCACGTCGAGGCGAAGCTCGCCCCGCAGCGAATCCGCCCGGCCGTATTCGAGCTGGACAAATTCCATGTAGCCGTCCGTCGCCACCTGGTCGGCGGAAATCGAGATGCGGTAGTAGCGATAGGCCGTCTCGTTGGGGAACGTGTAGCGCCGGTAGTCGTGTGTGGACCATCCCGTCTCGTTCGTCCGCTCGTCGAGCGTGACCCAGGCCTGTTTGTCGTTTGAGCCCTGATAGGTCCAAACCCGCGGCGCGCGGGTCTGCCAGTAGGCACGCCCGAAAGCTAGGCCGTAGCTGTCGATCAGCGTGGGCTCGCCGAAATCGTAGTCCACGACAAGCGGCAGCTTCGACGTCACCATGATGACCCGATGTTTATCCGACTGATATTCTCTAGAGAAGTTGTTACTGAAGAGATTCTCCGCCTTCCCTCCGAAAAGTTCGCTCGAGCAGGCGACACGCGAGGGATCGTCCACCGTGAGATCGAACGCCGTATCCGTAATGCACCCCGAACCGGTGAGGGTGGCAAGGCGCAGCGTATGCCCACACAAATCGAGCGTGCCGAGGAAACGCCCGGCGGCAAGGCCGCGCCAGTCGCAGTTCGCCGTCAATCTGGCGTTTCCGAAATCGAGCGCCTCGCACGCAACCGGCGCCGAGGCGGGCACCTGGAAGGCAACGCTGCCCGAAAGACGCACGGTTGAGAGCACGCCCGGCACACCGCCCGGCACGGACTCGCCGAGCGGGTTCTTGCACGCCCAGTTGGCGGCATTCGCGAAATCGTCGTCGTCCGCGTCGCCCGTCCATTCGGCCACGTCCACAAACGCGGAATTTTCCGCGCAGCCGAAGAAGAGGCCCGTCTCGCTCACGACCGGGCTCACCCCGCCCGCCGACGCGTCGAAGGCAAAGGCGACGCCTTCCGGCTTCGCCCCCGCCCAGGCAATCAGCTTCTCGCCCAACGCCGGCGTGCGCCCAGCCACCTTCACTGTGATCGTGGCGTTTGGCGCAAACGCCACCGTCTTCAGTACCTCGTTCGTTGCGGTCTGCGCCCCGCGCAGCGAGAAGATCCCCGTGCGGCCACTCAGATCGAGCGTCGCCCCGTCCTGAAGCTCGCAGCCGCGGAAGAAGTCCGTGTTCGGCCGGAACGTACCGAACACGTGGAGAATGCCGGGGTAGGAATCGATTTGAAGATCTGGCGCGGTTGCGTTCACCACGTAGTCGCCGAGGGAGACGGGCGCGCAATTGGCATTGACGCGCAACTGGCCGTTTGCAACCAGCGTCGCATTCACAAACGAGGACGGCGTATTATAGAACTCCACAATGCCGTACTGGTCGATCGTGCCGGCCGAGGCCGTCGTGTTGGCGAAGTAGAACGTGCCCGCCCCGGATGTCGCAAGACGGAGCGTATGGCCGCCGAGATCGAGGGCGGCGGGCGAGTAACCTCCGGCGATCATGCCGTAGGTCGACGAGCCGATGTCGAAGGCCGCATCCGCCACAAGGCAGATATTTGAAACCATCATCTTGTCTGCGGCCGATGGCGGCGTTGCCGAGCTCGTGAGCGTACTTCCGCCCTCCAGCACGAACATCTTCTGCGTGAAATCAAAGTTCCCCTCAAGGTCGAGCCTCTGTCCCGCGCACACGCGGATTTCGGCTTCCGCCTCGCCCGCACAGGTGTTGGGAATCGAGAGGCCCCCTCCCGCGAAAATGGTGGCACCCGTGTAGGACTGCCCCGTCTTGCGCGCGGCGAAAACGCCCGTCCCTTCCTTGACGAGCGAGAGGTTACCCGAAAGCGTCACGAACACGTTGGTGACGGCGACGGCGGTATCGACATGGAGCTCGCCCGGCGCGCCCGTCGAGGAATCGGTCACCGAGCCGGGGCCGTTCAGCCCCGCCACGAAGAGCTTGTGCCCGTTGAGATCGATCGCCTTGCCGCGAACCGCCGCGGCACCCATCGCGCGCCAATCCGCATCCTCCGTGAGCGTAACCGGTGTGAATGTCAAACCGGGAACGAACGGCGTCGTCTTGCGCGTGGAGAAATAGGTACCCGTCTGCGTTTCATAGAGCCCGCATTTCTGCGGCGAATCCTCCCCCGCTTCCAGATCCAAAACCGGCAGGAATTCGCGCTTGAGATTGCCGGCGCAATCATACACGCGGAACCAATAAAGCCGGTAATAGGCCCAGTTGTTCACCGCCGTTTCAGCAAAGGTGTAGGTCCCGGGGTGGGAAACAAAGAGCGTCATCGGGCTGCCTGCGGGGAAATCGCCGCCCCCGAGATCGGCCACCTTCTCTCCGTTCACACTCGCCGTACAGGCCCCGTAGTCAACGGAAATCGTATATTCCGTCTCCTCCTCCGGAGTGGCGGAGGACGTCCTCTGAGTCGAATTTCGATCAAAGCGAAACGCCCCGTTGCCCATGCTAAATCCGGTTATCGTCCGACTAGTACCAGACGACCGTGCGCAATAGAGGGCCTGCGTCTTCGCTCGCGTTCCCGGCGTGAGCATCATCTTCAGCTCAATGCGATCTGTACAAAGCGGCGCGAACTCCGTGTGAATCCATTGTTCGCCCGTTGCCTGAATATAGTCAAGGGGCAAATAACGGGCCGGCAACTCTCCCTGTGCGTTCATCGCCATCACCCCCACACACCCCAGCACGAAAGCACCAAGGGTTCGACGCATGATTTGAATCAACATACTTGGCCTCCTTTTTCTTTGTACAGATCAGACTCGCTTCCGTTCGCCAGCGCTCGCTCTTACTGCTTCTGCAGCACGAGCGCTCGGCGCTCCGTGATCAGGCACGGGGAATCGTAGACGGGGATGTCGAGGAAGCGCACGCCTTCCGTCGTCTCCACCATCTGTTCCGGCGCAAGGGCGTAGACGCCGCCCGTGAAGAGATCCACCCACACCGGCTCCTTCAGGGCCTTGCCCGTGTACTTGAACACCGCCGGACGCGTCTGGAACGAATTGCTCGGCCGCGAATAGTTTTTGAGGAACACCTCCCCGCCCTTCTTCTGCGGCTTGAGGGTCTCGCTCGACTGGGACTGGCTCCAGAACACGAAGAGCGGCGCGCCCGTGTTCTTCACGTAGTGGTAGGTGGCGAGCGTCAGATCCGTCGTGCCGAATCCCTTGGCGAACGAGGACTCCTTCACGCGCGTGAGCGTATCGTCGAACACGCTCACCACGTTCTGCACCGCATAGTAGGCGCGCTTGACGGCGATCACATTCCGCGCCTCGTCCGCGCGCAGCAGGCCCTTGAGATTGATCTCGCGCCCGGCGTGGTTGAAGTCGCAAATCGTGAACACGCTCGATTCAACGTCGTGCCCCAAATCGCCGAGCATGCGGCGCATATCCCACTTCGC
>JAZLJP010000075.1:0-12095 GCA_045617985.1 Kiritimatiellia bacterium
GGCGCGCCGCGCCGGCCTTGAACTTCTTGAACCACTCGCGGTAGAAGCCGTCGCCGTGCGTGATCGTCTGGTAGGGCTCGACGCTCTCCACCTTCAGCATCTGGTTCGTGAAGTTGTCGTACTCGTCGATGATCACGTAGATGGGCAGCTGTTTCCGCGCCGCCCTGGCGAAGACGGTCTCGCAGAGCACATTCGCCGGCAACGCCTCGGTCTGTGCCGGCAGCTCCCCTCCCAACCATTCGGCGTAGCGGGAGACAAAATCCAGCAGACGAACCTTCATATAGCCGTCGAAGCGTTCCTCAAGCGTCTGTCCCGCCCCCGTGTTAACGAGCGAGAAATCGAGTTTCAAGACCGCAAAGCGGCTCGCGTTCTCCGTCGGCCGAGCCCCGATCGCGAGGTCGCCAAAGAGAGCCTGGAAGTCGTCCTTTCCCGCGATGTCGTAGTAACGCGCGAGCATGTCGACAAAGAGCGACTTGCCCATCCGCCGCGGCCGCACGAAAAAAACCTTGCTTGAACGCAACTCGAGTTCGCGGATGAACGGCGTCTTGTCGACGTAGTACAAACCGCCCTTGCGCATGGCCGCAAAGTTCTGTTCCCCATAGGGGATGATGTTCTTCTCAAGTTCTCCCATGGCGCCTATTATAACAAAAATACCGCCCTGAAGGTAACGGAAATTCTCCCTGAAGCTGTCTTCTTCGGCCTATTGCAGACTGCCGCCGAGGCTATGGACCTGGGTGGAGGCGGGGATGATGTCGGGGCCGGTCGTTTTGACGTGACCGCCGCGAATGCGGATTTCGGCAACGCCCTTGAGCGGCGAGGAAATCACGAGATCGCCAGAGCCGAGCTTTTCGACGATCGCGGCGCCGAGGAAATCATCGCCGCCCACCGTGACGTTGCCGTGACGCGTATCGACGCAGGCGAAACTGCCGAGTTCCCACTTGATTTTCCCGCGCAGCCGGCGGTTGGCCTCCTTCAGGTTCTCCGCCCACACGCCAAAGCCCGCAAGGCCGGCCACCTCGATGGCGCGGCTCTTCGCAACGGCGGCGGCCTCCTTCACGACGAGCCGCCCCGCCTCCACGCGCGTGGGGCCCGTGTAGGTGTTGGCGCCCGTGAATTCAAGAAGCCCGTAGCCCGCCTTGGCGAAACCGCCGCCCACCGACCCCGCATCTTCGACGAGCGGCGTTGAGACGACGGCCGACGAATTGAGCGCCACGCCAATGCGCGCACCGCGCGACCTCACCTTCACCGCAATCGCGGGGGAAATGTACTCGGGATACCGAGCCGATACGCCGTAGGTATCGAGCGTGCCGCCGTCGAAGACGAGCGATGGATTCTCCGATCCCCGATCCTGCAGCGCGCCCGTACACACCCGGCCGCCCTCCTCGATCGTCAGCGTGCTGTTGCGGCTCGTCTTCGAGCGGCCCATCGAAATATTTGCCGCGATGAGCTGGCCCGTACCGCCCACGCGCACATGGCCTTCGCCTTCCTCGCCCACGTAAACGCAGCATTTCGGATTCAGCATCCGGAAGATGCCGCCCGTGAGATTGAGCCAGCCGATGTCGTTCGCATAGCGCCCGAACACGGCGTAGTTGAATACGCGGATTTCGCCGCCCGTCTGGTTGATCACCCCGCGCGCGGCAGGGCAGGCGGGATCCGGCGTTTTGCCGCTAAAGCCGCACTGCAGCTGGCAGCCGACGTTCCCCAGATCCAGCACCCCCTCGGCAAACGCCATCGTTTCGGGCTTATCCTTTGTTCCCCTGAGAGTGAACGCAAAACAGGCGGGATTCGTATTGTGGATCAGATACTTCTTCGTGAGGTCCGCCACCTTGTCGCCCCGCGCCTTGAAGGCGTCCGCCTCCACGCTCCACGCCCAGTCGGCGCCGCCCTCGGGTTCGCCGTCGGTGCAGAAACGCGCGCGGCGGGCAAGGCCCCGATTCCAGAATTCGTGATCGGCCGGCGACCAATCGGCCCGCTCGTCGTACGCCCCGCAGAACGGCACGCCGAGATCCACCCAGCACGCGAGCGTACGGTATTCCGCCTCGGTCAACCCGGGCGCGTGGCCGCGGTCGAGCTTCTCGGTGAACAACGAGCTCTTGAGAGACCCGCGCCAGAGCGGCGGTGCGAGCGAGGCCGTCGACCCGTTGTCGATCCAATTGACCACCGGATGCGCCGGATCGGCCACCCAGAGGTTCTCCCACCACATGCCGGCGCCACCGTATTTCTTCGCGAGCGGCTTATCGCCATAGTTCGCATGCGTGAGCGAGAGATAGGATTTCGTCCACCAGCGCTTCGCCTGCGGATCGCGCACGCCGAGCGACGTGAGGTCGGGGATTTCCCCGCGCTTGTAGGGATTGTGGCAGCGCACGCACCGGCGGTCGAGGATCGGCTGCACTTCGCGCATGAAGCTGAACCCCTCCTTCGCCGGCGGCAGGGAAGCCATGGCCTGGGGGCGCACCAGCGTGCGATGGTAGTCGGGCGCGTCGTTGGCGGATTCGTGACACCCCACGCAGCTCGCGTTCTCGCCGGGCTGCAGCATCGTCCAGCTGCGCATCGTCTGCACCATGCGCCCCTTCTCGTCGAGCAGCTGGAAGTAGAACGGCGTTCGCGCCGGCAGCTTGACGGCCACCGCCCCATCCGCCGCCACCGGCACTTCGCCGAGCGGCCTCTTGATGATCCAGGTCGTGTTGCCCGCGCCCGGGGGCGTTGCGTTCATCGCAAACCCGCCCGGCCCCAGCACCACGCTCCGGCCGATTCCCGCCACCCGATAGGAGAGCCCCACCACCCGCAGCGCCTTGACCATCCCGCGCGGCACGCCCTTCATCGATTCGCCCGCATAGACATCGGCGATCGAGACGGTTCCCGTTGCGAGCGTCTCGTCAGGACGCTTTGAACTGAGCGGCGGCAGCCGCCGCGCCCGCACCGGAATCGGGCGCCCGATCGAAACCTTCCCCCGCTGCGCCACCAGCACTTCGCGCGCGCCGTGCACATCCGTCCAGCAAAGGCCGAACGAATGGTCGGCATCCCGGCGGTTCTTCCCCAGCAGATGCGCGATGACCACGCTGTTTTCGTCCACCGGGTAGGGATAGTTGTAGATGTCGCCCTGCTGGCCAAAATTGCCGTCGCGCTCCACGTAGTGCGCGCGCCTGAGCGGCGCCACTTCCCAGCAGCCGGCGGTCTCTTCGCGCCCCTCGCGCGGATCGAACCGAAGGAGCTGCCCCGGTTCCCAGGAGTGGTGCCCCGTGCCGATGGCGAAGAAGAGCGGGCTCCCCGGCACCCGGCGTGCGCCGAGAATGCAGTTGGGGAAGTAGGAGTTGCCGCCATAGAGGGCGCGCTGGTAGGTGCCGTCGGGGTTCATCGAAAAGACGGGCTGCGTGTAGATCTGCCCGCGGTCGTTGTATTCCCAGCGCATGTAGAACACGCGCCCGTCGTCCTGAAGCGTGGGGAAATAGTCGTTCACCTGATCGTAGGTGATGCGCGTGAGGTTGCGGCCGTCCGCATCGCAGCGGTAGAGGTTCAACACCTCGTTCCACCAGCAGTCGACGATCTGGCCGCAGCGGGTGGAATTGAAGAGAATGCACCCGTCGGGCAGATAGCAGCCCTCGATATCGGAGGCGCCGATGCCGAACGTCAGCTGCTTGACCTTGCGCGTTGCAAGGTCCATTTCGTAGAGGTGGAAGTCGTCGCCGCGGTCGCTCGCCTTGTAGGAGTAGAGGATGCGCCTGCCGTCGATCGACACATCCACATCGCGAAAGCAGCCCGCCTTCGTCTCGATAAGGGTCGTTTCCTTCCACAAACCGTCGGGTGAATAGTCCGCAAGGCAGATCGACGAGCCGATGGCGTGGTAGCCCCGCTGCTCGAAGGCGTCGGAGAGCTCGGAAAGATGCAGGAAGGTGGAGCGGCCGCCGCTCACCACATAGTGGCGGCAGTAGACCCACCGGGAAGACATCTCCAAAACGGGCCGCAACCGCTTGGCGCGCCGCAGCAGCTTTTCCGCGCGCCAGGCGGCGCGCGTCACATTGGCGGGGATCGGGCCGTCCTTCGCCACCCACTCCGCCTCCATCTCGTCAAGCGGCTGCGCCGCATGCGTCCCGAACGCCCCGGCAAAAGCCAGGCCCAGCGCAACAACCCAAATAAATCTCTTCATGACATCTCTCCAAACTCCGTTCCTCGTGTAGTATGTCCAGGTCGGCGGCGGGCTTGCCTTTGAGGGCGATGAGATCGCTGCCGCACACGGCGAGACGGCCCTTTCCTTCTGTCTTTTCGTAGACAAGGCAAACCGAACGAATCGTCAAACCGTGTTTCTTCATCTTGCGTCACGCTTTGATTTTTCAATCATTGACAAAATTCGTCTGTTTCATCCATTCCCCTAATCGCCCCCTCATTCCCCATCCGTAATCCAGCTCAGATTGTTCAGTTGATTAGCAGGCAGCGCGGTGAGGCGGTCGATTTCCGTCTGAGCGGCTGCACGCTGATGTTGATTCGTTGAAGTCGAAACAATGTATCGCATCGCCGCCAATCGCTGGACGCTATTCGAATAGGACGGCACAAAACGCGAAAGTTGCCAATCCTGACTCAGCATCTCACTGTCAGTGTGGAGAATTGAATAATAGGTAAACTTCGCCACGCGATTCGTCGCCGCAGGTTTGAGATCGGCGGACAATGTTTCAACCGCTTCCCGTAATTCGTAGACAACGTTATATGCGACCCCTCCATAGAGATTCGTACGCACACACTGCGTACGGAGATAGTCGAAAATCTCCGGTTCGAGATTCGTGTAACGAAAGATCGCCGGAATTGCATCCGAAGCAAGTGGCGACCTTCCCTCGTCTACCAGGTGATAAAAGAAATTCGTCACGACAGGATTGTTGATTTCACTCAACTTCCACATTGCCGTCCCCGCAATTCGCTCTCGTTCCTCATCCGTCCATGTTGAGGCGGCATTCGTAACCGCCAACATCAATCCTTCGAGAAATTGATTTGTCGTCCAACCACTTCGAGAAAAGAAGATCGAAAATTCTGTCAATGCATTCCTCTCGCGAAGATGAACATAAGTTGGTGCCTCACCTCGAAGATCATCATCGGGCGTACACCCCCAACCGAGCATCCGCTCAAATCGATTCTGATCCCAGACCTGACCGACAACCGGCAACGTCGCTACCAAGAGCAGAACAATGACAATCAAGGCTTTCCTATTCATATACGTTCCTTTTAGAGATGAGAGGGATTAGTCGTACAAATCCCCATTCGCCCAACATTCAACAAATCTCTTGCCGTATCTTTTGATATGCCATAGACATTACCCCTCGGCAGATCGAGATGCTCCCCGTCACCAACTCCATACATCAACAATCGCTTGATCAGAACACGATGTGTCAAGAAAGTCGGATAATACAGGCCTCCTGTTCCGTTACTCCAATCCCCAGGCAACCAGCTCCGCTTTAACCCAAAATCATCAAAGTCATAAGCGTCCACACCTTTTCTTTCTGCATATATATCACACCATCCACAGGCATGCCCAATCTCGTGAGCCAAGGCTCTAGCTGTCGAGGTGTTTTTGATAATGATTCCATATTCAGTATTATTTCCAAAAGGTTCCGACTGTCCTCTGTAACTTTCATTGCCGCGTCCTTTTATGAAATACACCTCGATTCCGCCCGTATCATGTAATTCGGAGCGAATCCGACGCCCGATACGTTTATCAACCAATCCATATTCGTCCCACTCGTCATTAACCCTCTTCACAAGCGGCGCTCCGAGCGAAAAGTGGAGTCCGACCTGGCGATAGATGACATTCACCTCGTCCAGTAATTCCTGGACATGCGCCTGAGTAATCGGTGTAGTCTCGCCAGGTGAATTAATCGCGCAGGGATAGACCTTCACCTCGTGGACCGTGCACGTACGGAGCGTGAACTGGGGAGACATCTCCATCACCACCTCATGTCCATGTCGTTAGGGGGAAAATGCACAAATCGATACGCCCCGCTCTTAACGCGTGATGCGAATGAGGCACACGGAATGCGGCGGCAGATCGATGGCGCCGTCTTTCACGTTGAAGGTCGCCTCTGCTGGAACGACGCTCGGCTTTGCGTTGATATCGTTATAGGATTCCGGCGCGGGGCCCGTGAGCACCGTGCCCGAGAGCGTGGCGGCCGGTTTCGCGCCCAAGGACGCAAAATCGATTTTCACGGCCCGCGCCTGGGCGGGATCCTTGTTCGCCACCGCAATCACATAGCGGCTCCGCGTCTCGTCCGCCGTGACCGCCGCATCGATCATCGCCGTCGACGACTTCTCATACTTCAGCGGCTCGCTTGTCACCACGGCCGGCACGCGATACGGCAGAAGGTCGTTCGCATAGAGCTTGAAGACGTAATAGGTCGTACGCAGCACGATGCCGTCCTTATGGACGAAGATCGGGCCCGTCGTATTCACGCACGGCGCGAAGCACGCCATGTGCACGAGATCCGCATTCCGGATGAACGCATTCAGCTGGCAGGCGGCGTAGACGGCGTCGGCCATCGTGTAGACCGAGGCGCGGTCGCTCTTCCGGCGGGCCGGGAAGTCCATGGCATTGCCCTGATGGAAGGCCCCTAGGCCCGGATGATGCCAGCCGCGCGCATTCCATTCGTCGTAGGCGACCTGCACGCGACCGGCGAGGCCGGCGGAGGAGATGATGTTCCGGACGGCGGCGATATTGCGCTCGGCGGCGTCCGTTCGCATCATGATGCGGATGTAGTCGTTCGGCGCGGCATGCGCCCAGCCGCCGTCGCTGTAGCAGTGGATGCTCACATCGTTGATGAGATGGCCCGTCCGCTTCAAGAGCGGGAGCGTCCACCCCGGCTGCGTGGTCGCCGCGGCGAGGAGCGTGATCTTCCCGTCCGTCGCCCGCATCATCTTCGCGCTTTCAAGTACGAAGTTCCCCCATTCCCCGCTCGTCTTGCCGCCGATTTCCCACGCCCCCCAGTTTTCGTTCCCCACGCTCCAGTATTTGATTCCGAACGGTTCGGGGTTTCCGTTCGCCGCGCGCATCCGCGCAAAGCGGCCGGCCGTGCCGTTGCAGTATTCCACCCAGTCGCTCATCTCCTCGGGCGTTCCCGTGCCGGCATTCGTGCAGATGTAGGGCTCGCATCCCACCTTGCGGCACCACTTCACGTATTCATCCGTGCCGAAGGTGTTGGGCTCCTCCACGCGCCAGGCCTTGTTCCACGTGCCTTCGCGCTTCTTCCCCACGCCGTCCTGCCAATGGTAGGCGGAAACGAAGCACCCGCCCGGCCAGCGCACGATGGGCGTACGGATGGCGCGCAGCGCCTCGATGACGTCCTTCCGGAACCCGTCTTCGTCCGCGAAGCGCGAGGTGGGGTCATAGACGCCCCCGTAGACCTGCGTATCGAAGTGTTCGAGGAACTGCCCGAAGATCATCGGGTTGTAGGCCAAAGGCTTCGCCTCGGGCTCGATGCCGATCGCATTCGGGGCAGACGCCGCCGCCCCCTGCAGAAACGCACCAAGTGCAACAGCCATCACACCGACAGAATTCAATTTCATTTTCGTTCTCCTTCAGTTGTCATCTGATCCGTTCCCTCTTTACGCGCGACGGGCGCTTTCGAGGGTGTTCCAGAGAAGCATCGTAATGGTCATCGGGCCCACGCCGCCGGGAACGGGCGTGATCGCCGAAGCCACCTGGGCGCAGCTCTCGAAGTCGGCGTCTCCGCAGAGGCGATACCCTTTCGGCTTCGTCGCGTCCGGCACGCGGTTGACGCCCACGTCGATCACCACCGCGCCGGGTTTGAGCATGTCGCCCGTGAGGGTGTTCGGCCGGCCGGCCGCGACAACCACGATATCGGCCGTCTTCGTGTAGGCGGCAACGTCAGGCGTGCCCGTATGGCAAAGCGTCACGGTGGCGTTCGCATGCGCCCCCTTGCGCGCGAGCAGAACGGCGACGGGCTTGCCGACGATGTTCGAGCGGCCGATCACCACCGCGTGCTTGCCGGCGATCTCCATGCCCGTCACTTCGATGAGCTTCACGATGCCGTGGGGCGTGCAGGGGAGGAAGCAGTCGTCGCCGATGAGCATCTTGCCCACGTTGATGGGCGTAAAGCCGTCCACATCCTTTTCCGGCGCAATCGCGTCGATGACCTTCTTTTCGCTGAACCCCTTCGGCAGCGGCAGCTGCACGAGGATGCCGTGGATGGCGGGGTCGCGATTGAGCGCCTTCACGGCGGCGATGAGTTCCGCCTCGGGCGTATCGGCCGCAAGGCGGATCTCGCGCGAATACATGCCCGCTTCCCGGCAGGCCTTCTCCTTCGCCGTCACATAGCTGATGGAGGCCGGATTCTCGCCCACGAGAATCACCGCGAGCCCCGGCGTAATGCCCTTTTCCGCCTTCAGCTGCGCCACGCCCGAGGCGATTTCAGCCCGCGTTTCCGCCGCCAGTTTCTTACCGTCGATCAAAGTCGCACTCATCGTTTCGTCCTTTTCGTTTGAAGTTTGAATTGTTCGTATCGCCCCTCAACGCCCCGCCTGTCCGAAACGCGCGCTCAAGAGCGCCCGCTGGGTGAGGAACGTATCGCGCAGGGGATGGAAATGCGACGACTTGTTGCCGTCGATGTACACCGTCTCGATCGGCAGCTGGAGCGGCTTCTGGCGATGGAGCCGCGCATCCACGAGCATGCGCATCTCGTATTCGTAGCGGTCGCCGCCCAGAGCCAGAACCCGATCGAGAAGCGCACGCGGAACGCCCCTGAGGCCCGTTTGCGTATCCTTGATGGCAAGGCCCGTGAGAAGCCAGAAGAACGCGGTCGTCCAATGGTTGCCGAGCCGGCTGCGGAACGGCACCTTGAGCCCGAAGTGGCGCACGCCGAGAACGAGGCCGTCCGTCTGGTGCCCAAGCGCCTCGGCGACGCGCCGGATGTCCTCGACCTTGTGCTGGCCGTCCGCATCCGCCGTCACTACGCCCAGTGAATCGGCCTGGTGGTCGCGAATCCAGGCAAAACCCGTTTTGAGCGCCGCGCCCTTGCCGCGGTTCTGCTCATGAACGAGCACCGCATCCACCTTCGGGCGGATGGCCTCGAAAACGGCGCGGCCTTCGGTCGAACCGTCGTCCACCACCACCACATGCGCGAATTCCGCCCGCAAACGATCCACGAGCGCCGTAAGCTTGTCGTCCGGCTGATAGGCGGGAATCAGAACAGTGACATCCGTAATCATCGTGGAGGCCTCCTTTAGATGGGATGCTGTTTCAGGCTGGGGGATGCGCGAATCCGCAGGGGGAGGAAGCTCCGCCCACAGGCGGCGGATTTGCGCGAGCGATGCTTTGAGTTCGTCAAAGGTCACAGGTTGATGCGGCTCGAAAACGCGGAGGATGTCGCGCCGGGCGAGCGGCATGAGCGCGGCGAAATCGACCTTTCCCCAACCGGGCTGGCGGTGGTCGTCGTGGAAGTTTTCCACATCGTTCAAATGCATGCCGCAGATGTGCGGCCCCACGCGCGTGGCGATTTCGGTGGCGCGCGCGCTCCATCCATAGCATTCCCGCACGCGGGCGTGGCCCGTATCGAACCACAGCTTAACAGGCGCGCCGGCGAGGTCGGCCATCAGCTTTTCCGCCTCCTCCGCATTCGGAAACCCTTCGAGGCTCGGCAGGTTTTCAAGGGCGAGCGTCACGCCCGCCTTCTCAAGCGCGGGGATGACGAGATCGAGTTCCCTGAGAAACGTGTCGCGCAATTTCACGCCGCGTTCATCACGGCGCGCGCGCGCCTTCGCGAGGAACTTCTGATAACGCACGCTCGCGGGGGCCGGTTCGCCGTCGGGGCCGAGGACCACCTCGCGCAGCGCATCGGAGCCGCGGTTCACGAACCAGCCGTCGAGCTCCACATAGCCGGCGTGCGTCACCACGACCTTCGCGCCGAGTTCCTGCGCGCAGGCGAGCGTGTCTTTGAGCAGGAGGCGCGCGAGCGCGCGCTCGTCCTCATCGGGGTCGGCGAGCTGGTGGAGCTCGGGGTGGCCCGAGGGTGCGCCCACGGGCACGGGGCAGTACGCATGCACGGAATCGACCGGCAATTCATCAAGCCGCCGGCGGAACCCCGCCATCTGTTCAGGCGTCGTGCGGAAGCCGAGCTCCAGCGCATCGAACCCCAAAGCGAGCGCTTCGTCGACGATGGCCGAACCGTCCGCAAGGCGTCCGTTGTTCCAATTGGTGGAGAGCGCAAAACGCATGGCGGCAAACCTCTCCCTCAGGCGTAAGGCTCCAGAAACTCCTGGCGGAAGTCGAAGCCGCCGATGAAGTCCTCGCGCGAATCGTTTTCCGTTTTGCCGATGAGCTTGGCATCGTAGAGATTGAACACGATTTCGCCCACGTCCTCGCAAGAGGTCAGCCCCCATTCGGAGAGCACCGTGTAGGCGAGCGGGCCGAACGCGTCGAGCGCAAGATCGCGGAAGAAGCCCAAGAGCTCCTGCCCCGTCACATGGCCCTTGGCGCTCTCGCTCGCCTCATGGATCACGCGCAGCACGAAGTCGTACGCCCGGCTGTCGTAGCGGGAGTCTTTGCGGAGGATTTCGGCATAATCCTCCATCTCATACATGATTTCGGGAATATCCATTTTATTCAAAACGCAAACGTTCGGCGAGCGCCTTCAAGGCCTCCCTGTCGCCCGGATGGTTTTCGAACATGATCGCCGCATCCGCCGTGCCCATGCGCGGCACGATGTGGAAGTGGACGTGCGGCACGGTCTGGCCTGCGGAGGCGCCGTTGTTCTGCAGGATGTTGAAGCCGTCGCAAGGAAGCGCCGCCTTGATGCGCGCAGCCACCTTCTGAACGCGCACGATGATTTCCTTCAGCGTCTCGGGCGGCGTATCGAGGAGGCCCGTCGTGTGGGCCTTCGGAATCACGAGCGTGTGGCCGAGGGCGAACGGATTGATGTCGAGGTAGGCGAGCACCAGGTCGTCTTCATAGACCTTGAAGCTCGGGATTTCGCCGGCGGCGATCGCGCAGAAAATGCAGTTGTTTTTCATGATGGGAATTCTCCGAATACGAGGAAAGTGCCTCAGCCCTTGAAAATCAGGAACTTGCGCACGAAGAAGTTGAGGAAGAACGAAACGAACACTTCGATGAACACGGCGGCCGACGTCATCAACCCGCAATAGCGGATGAGCGCCGCGCTCGCCCCCGTAGCAATCAGCGTGGCCACCGAAGCCGTGGCGAAGAACATCCCGAGCTCGATGTACCACCGGAACTTGCCCGCATGGAACACGAACCACCGGTTCATCAGCCAGCAGAAGATGTTCGCAATCACGAACCCCACGGCCGTATTGACGGCAAAACGCACGGAGCGGATGCTGTCCGTCACCTCCGCCCCGGCCACGGGAAGGCCCATGAACCGCACCGCCCAATCGTTCGCCGTGAGGCACTTGAGCGCGGTCGCAGCCAGAATATAGAAGAAAAGAAACTGCACGGCCGTCGCCGCCACGCCGATGACGCCGTATTTGACAAGCTGGACGAAAGGTCCCGCATCAGGAGAAAGAAATTTACGAATCTGGTCCATGACCCAAAGTATACCAAAAGGTTCGCCATTCCGCCATGAGATTTTATTTGAGGCTTCAGCCCCACGATTCGTTATAAGTGTGGGGCTGTCTCGTGGTGCGTTCTTCCCATTATGTACGCAGACGCCTTCGGCAGAGGCCGCTCAACGCCTTTAGCGACCAATCCGAGCCCCCCGTCGTCCTCCGGCCTCTAGAACACGCCGAGAATCGTTCCGAACCGAAATCAAACTTCCCGCCGCCCAAACCACCCGCCAGGAAAAACATCCCGTGAGAATTCACGCCGACCGTCGTCGTCGCAGCCAGCCGAGGAGCCGCCGCGGCGTCCGCGCCGTGCGCGCCGCCGAGGGATCCGCGAGCGCGGGCACGCAGTCGGGGTCGAGCCGCAGCGCGGGCCCCGCCTCCAGCGCGACGACCGTCCCCGCGCCCTCCGCGAGGATCTCCGCCGCCCGCACGCGCGGCGGGATGGACCCCGCGTTCGCGCTGCCAGCTCTCGGTCGTGCGCGGAGTGCGGCCGCTCGAGCGGCCCGTGCGGTTGGCCTGGGGCCAGAAGGCGCCGCGGTAGTCCT
>JAZLJP010000076.1:0-2099 GCA_045617985.1 Kiritimatiellia bacterium
GCGCCGAACGAGAAGAAGGGCTTTGCGGGGTATGTGCGCCTCGTGAAGCTCCGCTGGACGGGGACGGCCTTCGAGATGGAGTGAAGGCGCGATGGAGCCGGGGCGATTGCGTTAGCGCAGTCTGTTCATTCTTGTCAAACGAGGCAATTGCAAAACCCTTCCCCTGCGGACGCACGGGACGCGCGTCCCTGCCGAAATGTGCGGTTATGGTAGGGGCATGCGTCTCGCGTGACCGCAATGACCGGGGTTTTGCAATTGGTGCGAATGTTCGATTGACAATCGAGGGGGGGATAGGGTATACTTTTCGGGTGATTTTGCAGAGAGAAAGGAAAGACGAGTGAAAGGAATGAAATTTGTGGGCGTGTGCGTGATTGCGGCACTTGTGCTGTCGATTGCGCATCTCGTTGGCATGGGCGCGTATGAGCGCCCGGAGGATTTCAACAAGCCGGAGGATCTCAATCGGCAGGATTGCCGTGTGGGCGTTTTGGCGGGCTACGATTCCGAAAAGGTGTCGCGCCGGGCGTTCCCGCGGGCGCAGATCGTGGGATTCCATGAATTCTCCGATGCGTTCATGGCGCTCCTTGCGGGGAAGATCGAAGCGTTCGTCTACAACGAGCATGTGCTCAACGTGGCGCTTCGGGCCTATCCCAATCGCCTGAAGATGCTCGACGAGCCGCTTGTACGCTCGGCGGGCGTGGTGCTCGTTTCAGAGAAGCGGCCTGATCTGCTGCCGAAGCTCAACCAGTTCATCGCGAACTATCGGAAGTCGGGCTACTACAGCGACATGTTCGTGCGGTGGTGCCAGAGCGACGAATATGTGGCGATGCCGAAGATCCCCGTCGATAATACGACCACGAACATTCTGCGTATCGGTACGAGCGGCACGGAAGAGCCGTCCTCGTTCTACGACGACTCCGGAGAACTGGCGGGCTTCGACATTGAATTCATCCGCCGCTTCGCGCAGGTGATGCATCTGCGCCCGCAGATCGTCTGCCGTCCGGACGGCGACATCCTCGGCGAGCTTGCGGCCGGCGAGCTCGACATCGTCATCGACGACTACAATGCGAACGAAGTGGAGAAAGGCGCGCTTGCCTCCGACACCTACTTCGATTCCGATGTGCGCGTTCTTGTGCGCAATGGCGACGCCTCCGGCATGATGCTCGGCTCTACGCGCCTTGGATTCAGCAAGACGCTCATCAAAGACCCGCGCGTGCGGCTTTTCGTGGTGGGGTTCTTCACCACCCTTGCGCTTACGATCCTTTCCGCCGTCTTCGGCTTCCTCTTCGCCTGGGTCTTCCGCTTCATCAAGCGGCATACGCCGGCCTTTGTGGGCCGCGTGATCGACGGCGTTCAGGAAGTGGTGCGCCTCCTGCCGCCGCCCGTCGTCATTCTCACCTTCAGCTGTGCGATTCTCGTTTCGGCTTCGATGTGGACCGTCGTCGTGATGGCGTTCGCCTTCTGGTTCGCGGCCTTCCTCGTGCCGGCGGGCGACGGCATGCGGGCGTGGCTGCCCATTTCGCGTGTGAAGCTCGTGGAACTCATGCAGTGGACGTCTGTTGTGGGTGCGGTGAATGTGTGTGACCTCACGATGGCGGCGGATATCGTGTGCGGGCGCACGATCGCGGCGTTTGGCCCGCTCCTCTCGGTGGCGGCGGCCTACTGCCTGATGGACTGGATCGTCGAGCGCAGCGTCGCCTTCATTGAAAGGAAGCTCGCGTGAAGAACCTCTCAGTTCTAGCGGTGCTCGGAATTCTGGCGATCGTGCCGGTTTCGCTGACCTTTCTCTTTTCCGGGCAGAACGAGGACCGTGTGCGCGAAGTGCCGGCGCCGGCTGCAACGCCGGAGGCCGAGCCTGTGGCTGCGGCTACGCCGCCGAGTGCGGCGCCTGCGGAAGGGGAGGCACGGGCGAAGGCCGCCGGGACCGCAGCCGCCAAGCCCGCCGCAACGGTGCCGCTCGCCGAAGCATCCAAAATCAAGAAGGGCGTGCCCGTCTTCAAGGGGTTTGAAAACAGCCGCTATCAGTTGTACGATAAGCAGATCCAGCAGTTTGCCGACGACTTCAACAAAAGCCGGGCGCGCTGGGCGGGGTCGACTTCCGG
>JAZLJP010000077.1:0-4700 GCA_045617985.1 Kiritimatiellia bacterium
CGCCGGTGCAGGACGTGCGGCCGGCCGAGCCGCCGGCGCGGGACGCGCGGCCTGCTTCGCAGGCGCCGGGCGCTGCGGGCCCTTCGCCCCATGCTGAGGCGGCGGCGCCGCCATCAAACCGACCGAAGCCGCAATCGCGGCACTCAAAAGCAATTTCTTCATGTTGACTGTTCTCCTCTTGAACGATTTACCTAAATGTTATCAAAAATCCCCCTTGCGTGCAAGGGGGAATCGGCAGGAAATTCCCCCCTCCCCTTCGAACAGGCTGGAGGTCCGCTCCTCCCCGCGTTACCGCACGAGGATGGCGAAGGAGCGGGTGTAGACCTTCACGCCGTCGGCCACCTTCATGACCTGGAAGCGCCTCAGCTGCGCGGTCTCCGCATCGAGACGGAACGAGCAGGCGGGCGACGTCGAATCCGCCGACCAGCGAACGAGGTATTCATCCTTCGCAAGTTCACGGCTACCCGTCTTCAAGAGGACGCGTACCCCCGTCTCGGCGGAGATCGCACTCGCCGTATCCGCCGTACCGAACACAGCACCCTCATCCGTCAGATCAAGGCCCGCACCGTTCGCCACCGTGAGCACGTTGAGGATGTTGCGGTCGTTCGCCTGCGTGTTGACCTTGAGCCAGCCCGCGTCGAGGATGAGCTGCTTCTGGCCCGCATAGCCGAGTTTGAGATCATCGAGCAGAACAAGCGTTCCGAGGCCCGCTTTAATCGGCGGCATGAAGAGCGAAAGCCCCAGATTGAGGACTGCGTTCGACTCGACGTTCAACGTGCCCGAGACGTTCTGCTCCCCCCCCTTCACGGTAAAGATGAAGTGATTCGGATTCCCGCTCTCACGGATGAGCTGCGCATTGGCGCCGGTCTTGACATTCAACTGGCCCCACAACGTAGCACCCTGGTTGGGAACATTCGCGTTCCCCCATGCGGCCGTCGTGGTCGTGAGAATCAACTTCGATTCACCGTACATCGTCACGTCCGAGAAGTGCAAGTGCGCATTGCCCGTCACCTTTTCATTCGACACGTCGAACGTCGCGTTGGACACCGTCACATACGGCCCCATGTTCTGTTCATTGATGTTCACGCCGCGCATCCAGAACTTGCCGCCATCCGTCACCAGCACGTGGCCGTTGTTGGGGAAACGGTTCTTGACCTGATTGCCGTAGAGCGACAGGGTGGAGTTCTCGCCGTGCACCCACACCGGATTCTCCGCCGTGGCCACGACCTGGTTGAACTGGCCGGCCACATGGAGGAAGCCACCGTCCTTGATTTCGATCTGGCTCTTGAGATTCGGCATGTCCTTGCGGATGTCCGTATGGAAAGCGCCAACAGGTGCCGAGAAGATCATCTTCGAATCCGCTGGTGCGGTTATCGGGCTATCGAAATAGATCGAGTTGCCCGCTGTGCGATTATTGCGGATTTCCACCGTCTTGCCGGATCCGATGGTGAGCCCGCCAAGCAGAGAATTCTGACTGTTGTTGCCAAACGCAAGGAGGACGTTGCCCCCCGCCGCCGCCGGGATGCTCACCGCTCCAATCGTGCCGCGCGGGTCGAGAATCGCCTGGTCGGCCGTCGTCGCCGCGAAGGAGATGCCGCCATTGATGAGCTTGAGCGGCGCCTCGAAGGAAAAGCCCGCCGCCGCCGTCGAAAGGAACGAAGGCGCCGTCACCACGCCCGTGGGCGTTGCGGCGATCCGATAGGGCGTCTCGGAGGCCGTGAGCATCATGTCCACGACGATACGCTCGCCGTCCACGGTCACCGTCGAAAGCGCCGTGCGGTTCTCGTTCGTCGAATTGACGAAGTTCACGCGATGGTAGCCGTCCATGCCATAGCCCTGCGCGTCGTTGTTCCACGCCGTTTCCGTCCAGTCGCCGTCGCCCGAATTCCAGGTGAGCACTTCCGGCTGCGGCACGCGCTTGAAGGTGATGCCGCCGGTGGTGGACATCTTCCAGGGATCGCCCGGACGGCCGATCATCGAGAACTTCGCAATGTCGTTCGCCGAGATGTTCGCGTACTTGAGAATCTGAACGCTCTCCGTGCGATTCGCAAAGTCGATGCCCGACAGGTCGAGGATCACGGACCCCGTCGACGGCATCGTGAGCGTCGTCACCGTGAGCGGCCCCGCACCATCCACCACCTTGAAGGTCGTACCGCCGGCGAGCGCCAGCTTCGGGCAGGTGCCGCCGTTCTCAAGAACGCCCTCGCTCAGCGTAAACGTCGCCGACGCATTCGAGGCGCCATCCGTAAACCGCACCGTGCCAGGTCCCGTCTTGTTCACGTCTGTCAGGAACGGCAATCCCATCGAGAGACGCGCGCCCGTACTCACATTGAGCGAAATCGTCGTACTGCCCGCGATCTGGTTCGGGTTGCCTTCCTCTTTTTCAAAGGTGCAATTTCCGTTCACGAAGATGCGGCACGGAGAATCCATCCAACAACCGTTGGACTTATAGGCCGTTTTTGTACCCGCAAAGAGCCAGGTCGAGTCCGTCAACGTGAGCGTGGTGAACTTCTGATGCTCCTCGCCGCGCGTGTGGTCGTCGATGAACGTACCGCCGTTCTTCACCTCGATCGTGATGTTATTCGGCGCCGGATTGACATGCGAAAGCGTGAACGTACCGCCGTCCACGACGACCGCCGCCTGCGCCGGCAAGCGGTTGTTCGTCTGGCTGCCCTGGATGTACACGGATCCGTTCGGCCCGATGTAGAACGGCCGCTCCGCCGTCGCCGTGATGCCCTGGAACGGGCCATCGAGGAAGAGAAGCCCTTCCATCACCTTCATCTGGCCCGCGAACGTGCCGCCCGTCACGGTGAGTTTCCCTTCGCCGCGCTTTTCAAGAACGCCCGCCTTTACCGTATCGGCGAACTTCGTCGTGGTGGGTGCCGCCGTATCCTCGTCGATCTGCAGCGCCACCGCGCCCTCCTGGAGATCGAGCGGCAATCCGGCGGTCGGGAGAGTCGACGGCGGCAGGACGAGCGTACCCGTACCCGACTTGCGGAACATACCCTCACCCGTCACCGTCGGGAGACGCGTCAGCGACCGGGTTTGACCTTCCGCCACATCGAGCGAAAGAATGGCATTCTCGCCGAGCACGGCATCGCCCGCCATTTCCGTCTGCACCTTCACGTCGCCCGCGAAGTTCTGGAGGGTCAGATTCGCATCCAAGACCCCCGGACCCGCAATCGTCGTCGTCGCCCGCGCGTCGCCGCCGTTCACGAAATCGATGAGCGAGGCATGGACCGTCTCGCCGAGAGCGATCGTGGAGGTACCATCCGCAACGACCTGCGCCGTCATCACCTGACCCACCGCCGTCGGGAACGCCACCGCCGTGCCGCCCATCGTCCAGGCGAGCGCATACCAGTCGCTCGTCGCATTCACCGCCGGCGCCGTATAGAGATCCGACACCGTCACGACGAGTTTCCCGTTCGACACCGACGGCACCGCCGCCGTCATCACCGTGCCCCGAAGATCGCGCGCGACCACCGTCACATTCGCGAGCGAGAAGCCCGCTGCGACCGGCGCGATCTCCGTCGTACCCGGCTGGGTGATCGTCACCTCGAGCGTCGTACCCGCCGCCATCTGCAACGCACCCGTGCCCAGCCCCGCCAGATCATCGAGAACGAGCGTACCCGCCTCCACGTTCACGCCGCCCGCGAATGTCGCCGCCTTATCAAGCGTGAGCGTGCCCGCGCCGCGCTTCACGAGGCCGCCATCACCGACCAAGCCCCAGCCGAGCGCCACCTTCTTTTCGGCCGCCACGTCGAGGATGAAACCGCCGTCCGTAATCATCGTCAGCGAACCCGCGTTCTTGCGGAAGTCGAGATACTTCGCGCAATCCGCCGTCGCATGGAACACGGTTCCGTTGAAGACGAGCGTATCGTGGTCGTCGCGATAGAGCCGGATGCCGTTCGGGGCCGTCACTTCGCCGCCGTTGAAATAGAGGAAGGCCGTGCCGATTTTCGAGGCGTGGGTGGAACCCACTTCCACGCAGTCGAGCGTTTCGATCGCGCCGCCGTTCACGTTCACCGTGCCCGTGCCCTGCACGCCTTGACCATAGCTGGCCCAATCGGCCGCCACGCGGAGTTTCGTCGTAACGATGCGCCCGCTTTCCATATTCAAGGTTGCCGTGCCGCTCTTCTGCTGCGTCATGATGTTCAAGCTCGAACCGGAAACCGCCGCACGAGCAGCTTCTTCCGAATTGTTCGTCACCACAAGCGTGCCACCAGCGAGGTTGAGTACGTTGTCGGTCGTGTAGTCGCACGCGATGCACATCGGGCCGGGCACCTCCATGTAGGACCCCGTCTCGAGGGTGAGCGTGACGCCCTTGTCGATGAAGGTACGCCAGTAGCGGTCCTTGATTACGCGCGCACCGTTGCCGAGCGTGAGCGTGGAATTGTCCAAGGGACGAAACTCGCCATAGAAGTTCAAAAGGAACGTACCGTTCTCCCACCGCACGTCGCCCGTAAGCGCAGGATTCGCGAAAACATCCATCGTACCCCCGCCGAGGTTCAACGTGCCGCCCTCCTGCGCCAGTTCGCCCGTGAGGCCCACCCCGCCCGCGAAGGCAAGCGCACCACCGCCCGTCATGTTGATGTTACCGCCGACCACCGGCTGCGTGAACCCGACCGTCACACCGTCCGCGACCGTGATCGGGTTCGCAAGGAAGAGTCCGCCCGTTGTCACCGTCGTGTTGCCCGTGA
>JAZLJP010000078.1:0-9140 GCA_045617985.1 Kiritimatiellia bacterium
GATCCACCGGATGAGCCCGATCGAACGCGCGCTCTACGAGCTCGACGTGCTCCTCAAGAAGGGGCTTCCGGGCCGCGGCTTCTTCAAGGACTTCTATGTGGAACTCACGATGGTCGTGCGCCGCTACATCGAGCGCCGCCACGCCGTGAAGGCGCCGAATCTCACCACGGAGGAATTCCTGCGCGCCGCGCAGGAGAACGCCGCGTTCACGCCCGAGGCGATCGCCGAATTGAAGCGCTTCCTCGAATCGGCCGACCTCGTGAAGTTCGCGGGCGTGGAGGCGACGCCGGAGATGGCCGATGCGGCAACGGGCAAGGCCAAGGATTATCTAACGGCCGATAGTCGGGCCGGGGAGGGCAAGTGAGATGAATTTCGCCTGGCCATTGTGTTTTCTGCTGCTCATCCCGTTGGGGCTTGCGGCGTGGCGGATGCTGCGGCGCGGGCGCCGGGCGGGCATCAAGTTTGCGCCGGTCGTACGCCTGCCGGCGCGCACGGCCGGCTGGCGGGCGCGCGTGGCGAATTTTGCGCCGTGGATTTTCCTCGCCGGGGCGGCGTGCCTCGTCATCGCCTCGGCGCGTCCGCGCAAGGCGCTTTCGCATGGGCAGCGGAATGTGGACGCCATTGCGATTGCGATGACGGTGGACGTTTCGGGGTCGATGGAAGCCCTTGACCTCACGCCGCAGAACGCCGAATACATCACGCGGCTCGACGTCGTAAAGAAGATGTTCCGGAAATTCATCGAGGCGCGCCCAGACGATCTCATCGGCCTCGTGACCTTCGGCGGCTATGCCGCGTCGCGCGCGCCTCTGACGGCGGACCACGAGGCGCTCCTCCACGTCCTGAAGGGCGTAGAGGTGCCGAGCGTGAACTACGACGCGAACGGCCGCCCGGTCGATCCCGATGAAACGATGACGGCCGTCGGCGACGGCCTCGCGACGGCGCTCGCGCGTTTGAAGGATGCCGAACCGAAGTCGAAGATCGTGATTCTCCTTTCGGACGGCGTCTCCAATACGGGCGTCGTCGAGCCGGATGCGGCGGCCGCGGCGGCGGAAAAACTCGGCATCCGCGTCTACACGATCGGCGTGGGCACGAAGGCGCGCCGCACGCCGTTCAAGGCGCGCGACATGTTCGGGCGCACGTCGATCCAGTATGCGAACATGTCCTTCGACGAATCGCAGCTCAAGTCCATCGCCGAGAAAACCCACGCGCGCTACTTCGGCGTGAACGACCAGGACGGCCTCAAGGCGGCGCTCGAGGAAATCGATTCGCTTGAAAAGACGGCGCTCGACCGCACCGTCTACCAGCGGTGGAACGAACATTTCGCGCCGTTCCTTCTCGGCGGCATGGTGCTGGTGCTCGCGGCGGTGTCGCTGCAGATGGCGGCCGCGCGGCGGCTCGTGTAAGGGAGGCGCGAGATGATGACTCCTGAACAGACGAAGCTGCGCGAACGCATGGGCGAGATGACGGCGGAAGAATTCCGCGCGGCGGCGATCGCGGCGGAACGCGCCGAGTGGCAGCGCACGAACAAGTTCTGCGGCGTGTGCGGGGCGGCGATGACGTCGCATCCCGATCCGGCCGAGCCGGCCCTGAAGTGCCCGGCGTGCGGCTATCTCGCCTACCCGCAGATTTCGCCGGCGGTGATTGCGCTCATTACGAAGGGGCGCCGGATTCTCCTTCAGCGCAACAACCACTATCGCGTGGCGAACTGGACGCTTGTCGCGGGCTTTGTGGATCCCGGCGAAACGTTTGAGGAAGCCGTGGCGCGCGAGGCGCGCGAGGAGTCGTCCATCGACGTGACGGACATCCGCTACGTGCGCTCCCAGGCCTGGCCGTTCCCGAGCAACATCATGGTGGGCTTCCGCGCCGAATGGTGCGGCGGCGACCTCAAGCCCGATGGCGAGGAAGTGGCGGAAAGCCGCTGGTTCGATCCCGAGGCCCTGCCGGCTCTGCCGCGCCCCGGATCCATCGCCCGTAGACTCATCGACGCCTGGTGCGCCGAGGTTCGATCCTAATCCTCTCACTCCTTAATTTTCTCAACCTATGAAATTCGTCTATCCTTGGATGCTGATTCTCGTGGCGCTCGTGCCGGTGGCCGGCGCCTTCTGGGTGTATCTGCGCGCCCGCGCGGATAAGAAACTCGATGGGCTCGTGGCGCCTGCCTTGCAGGCGCGGCTTCTGCCGCGTGCGCCGCGTCTTTTCAGTCTGCAGGCCGCATTGCTGCTCGCGGGGCTTTTCCTCATCGTCTTCGCGGCGGCGCGGCCGCAATGGGGGCACTCCAATCAGAAGATCGAAGCGCGGTCGCGCAACGTGGTGGTGGCGCTCGACGTCTCGCGCTCGATGCTTGCGGCGGACGTGCGGCCGAACCGTCTGGAACGGGCGAAGGCCGATATTGCCGACTTGATCGACTCGCTTGAAGGGGACCGCTGCGCGCTTGTGGCGTTCCGCCGCACGGGCGAGCTCCTCTGCCCGCTCACGACCGACCACGCCTTCCTCCGCAGTACGCTCGAGGGAATGACGCCCGAATCCGCGCCGCGTGGCGAAACGGATCTCGGCGCTGCGATCAAGACGTCCCTTGAGGCGCTCGACCCGGCGATGGACGACCACAATGCGATCATTCTCGTTTCCGACGGCGGCGACTTGCGCGGCGGCGCGCTTGCCTCGGCGCGGGCGGCGGCGAAGCGCAACGTGCCGATTTTCACGGTGGGCCTTGGCGACCCCTCGAAGGCGAGTGCCATTCCCGATGCCTCCGGCCGCGGCACGCAGCAATATCAGGGCAAGGCCGTTTCCACGAAGCTCGATGAAAAGCCGCTCGTGGAAATCGCGAAGGCGAGCGGCGGCAAGTACGTGGCGCTCGCAACGGCCGGTACGGCCGAGACGACGCTCGGCGCCATCTACCGGAAGTATCTCACCAAGGTGGCGGCGAAGGAACAGGCCGAGGAAGAGGAACTGCGTGCGACGGAACGCTTCGGCGTTTTCCTCGTGCCGGGGCTCTTCCTCATTCTTCTTGCGGCGATGTTCTCGCGCGGCCGTTTCGCGGGCCGCCTGGGGCGGCGCGTGATGGTTACGGCGGCGCTGGCTCTTTGCACGGGCCTTTTCGCCGAGGAGAGCGCGACCAATGCCGCGCCGGCGGCGGCGGAAGCGGCGAGCACGAATGCCGTCGCGGCGGTGGCGGAAGATCCCGCCTACGTGCCGCCGGCGGAGGCGCAGTTGAGCGACCGCGAAATCTGGAACCAGGGTTACGATTTCTGGAAGGCAGGGGATGTGACGAATGCGCTCGCAACGTTGCAGCCGCTCCTGCTCAGCCGCACGCACGGCGCGCGCGCGGCCGAGATCGTGGGCACGTTGCAGCATGCCGTGCGCGCGGCGGAACTCGCGAAGGCGAAGGGGGCTTCCGGCGTCCATGCCGAAGGCGCGGCGCTCGAACCGCTTCGGCGCGGGTGCAAGGCCGCCGAAGAGAGCGCGGCCGCGCTCCAGATCGCGCTCCGCGCAACGCCCGACGACCCGCGGGCGAATCGCAATTTCACGCGCGCGGTGACGGGCATCAAGGAACTGCGCGAGGAGCTTCACGTGGAAGACGTCCTCGCGCAGGCGAAGGGAAAGGACCCGAAGGCCCAGATGACGGAGGCGGCGCGCGAGGCGCTGGCGATTCTGCGCGCCGAGGCGGGCGTTTTAACGAACGCGGCGGCCGTGGCCGTGGCCGAAAGCGAGTCGCTCGCGCGGCGCGCGGAGAAACTCGCCGATGCGCTCATCCCGCTCAAGCGCCAGGTGCTGGAGTCGATCACGAACGAACAGCAGGCGGCGACGATCGTGGGCGATGTGGAGGCAACGCGCGATACGACGCTGAAGGCGGCGGAACTCCTGGAGGATCTCTCGCCCGATGCCGCCGAGCATCTTGCAAAGGCGGAGACCGCCTTCCACCGGTACTGGAAGGGCGTTCTCGATCCGCCCGCGGCGCTTGAAGAGGGCCTGCGCGCGCAGACGAATGTCGTCACCAAGGCGGAAATGGAAAACGGACGCGACTGGCAGCAGGAGGCGGCGGAATTCTCGCAGGTCTTCAACCACGGGTTCAAGCCATGGGTCCAGCAGGTCTGCGCGCAGGATACGCCGAGCGCGAGCAATCAGCCGCCCTATACGGCGACGATGGCCGAGAAGGTGGGCACGGCGATGCAGGAAATCGCGCGCACTCAGGCGGAGCTCCTGAAGGAGCCGAAGGCCGAAGGCCAGGCGCAGGCGCTCGCGGGGCTTACGCGCGTGAAGGACCGCCTCTCGCTCATCGCCGGCCAGCCGCCGCAGATCAACGCCTATACGATTCTCGCGCAGACGAACGCCTATCAGGACGTAAAGCGGATGGATGGTTTCAACTGGCAGCAGGATGCCCTTGATGCCACGCGCGCCTTCCGCGCGAAGTTCCCGGCCTGGGCGCAGCAGAAGGCGCAGGAAATCCAGCAGAAGATCCAGCAGGGCAGCACGAACACCCCGCCGTTCACGGCCGAGCAGCAGCAGGAAATCGCACAGCTCGCGGCGGAAGTCGAAGCGAAGCAGGAACAGATGGTCAAGGCCGAGCTGCCGCCTGAACAGCTCGTGATCCTCGCCAAGCTCGAGCGCATCCGCGAACTGCTCCCGAAGGACGACGGCGGCGGGCAGAACCAGCAGCAACAGCAACAACAGCAGCAGAAGCAGGATCAGCAGAAAAAAGACCAGCAGCAAAATCAGGATCAGCAGAAGAACGATCAGAAGGAGCAGGACCAGCAGCAGGAAGAGAAGAAGCAGGAGAAGCAGCAACAGCAGGATCCCAAGGACCAGAAGGATGTCGAAGAGCTGCTTCGGAAAGCCCAGGAGCGGAGCGACGAGCATGAAAACGAAAAGAAGGCCCGCATGATGAAGGCCCCGCTTTCGCCCAACGATCGCGACTGGTAAGGCGGGTGCCTGGTGCCTGGTACTTGGTGCCTGGTGCCTGAAATGATTTTATAAATGATAACTTGTTTTACTGAAGGAAATCGATCATGGTAGGCACGATTTTTGACGGAAATTGGGTTCGATTCGCGGGGGCGGTGGCGCTGATGGCGTGGACCACGCTGGCGGTGAAGGCGAGTGAGGTGTCGTTTGCGGATGCGCAGTGGCGCTTCGCTAAGGACTCTACGGGAAAGCTGCAGGCCCAGGCGCCGAACTTCGACGACGCGACGTGGGAACGGGTGCGGGTGCCGCACGACTGGGCGATTTCGGGCCCGTTCAATCCCAAGGCGGAGAACGGCGGCAGCGGCAAGCTGCCGTGGAAGGGGGTGGGCTGGTACCGCCGCGAATTCCAGATTGACGCCGGTTTCAAGGGGTGTGTCTTCCTGGATTTCGACGGCGTGATGGCGCGTCCCCAGGTGTACGTCAACGGGAAGCTCGCGGGCGGTTGGAACTACGGCTATGCGAGCTTCCGCGTGGACGCAACCCCGTTCGTGAAGGCGGGGCGCAACGTCCTTGCCGTGCGGGCGGACACCACGGCGCACCATTCGCGCTGGTATCCGGGCGCGGGCCTCTACCGCAAGGTGACGATGCGCCTGGAGAACCGCGCGCATTTCGCCTACAACTCGGTGGTGGTGCGTACGCCGCGGGTCGAACGCGACGAAGCCGACGTGACCGTGGGCTGGGAGACCGAGAACGCGCCGAAGGGCGCGCGCGTGGAAGTGGCGGTCGACGGCGCAGTGCAGGGTGCGGTGCGCGCCGATGCGGGCGTATTGGCGTTCACCCTGAAGAATCCGCCGCGGTGGGACATCGATTCGCCCAATCTCCTGCGGGCGACGGTGCGCCTCCTCGGCGCGGACGGCGTGGAACTCGCGCGCGAGCAGGTGCGCTTCGGCGTACGCACGATCGCGTTCCCGGTTTCGGACGATCCCAAGGATCGCGCGGGCAACGGGTTCCATCTCAACGGACGCCGGGTGCAGCTTCATGGCGTCAATCTCCACTCCGATCTGGGGCTCCTGGGCATGGCGTTCGACAAGTCCGCGATGCGCCGCCAGCTTCATTGCATGAAGGAAATGGGCGTGAACGCGCTGCGTACGAGCCACAACATCCCGGCGCCCGAAGTGCTCGACCTCTGCGACGAGATGGGTATTGTGGTGTGGGACGAGGCGTTCGACAAGTGGCAGGGAACGGCAGGCCGCCGTTCCGAGGAGAACCTTGAGCGCTACATCGGCGAGAACCTCATCCAGTTCGTGCGGCGCGACCGCAACCATCCCTGCGTCATCGTCTGGTCGATCTCCAACGAAATCGAGCCAGGCAAGGAGGACGACGCGAACAATTCGGGCATGACGAAGGACCGCTGCTCGCTCTTCCGCACCATCATCCGGCGCGAAGACGCGACGCGTCCGGTCGGTAACGGCAACGTCTGGACCATCACGCGCCAGCCCAAGTCACTCGCGATGGACATCTGGGACGATCTCGACGTCACCGGCTGGAACTATCTCGCGTGCTACCGCACGTTGAAGGCGAAGTACCCTCGCAAGCCGGTCATCTACACGGAATCGGCCTCGGCGTACAGCTCTTACGGCTACTACATGAACCCGCCGGCGCAGAACCGACGCGACTACCCGAAGAATGACAGGCAGACCGACGCCTACGACCGCAACGGGAGTTTCGACCTCCCGGACGCCGAGTTCGCCTACATGGAGCAAGACGCCTACTGCTGCGGCGAATTCGTGTGGACGGGCATTGACTATCTCGGCGAACCGACGCCGTATTGGAAGGAAAGCCGTTCGTCCTACTTCGGCATCATGGACCTCTGCTGCGTGCCGAAGGACCGCTACTGGCTCTACCGTTCTTATTGGAATCCCTCGGCATACACGCTTCATCTTCTGCCGCATTGGAACTGGCGCGGACGCGAAGGACAGAAGGTGCCGGTGTACGTGTACACCAACGGCGACAGCGCGGAACTGTTCGTGAATGGCAAGTCGCAGGGAATGCGCCGCAAGGGCGAGCCGGCAAGCCCGAAGTTCGTCAACATGCTGGCGGGCGCGAAGGCGACGGCCTCCAGTGAGGAGCGCGAGGGCAGTACTGGGGCACATCCCGCGAAGGACGCCATCGACGGCAACGGTAACTCTCGCTGGTGCGCGGAGGGTGCGAGCGTGCCGCAGTGGCTGCAGCTTGAACTGCCCGAGCCGCGCGCATTCCGCTGGGTGAGCGTCATCATGCAACGCGCCTGGAAGGACTATGGAGTTGCGCTTTCGCTTTCTGACGACGGCAAGGTCTGGCGGAAGGTGTTCGAGAAGAAACTCGACGAGGATCGGAAGATCGCCTTCGCCAAACCCGAGAAGGCGAAGTTCCTGCGGTTCGACATCACCGGCTCGAAGTCCGGCTATTGGGCGTCGGTGCGCGAGGTGCTGGCGGGCAACGAGCAGACGGAGCCCGAAGATCCCTGCTACGCGGTGTGTGACCGCTATCGTCTGCGTTGGCCCGATGTGGTGTACGAACCCGGCGAGGTGAAGGTGGTGGCGTACAAGGACGGCAAGAAACTCGGCGAAAAGACGATGCGCACGGCGGAGAAGGCCGTGGCGCTCAAGGCCGCAATCGAGCCGCACCTGACGGCGGATCCAGAAGAGCTCACCTGGATCCAGATCGATGCGTTCGACGCGAAAGGGGTACGTGACCCGCTCGCGAAGAACCGGGTGAAGTTCGCGCTGAAGGGGCCGGGCAAGATCCTCGGGGTGGGCAACGGCGATGCGACGGCGATGGAGGCGTTCACGAAGGTCGACAGCCACCCGATGTTCTTCGGAAAGGTGGTGGCGGTGGTTCGTCGTGAAGGTCCGGGCGAGTTGGTGCTCGAGGTCTCAAGCGACGGCCTGAAACCCGACGCCGTCCACCTGCCCTGACATCGTCCTTCGGTTCACGGAATCGGCTATCGCTACGGCAAGGATGCCGATACGTCTCCAACGGGGCGGGCCACATGAAGCCGCCGACCGTCGTGACACTTTCATCTTCCTCGAGAATGGGATGCTAATAGGAAAAGGATACTGAATGATCATTCCGGTTTCAGTTCTCGAATCGTATCAGGTTTGGGCCCGCCATTGGTTCTTCCTGTTGCCGTCCATTGGTGTTTTGGCGTTGACCGTTGCGGGAGGGATCTGGCGAAAGTGGCCAAGGTGGATCGTCCTGGTAGCAGGTGTCCTCGAATTGATCGTACTCCCGTTGATACCGATGGCGCTCTACTTCCTTTCGTTCTTGATCGAAGGGGATTGAAAGGAGTCCGGCGGAGCGGGAACATGGTCACACCGCGTAGAGCTGAGATTGGCGATCGTGCCGGAGGGAATGATCTGGACATAAAAACGGAAATTTCCATTTTTATGCCCGAAGGGTGTTGGCCATAAACATGGTTTTGGCGGCATATTGGGAATTGATTTAAGCTATGATGAATTGAATTTGTTTATGTTTGTAGGTTGAGAAAGTCTACTTGAGTGGCCAAACTCTCGTTTGCCCTTGTTTTGGGAAAACGCTACGCACTGTGTAGTGAATCAATCGCATTATCGGATGTTGATGCGATTGCTTTTTCTAGCCTTACCAAATTGTCACGCGATGCCATTATCGCCGTTGGGTGTCGTGTCAATTCGGCCCCATGAGTTCCGTGATTGCCGCAGTCGGAAGCGGGTTGTCCGTCCTTATCGCTCTCCGGCCGATTCTGTTCCAAACTAAAATCAAACCGTCCGCCGCCCGAACCATCCCTCCCGGAAAACGTCTTGGGAGAATTCACGCCGACCGTCGTCGTCGCAGCCAGCCAAGGAGCCGCCGCGGCGTCCGCTCCGTGCGCGCCGCCGAGGGGTCCGCGAGCGCGGGAATGGAGCCGGGGTCGAGCCGCAGCGCGAGAGCCGCCTCCAGCGCGACGACCGTCCCCGCGCCCTCCGCGAGGATCTCCGCCGCCCGCGCCCGCGCCGCCGGCGCGGCGCGCCCCTCCGCCGCGCCGGGCAAGAGCGCGTCGGCGGTCACGGGGTCGGCGGCGCCGGCCGCCTGGCGGGGGGGCGCGCCGGGCCGGCGGCGCGGGCGCGCGCGGCGGAGATCCTCGCGGAGGGCGCGGGGACGGTCGTCGCCTTGGAGGCGGGGCTCGCGCTGCGGCCCGGCCCCCATTGCGGCCCCGCGCCCGCGGCCCCCGCGGCGGGGGGGCCGGC
>JAZLJP010000079.1:0-7976 GCA_045617985.1 Kiritimatiellia bacterium
GGACATCGCCGCGTGCGATCTGGATCATGGTTTGCAGCAGACGGTGCCAGAGACGGAAGAGGAAACGGTCGGCGCGTACATCCACTACAACATCGATGACGACGATGCCAGCGGCATCTGGACGCCGGAATATGTGAAACGTCCGGGCGCGGACTTCGAACAGGAGTCCATGGCGATGGCCGACGACGATCTGCAGCGGCTGAATGTGACGGTGGTTCCATACGGTGCGAGGGGGGCGCTGGAGTTCATTACGTCAAGAGTCTCGATCTACGGCTTTGACACGTGTAAAAAGGCTGAAAACTTGGTTTGCAAAAATGGGTGGGGCCGGGTCTACAGCCTCGGCAACCAGGAGAACCTGGTGCGTTTTGGGCCCGGCTTTCCCTTGATGGCAGAAGGGTGGGCGAAAGGGGAGGGCTACGTCGAGTTGCGTTTCCATGCACCTTACGGCAAGGTTATTTCCGACCGCGTGAAGTACACCAGCATTGCCGCCGACTGCGGCGACCAGCCATGGGTTTCGCCGGTGGATACTCCTCAAAGCGGAGCGCCGCAGCTGGAGTCGCTTCTCAATCGGCAATTCGCGATGGGGATGTTCCTGGATTTGAAGGGATGCGAATGGAGCGTGGTAGGAGAAGCGTCAAAGTACTACAATTGCCTCGCCTGGGCGGTAGGAAGGACGGATGTGGTATTTGAGGATGTCATTTTAGTGAATGGTGAATCGGTCGATCGTGTAGTGGCGGACGATGGGACGGTTAGGGTTAATATTGATCGTGTTTATGGAAATAATAATGGGTTTCTTGGTCTGGAGGATGTAGATGCGTTTTTCTTGCGTGAGGCGGACATGGACCGCACGGAAAATCTTTATGAGGCGGAGATTATTTATTATGAGGGCATTCATGCTGCAAAAAGAAGACGTTGTAATTGTGGTGCAGGACACTGGCTCATGTTTGAAAGTAAGTGTGGTGGAAAAGAAATCATAGAACACTTGCCGGCGCAACTTGACCGTCCCTATGGAAGGATCGCAAGAATGTACAAACCAAGAACAGATAATTGAGTAAAGGAGATGAAATGAAAAATGTTATAACTGTCATTTTCCTCGTCAGCTCGTTGGCGTGCGTTGCTTTCCCTCGTCCGTCAAATGAACAGGTCGAGGTGTTTAATTCGCTGGTGGCCGAGTGCGTTGCTTTTCAACGGAAGCCTGAAGTTGCTTTGTCGAGTATGAGTTATCTCCATCAGAAGTGTCCTGCTTATATTGAGTTAAAAGAGCGATGTGGTCTTGAGTCGCTTGAGCTGATTTATGGCGTGTTAAAAAAGTCACCCAGCAGAGATAGTATTGATTATACACCGCTTATTAGCCTGTGGGGGGACTTGACTCATCACCGTTGCGTCAATTGGATCATTCCGTGGAATCCTGTGGGTGTTGTCTATGTTTGGGAGGGCGGCGCCGAATTCGAGGACGAGCAGATTTCGTTTCTGCTCTCGGAGATGCGCCTTGCGGCGAAGGAAGGGCGGAAGAATGACAAGCTTGTTGTTCAGCAGATCATTTCGTGCGAGGGCATTTTCTCGTTTCCGAAATTGTTTGCAGAGCTGGAAGCCGGGCATGAGGACGTGGTCGATATTCTGAAGCTCGTGCGGTGGAGCGCGAAGGAGCGCCCGAAGTCGTTTCGCGTGAAGGCCCTCTTGGCCTGGTGGGCGGAGAACAAGGAGAAATATGCCCTCCCGCGCCAGTCGCCGGACTTCAAGAAAACGAAGAACATCCACAATTGGAAACGCACGGGAAAGTAGCATTCGGGAAATCGCACTGCACTCCTGACGTCGATTATCAAAACGGCAAAGTCCACTCTACAAGGCAATGAGCGCAGATGATCATTTCCCATTTTCCATTTTCAATTTTCAATTTGAACACTGCGGTGGTGACCAACTGCCATGAGGATGCCTACATCGATTGTACCTGGTCGGGTGGAGAAGGCATCTCGTTCTCGGACAACCATTCGCTAGACGAGGGGGCAAGTCTCTCTGACGAAGCTGACTATCAAGTCATAGAGCCGATTCGCAAATTGGTCAAGACGGAACGGTACAATGGAAATGGGCCGATCATGAATCCCTCTCGGTTGGTTTGGGGTACAAACGCTATTCTCAAAGTGAGCGTGAACCTGGCTCCCGGTGACACCTTTTCCACGACGAATGGAATTTTCTAAGCAAGAACGTGCTACAAGTTTCATTGAGTATGAACATGCTCTTCGTGGTGCATTAAATGCAAATCCAGTTGTGTCGCGATCCGCTCAAATGTTTTATCGGCATCGATTTACCAATGGTCTCGCTGCCGTGAGTTGTGATTTGATGTTGACTTCACATCTGAATGGATATGAGACGAGTTCCAATCGACTTGCACATGCGATGTGGGCACTTGGCCTTAATGAGATCAAGATTGATGCCCAACGATATTTTACTTCAGTCACCAATCAATTGCTTTCCTCTGGCCAGCCGCTGCGGCAGCTGAATATTGACGTCGGAGGTGACGAATGATCGGGAAAATACGAGTAGAGGACTGGTCGGGGCCGTTTTACGACAATGCCCATATTGACAGTGGAGAGGAATTGATGCTATAATTTTTGCGTGTTCCTTGAGGGTGAGACCGTTGCGGGGCCGGAGAGGGACGCTTGAGTGTTTTCGCTTTAAGAATGGAAAGGATTAAGAGATGAAATACCTTGGTATTGAGTTCGGCTCGACGCGTGTCAAGGCGGTGGTCGTGGACGAGACCTTCAAGACGATCGCTTCCGGCTCGTTCACGTGGGAAAACCGGTTGGAGGGCGGCTATTGGACGTATGATCTGCCCGATGTGATCTTTGCGCTGCAGGAAGCCTATCGCCTCGCCGCCGAAGACTTTGCCGCCAAGCAGGGCGCGCCGCTCACCGCGCTTGATGCCATCGGCATTTCCGGCATGATGCACGGCTATCTGCCGTTCGACAAGGACTGGGTGCCGCTCGCGCAGTTCCGCACGTGGCGCAATACGACGACCGGCGCCGCGGCGGCCGAGCTTTCGAAGCTCTTCAACTTCAACATTCCGCAGCGCTGGAGCATCGCGCACTACCATCAGGCGCAGCTCAACAAGGAACCGCACGTGCCGGAAGTGGCGCATCTGACCACGCTCGCCGGCTGGGTGCATACGATGCTCTCCGGCGAGAACGTGCTCGGCGTGGGCGAAGCTTCGGGCATGTTCCCCATCGACAGCACCACCGGCACCTACGATGCCGCGCGGATTGCGGCGTACAAGGCGGCGACGGGCGTCGATCTGCTCGACCTCTTGCCCAAGGTCGTTTCGGCGGGCGGCGAGGCGGGCACGCTTACGGATACGGGCGCTAAGTTCCTCGACCCCACGGGCACGCTCAAGCCTGGCGCACGCCTTGCGCCGCCGGAAGGCGATGCCGGTACGGGCATGGTTGCAACGAACGCCGTGGCGCCGCGCACGGGCAACATTTCGGCCGGCACGAGCGTCTTCGCGATGGTCGTGCTCGAGAAGGAACTGGCGAGCGCCTATCCGGAAATCGACATGGTGACGACGCCTACGGGCAAGCCCGTTGCGATGGTGCACTGCAACAACTGCACGAGCGACCTCAACGCGTGGGTGGGGCTCCTCGGCGGTAATTTCGACGACCTTTTCCGCGAGTCCCTCGCGGGCGCGAAGGACTGCGGCGGCGTGGTGACGGTGCCGTATGTGAGTGGCGAGCCGGTGACGGGCCTCGAGGCGGGGATGCCGCTCGTCGTACGCATGCCCGACGCGCAGTTCACGCGCGCGAACTTCATCCGCGCGAACATCTACTCGGCATTCGCCACGCTCAAGATCGGCATGGACATCCTCGCGCGCGAAAAGTGCGCGATCGAATCGCTCACCGGCCACGGCGGCATCTTCACTTCGAAGGGCATTGCGCAGCAGTATCTCGCCGATGCGCGCGAAGCGAAGGTGACCTGCCTCGAGACGGCCGGCGAGGGCGGGCCGTGGGGCATGGCGGTGCTGGCGGCCTATCGGGCGTTCCGTGCCGCAGGCGAGACGGCGCCGCTCGAAGACTTCCTCACGAAGCGGGTGTTCGCCGGCTCGGCCGGTACGACGCTCGCGCCGGAAGCGGAGGGCGTGGCGGGGTTCAAGGCCTATATGAAACTCTTTGAAAAGGCGCTCGCAGGAGAAAAGGCGATATGCTCGAAGAACTGAAAAAGAAAGTCTACCATGCCAACATGCGCCTCGTGGACGAGGGCCTCGTGGTCCTCACCTGGGGCAACGTTTCGGGCCGCGATCCCGCGACGGGCTATTTCGTGATCAAACCCTCGGGGGTGCCGTATGGCCTTCTGAAGCCGCGCGACATGGTGGTGGTGAATCTGGAAGGGCACGTTGTCGAAGGCCAGTGCCGGCCGTCATCCGATACGCCTTCGCACCTCGAGCTCTACCGCGCCTTCCCCGAAATCGGCGGCATCGTGCACACGCATTCGCTCGAAGCGACGGCCTGGGCGCAGGCCGAGCGCGAGATTCCCTGCTATGGCACCACCCATGCCGACCAGTTCCACGGGGCCGTGCCGCTCACGCGCTATCTCACCGAAACCGAGGTGAAGGAGGCGTATGAGCTCAACACGGGCAAGGTGATCGTGGAGCTCTTCAAGGGAACGAATCCGCTGGAGCGCCCGGGCGTGCTCGTGCCGGGCCACGGGCCGTTCACCTGGGGCGTCGATGCGATGAAGGCCGTGGATAACGCCGTCGCACTCGAGGCGATGGCGCACATGGCGCGTCTCACCGAGCAGCTGCGCGGGGCGCCGGCGGCCGTGAAGGCGACCCTCCCCGCGTTCGTGGGCGAGAAGCACTATCAGCGCAAGCACGGGCCGCACGCCTATTACGGGCAGAAATGAAGCGCAGGTCCTCCAATCGTCTGCGCGGCATCCGCATTCTCCACGAGGATGCGGATGTCATCGTTATTGAAAAGGCGGCGGGCATCCTCTCGCAGGCGACGCGCCGCGGCGAGGCCTATAGCGTGGAAGAGGCGCTTTCCGACTATGTGCGCAGGGGCCAGTGGAAGAGCTCGAAGCACGTCTACCTCGTCCATCGTCTCGACCGCGAGACGAGCGGCGTCATGATGGTGGCGAAAAGCGAAGCCGTGCAGGAGTGGTTCCGCTCCCACTGGAACGAGGTCACCACGAAGGTCTACCTCGCGCGCGTGGAAGGCGCGCTCTCCGCCGCATCCGGCGTGTTCGAAAGCTATTTGCGCGAAGATGAAAACTACTTCGTGCGGAGCGTGAAGAACGAGACGTTCGGCAAATTCGCGCGCACCGAGTGGCGCGTGGTGAAGGGACCGGCCGCGCCGGCCGAAGGCGCGCGCAAAGGGGCGGCGACCTCGCTTGTGGAGGTGACGCTCAAAAGCGGGCGCAAGAATCAGATTCGCGTCCATTTCTCCGAGGCGGGGCATCCCGTGGTGGGCGACGCCAAATACGGCCATGCGCCGCGCACGGCCACCCTTTGCCTGCATGCGTGGAAGCTCGCGTTCGAGCATCCACGCACGCATGAAGTCTGTTCGTTTGAAGCGCCGCCGCCTACTTGGACGGCGTAAAGCGGATTTGGAGGCCGGGCGTTTCGGCCAGTGCATCCGCACACACGGTGCGGAACATCTCGGGGGGCGTGCCGCGGAACGTGAGCGTCCACTTGGTGCCGTATTCCGTAAGGATGTCGTACCAGGCGTCGAGATTGTCGCCGTACGTTTCCGGGAGCGGCAGGCTTGCGCGAAGGATCTTGTGAAGGGCGGCGGAATCGGGATTGTCGCCGAGATTGATGTAGTAGTGCTTTCTCATGATGGGGGGCCTTTAGTGAAGACGCTGGAAGGTGCGATAGTGATCGCTTGAATAGTAGATGCGCTTGTCATCCGAAAAGACGAGGCGCTTGGCGCCGCGGGGGCGCGCGCGCGTATCCACGTCGCATTCGCGGTAGCGTCCGTTCGGGAGCACATGCTCGTAGTTGCCGAAGCGGTCGCCGCCGATCGACTTGCCGGGGGCGTAGCGTTCGAGCGGCCCGCCCGTCCAGCCGAGGCGGCGCGCCTCGGCTTTCGTGATGAAGTTCCGCGGCAGGGTGCCGTAGGCGATGATGTAGCGGCAGAGGCTGTCCTTATCGGTGTACTCGCCGTCGCGCGCGATCGGCCGCACGCCCGGTTTGACGGCCGGCGCGGGGGGAGCGGGCGTCTTCCGCGCCGCCGGAGCCTGCACGCCGCCCGCCTGCACCTGGATCTGCGGCGTTGCGGGGCGCGGCGGCGGGGTGGTACGTGCGGGAGCCGAGGATTTGCCCCAAAGGCCAACGGCCGAGGCGAGAGAGCTCACCGTCGCGACGGCGAGGAAGAGCGCGAGACGAAGCGATTTTTTCATGTTGTTTAGTTCTCCTTATGGTCCGTCCCTCAGGGCGGAACGCCGGATATTATCGCATAGTCGCCCCCATCGTGCAAGTCCTTATTGGCGCGTCATGCGGGCGGCCAGGCTTGGAACATCGGCAGCAAGTATCTTCTTCTTAACCTTTTAACCAAAATATGGTATACTAGGCATGTTTTGGGCGCATCTTCCTTTTGGACGATGTGCTTGAGAATGACAGTTGAGGAAGAAGAATGAAGAAAATCTGCTATTTGCTGGCGCTTTTGGCGTTGGGTGGTTTCGGGGCGGTTCCGCCGCCGAGCGAAATCACGGTACGGCTTGCGCTCGATCACGATGTGTTTGTCGAAGGCGAGCGCATCCGTGCGGTTGTCGATGTGGCAAACGCGAGCGGCGATACGATCGACTGCCGCACGCCTGCGTCGCCGGATCGGCTGGTGGTGGAGCTCTATCGGGCGAGCGACCGCTATCAATACGACAAGGGGTCGAAGACGCCGTTCACGGCCGGGTTCTCGCTTCTGTCGGGCGAAGGGCAGAAACTGGAGGTGTTTCTGGCCGACCATTTCCCGTTCAGCGAGAACGTCCGTTATTTCGCCCGGGCGGTTCTCGTGCATGCCGGAACGCGTTACGAGAGCCGGCTCTACACGTTCGACCTGGTGCCGGGGATGAAGTGCGGCACGGCGCTCCAGATGTTTTCGGCGCGCGATAGCCTCAAGCGCGTCTTCGAGCTGGCGCACTGGAACCGCGACAAGATGGAGCATCTCTTCTTGAAGGCGCGCGACGAGGGAAGTTCGTCGCGGATCTGGACCACGACCGACCTCGGTCCCGTTCTGCGCGTGACGCGGCCGAAACTCTCGGTGCTCCCCTCGGGCGAAGTGATCGTTCTCCACCGCATGACGCAGGATACGTTCGTGCGTTCGGAGTTCTGGAGCCTCCCCGACGCCTTTGAATTCAACACGCACGAAAAGATGCTCGATCCGGATGTGGCCGGTTCCGAGCGCGTGAAGGCCCTCTACAAGGATGCCGGCGGCGTGGAACCGGTGAAGAAGGCCTGGTGGAAATTCTGGTGAGAGGAACGGATTGGAAAATGCTCATTCTGGGTATTGAGTCGAGTTGTGATGAAACGGCCTGCGCGCTCGTGCGGGACGGGCGCGAGGTGGTGAGCAATGTCGTCTACACGCAAATCCCGCTTCATCAGCCCTACGGCGGCGTGGTGCCGGAAGTGGCGAGCCGCGCGCATGTGGAGAAGATCTCCGGCGTGGTCGGAGAGGCCCTGAAGGGGGGGGAGCCGATCGATGCGGTGGCCGTCACCTACGGGCCGGGCCTTGCAAGTTCCCTCCTCGTGGGGCTCAACGCCGCCAAGGGCCTCGCCCTCGCGCGGGGCGTGCCGCTTATCGGCGTCAACCACATCGAGGCCCATCTCCATACGCCGTTCCTCTTCGATCCGCCCGAAACGGCGGGCGGGCTTTCGCCTGAAACGGCGATGCCGGCCTTGGGCCTTGCCGTTTCCGGCGGCCACACGACGTGGGTCGACATGCCCCGCTACGGTACCTACAAGATCATCGGCCAGACGCTCGACGACGCGGCGGGCG
>JAZLJP010000080.1:0-15821 GCA_045617985.1 Kiritimatiellia bacterium
GTGCAACTTCCGTATTGAGGCTGGGCTCGATCCCAAGGCACCCTCCTATCGGGGCTGGGAGACGGAAACGGAGAAAGTCCGCGGGGTCTGGAAGGCGGTGGGCCACTTTCCCGCGTCCTATCTGATCGGCGCGGTCATGACGTACGAAGCAACGGGCGATGAGGAGTTGAAGCGCCGGCTTCTCTACATCGTTGACGAACTGGCCGAAGTGCAGAAGGCGACGGGCGGTCTGGTGCTGGCGGCATGGGGCAGCAACCGGGTCGTCAAGGAAGTTTCCGAAGGGAAACTCCACATCACGCAGGGGTCCGTCAACGGCATCAACGAAATCCTCTATGTCGTCAATCGCATGCTGCTCGGGCTTTACAAGATCCATCTCGCCCTCGGCAGCGCGAAGGCGCGCGATGTCTTTTTGCGTTTTGCCGACCGGTTCGGCGAAAACGTCGTCGACCGGCTCTCCGACGGTCAGCTTCAGAAACTGCTTGTCAGCGAACACGGTTCGCTCCCGGAGAATTTCTGCGACGCCTACCTCCTGACTGGCGACGCGAAATACATTCGCTGGGCGCGGCGGCTCTGCGAGGAAGCCGTGATCGCGCCGCTCGCCGCCGGCGACACGAAGTTCCTCACCGGCCGCCACGCGAACTGCCACATTCCGAAGTATACGGCCTGCGAGCGCGTGTGGCGGCTCACCGGCGAGGAGCGGCTCCATCGCGCGGCGCTCAATGCCTGGGACGACATCGTGGGCCGTCGCCTGTGGGCGATCGGTGCGAACTGCACCAACGAACATTTCTTCGATCCGCAGGAATTCGAGAAGAAGTTGCTGGGAAATCTGACGGGGCCCGAATCCTGCAATTCCGTCAATCTGCTCCGCCAGACCGAGGCGATCTTCCAGGATTCGCCCGAGGCGCGGCGCATGGACTTCTACGAGCGCTGCCTCTTCAACCATCTGCTCTCCAACCATGATCCCGAACGCGGCATGGTCGTGTACAACACGTCGATGAAGCCGGGCACGTACCGATGCTATTCCGATCCGTTTGATTCGATGTGGTGCTGTACCGGCACGGGACTCGAATCCCCCGGCAAGCTCGGTAAGATGATCTACACCCGCAGTGCGGACGATACGGCCGTTTCCGTGCAGCTCTTTGCGCCCTCGACCCTCGACTGGACCTCGCGCGGGGTGAAGCTCCGCCAGGAGACGCGTTTCCCCTACGAGCAGGGTACCACGCTCGTCGTCGAGGCGGCGCCTGCGGATGCCGCGTTCACGCTCAACGTGCGCCATCCCGCGTGGGTGGCCGATGCGGCGTTTGCGGTCACCGTGAACGGCGCGAAAGTGGCCGGCGAATCGAAGGCGGGGGCGTATTTCGCCATCAAGCGCAAGTGGACGTGCGGCGATCGGGTGCAGGTGGCGCTGCCGATGACGCTCAAGCTCGAGATGCTGCCGCATTCGACGCGCTATGGTGCGTTCGTCTACGGCCCCATCGTGCTCGCGGGCGAGCTCGGGCGCCAAGGCCTTGCCAAGACGGAATTCTGGAAGACCGGCAGCCATGGCGGACTGCCGTCGCCGGCCCCGGAGCCGGTGCCGTGCGCGACGCTGGGGAGAGCGGCGGAAATCCTGAAGACGGTTCGGCCCGTCGAAGGCGAGCCGCTTCATTTCCGCACGGTCGGGTTCTCGCCGAAGGACGTAAAACTCGTGCCGTTCTTCGAGGTCCATTTCCAGCGCTACACCATTTATTGGAAATTGATGTAAACAAGGAGTTGACGGAAATGACGATGGCAGTCATGTTGGCGGCGGTGCGCCTGGCGGCGCCGTTTACGGATGGAGCGGTTCTCCAGCGTGAGATGGTGGTGCCGGTTTGGGGCACGGCTGATGCGGGGGAGGAGATTCGCGTCTCCTTCGCGGGGCAGGAACGGAAGGAAACGACCGGGGCGGATGGCCGATGGCGCGTTGATCTCGCCCCGATGAAGGCCTGTTGCGAAGGCCGCGAACTGGTCGTTTCGTCCGGTGGGCAAGCCGGCCGGCTCGGCGGCCGCATCGTCGTTCGGGATATTCTCGTCGGTGAGGTTTGGCTTTGTTCGGGGCAGAGCAACATGGGCATTCCGTGGTGGGGCGATTCGCCGCGCGCGCGCGACCGCATGGGGTATCAGATCGGGCAGATCACCAGCCGCCCGCTCCTGCGCAGCTGCTTCCTCGGCAATGGCTGGAGCGATACGCCGAAGACGGATGAACGCGTCGATTGGCGGCCATGTACGCCCGAATTCCTGCTCACGGGCGACTTTTCCGCCGTGGCGCTCTGGTACGGTCTTACGCTGCAGACGACATTGGGTATCCCCGTTGGTCTTATGGGAGCCTACGTGGGCGCGACGGATATCGAGACGTGGATTCCCGACTGCAAGGTGCTGCCTCCGCCCCGGCTCGCGTCGCAGAACGGACAGAAACCCTCGCACTACCACAACGGCAAGGTCGCGCCGATTCTGCCCTACGCGATGCGCGGCGCGATCTGGTACCAAGGCGAGAGCAATACCGAGAAGAGCGAGATTCCGAAGTATGTCGGCCGGATGCGCGATCTTCACAACGGGTGGAAGCGCGTTTTCGAGAACCCGCATTTCAAGCTCTATTTCTGCCAGCTCTGTCCGTGGGGGAATCCGCTCGTGCCGCTGATGCAGGAAGAGCAGGAGAAGTTCGCCCGCGCCGAGCCGGATGCGGGGATGGCGGTTCTCTGCGATGTCGGCAACATTCATGACATCCATCCGAACGACAAGCAGACGCCCGGGGTACGCCTCGCGCTTCTCGCGCTGAAACGCGACTACGGCTACACGAAAATCGTCGCCGATTCGCCAACGCTCAAGTCGTGGGAAGTCGCCGACGGAAAGTTCAAGCTGACATTCAACGATGTGAAGAAGTGGTTCGTCTACGATCCGGACTGGCGGCACATCCGCGATCCGAAGAAATCCGTTGAATACGGTTTCGAGGTCGCGGGTGCGGACGGCCGGTGGGTGAAGGCCCAAATCGGCAACTTCCAGAAAGTGCCGGACCGTTTTCTCGAATACCGCGGGCAGATCACGAACGAGGTGCTGGAGGTTTTTGCGCCGCAAGTGAAGGCCCCCAAGGCGCTGCGCTATCTACACGCATATCCGTGGCGCGGCTATTTGGCAAACGAGGCGGGCCTTCCCGTTGGCGCGTTCCACATCAACGCCACAACCCCCTAAGACCCTCGGGGTTGGGAAATTGGGAAATTGGAAAACTCCCGATTGACACAGGTCATGGATTTCGTGTATAATCCCCATCGTTGGTTTGTTGTATGTTGTAATCGCAGATTAGAAGGAGGAGATTTATGATGAAGAAAGGTTTGTCCTGGATGCGGTGCCTCGTCGATGCACTGCGAAGTGATCGGCGGCAAGCTCTACCTCGTTGATCCGATTCCGATGAATTCCGTTATCATTCTCCGTTAATCCTATGTCAAATCAAATGTGGGCGAAGCCGCGCGCTCTGGTCGTGGCAGGTCTGTTTCTGGGTGTCCTCCCTGCGGCATCGGCCGCAGGGGGGCCGAACGAGGCGTTCTGCGTAGCCGAGCGCGGGCGGGAGGCGGCGAGCGCGATCGTGATTCCGGCTTCGCCCACGCCGTCGCAGCGTTACGCGGCGGAGGAGTTCCGCACCTTTACGGAGCGCCTCACGGGCGTGAAGCTTGCGATTGCGGAGGGGGCGCCGCCGCAGGGGGCGAAGCGTCTTGTGCGCCTCGTTCCGTGGACGGCCGAAGGCGAGGATGCGTTTCGCCTCACGGCGAAGGCGGGCGAGCTTGAAATCGCGGGCGGCACGCGCGGCATCCTCTACGGCGTCTACGAAGTGCTCGAGAAGTTCGGCGGCTGCCGGTGGTATTCCTCCTGGTGTGAAAAAATTCCGCACTTGGAGGCGTTCACGGTGCCGGCTGGCTTTCGCGACCAGCAGAAGCCGGCGTTCCATTATCGGCTCACCTCCTGGCATGACATCCGCGATGGCGGCATGGACCATTCCTACGACTTCACGGCGCGCTGCCGCGTGAACGGAAGCCCGCGCCTTGGGCCGAAGCACGGGGGGCCGATCTACCGCTTCGGCGCGGGGCTCGGCACCTGCCATACCTTCAATCGGCTCTTGCCGCTCAAGGACTATGCCCAAACGCATCCCGAGTACTATGCGCTTCGGAACGGCAAGCGGTGCCTCACCTATTCGACGGCGCAGCCGTGCCTCTCGAATCCCGATGTGCTGCGCATCGTCACGTCGAACATGCTCGCGCTCATCAGGTCCGATCCCTCGGCCGGGTACTACGGCGTGAGCCAGAACGACAACTTCAACTACTGCCAGTGCCCGAACTGCCAGAAGATCGACGCCGAGGAGGGTTCGCATGCGGGCACGGTGATCCGGTTCGTCAACAAGGTCGCCGAGGCGGTGGAGCGCGAGTACCCGAAGGCGATCGTGGAAACGCTCGCCTATCAGTATTCGCGCAAGCCGCCGAAGTTCGCGCGCCCGCGCGACAACGTGATGATCTGCCTCTGCTCGATCGAGTGCGATTTCTCGCGGCCGATTCCCGCAAGCGACCATCCGCAGAATGTCTCGTTCTGTTCGGACATCGTGGGCTGGGGCGGCATGGCGAAGCATCTCTATGTGTGGGACTACACGGTGAACTTCCCGAACTATCTCCATCAGTTCCCGAATTTCGCGGCGCTCCAGGGCAATCTCAAGTTCTTCCGCGACAATCGTGTGACGGAAATGTTCGAGCAGGGGTGCGGGGACGGCCGGCGGGCCTATTTCGCCGCCTGGAAGGGGTATCTCCTCACGCGCCTCATGTGGAACCCGGATCTCGATGTGGCGGCTTTGGAGAAGGATTTCTTCGAGGGCTTCTACGGGAAGGAGGCGAGCGCCTACATTCTCGCGTACTATCATGAGACGATCAGGCGCGAACTCGCCCAGGCGGCGAAGGGGCATCACCATCGCGGCATTTTCGAGCGCGCGATGAAGGCGCCGTTCGACCATGAGTTCTACGACTGGGCCGAGGGTCTCTGGGCGAAGGCGATTGCCGCCTCCGCCTCGGCGCCGAAGATCCAGCGCGAGAACGTGTGGCTTTCGTCGCTTTTCATCGACTACGCGCGGGCGCTCTGGGGCGTGCCGCTCGATCTCACAGGCGCGACATCGCTCGCCGCCTCGGTTGAAAAGCGCCGGAAAGCCGCCCTCAAGGTGCTGGAGGCGATGAAGGTCGATTCCTCGATCCACCTCGCCGAATGGCCGCAGCACAACCGCATCCGCATCGATTCGATCAAAGAGGCGGCCAAACCGATTGACCTGAAGGGCACGGCGCCGGGCGAGGTGGAAGAATGGGCGATGCGCGTGGGCAACCCGAATCACGCCGTGGTCGTGGAGGATCCCCGGGCGGGGAACGGACGGGCGATCAAATTCTTCAACACGCATTACGAATGGTCGTCGTCGCTCGGCATTGAAAGCCTGCGTTTCAAGCCGAATACGACGTATCGCGTGCGGGTGCGCGTGCGCGTGGAGAAAGATGCGGCCGCCACGGAAGGGTGTGCGTTCTGGACGGGGCTCTACGACTACGCGGCCCGCAAGGGCGTGTTGCATCTTGAACCGGCCCTCAAGAACGTGAAGAGCGCGGAGTACGAGTGGTACGATCTCGGTACGGCGGTGCCTCGGAAGGGCGAGAGCGTCTGGTTCGGGCCGCCGCGTTTCCCGAAAGGCGGCAAATCCCCGATCAAGGCCGTCTACCTCGACAAGGTCGCCTTCATCGAGGTCCCTGCGTCCGCTCCGGCCATGGAGTAAGAAGCGAGAGGAGAAAGGGTCAGAGCTGAATGCCGCTAACTTAAGCCTTTCCCTACCAAAGTTTCGATTTTGTCTTAATGAGTGGAAACAGAAAAATATAGATATGAAGCGCGATGTTCTTGCCCATGAGGCAAGCCATATGTTTCACATGACGCAAGACCTATATTATGCGAATGACCCGTTTAAACGTTTGATTGATGCGTATGCTTAAAGCTGAATCAGAATTTTTGGCCGCAGTTCGGCGGACCCGACGTTGAGAAGAATTGTACAAAAGAGACCGTGATGAACTTTGTGACAAATCGTTATGAAATGCTGTGGTCGTCTTATTCAAACGGTTATTGTAATGCGTATCAAGTTTTGAATCGGATAAGATGTACTCCGATGGCAATTGGGCATTATTTTGGAGTGCCCATGGTCGGGGCGGATGAACCTCAACGCGTTTATTGTTACGGGTGGCATGCAGCGTGTTATGATTATTTTCGTCAAAAGGGTGATGCCGAGTTCGAAGACTTTCGGGCGACTTTATTCTATGAAAGGCAAATTAAACTCTTCAAGCAAGTTGATGACGAATTTAAGATGCTGCTGATAAAGGGAAATGCGAAATGATTCGTGAAAGAACGATGCGAGCGGAGAATAGAGCAGGGACTGTTTCCAAGGAATTCGCAAGCGGCGACCTCCATTCCGTCACCACGGTATACACAACTTCGGGCAGCCGCCGGTCGCTCGCGACGATACGCGACGACGGCGCGACGTGGATCACGCACCGTGATTACAGATTCAACGGCAGTCCGCTCTATTGGTATCGTACGACCTATGATGCGGAGGGCCGCCCGACGGAAACGGAGGATTCCTTCACCGCGACGCGTACATGGCTCTACAACCGCCGCTCAGAACTTGTCGGCGCGTCGGGCAATGGTAACGTTCCCTACTCATTTACGTACGGCTACGATTCGATCGGCAATCGCACGGCGGCGTCTGAAAACGGGGCCCAGTCGACATACGCCGCCAACAGCCCCAACCAATACACGGCAATCAATCGAACAATCGAACAATCCGAACAATCGAACAATCTCACCTACGACGCCGACGGCAATCTCACCCAGGACGAACGTAACGTCTACGCCTATGACGACGAGAACCGGCTCGTCTCGGTGACGCCGCTCAGCCCGCAGTTCGGCTCGAGGTCCATCGAGAACGTCTACGACCATCAGAGCCGTCGCGTCAAGAAGATCGTCCGCTTCCATGACGGCATGTCCTGGAGCGTCGCGTCGACGCACACGTTCGTCTGGGACGGGTGGAACATCGTTCTGGAGCAAATTGACTACATCGACAACACGACGCGGATCATCGAATACTTCTGGGGCAATGACCTCTCCGGCACGGAGCAGGGTGCGGGCGGCGTGGGCGGTCTCCTCGCCGTCGCCGTCGACGGAACATTCTACATCCCAGTCTACGACAACAACGGCAACATCGTGATGTACGTGTCGGAATCGGGTGCCATCGCCGCGCAATACATCTATGACCCCTATGGCAACATCCTCCAGTCGTCCGGCCCGCTCGCCGACCGGTTCGCCTTCGGCTTCTCGACGAAGTACCACGACTGGGAAACAGACCTCATCGCCTACCAGCTCCGAACCTACACCCCCACCCACGGCCGCTGGCTCAACCGCGACCCGATTGGTGAAGTGGGAGGAGAAAATCTGTATGCGTTTGTGGACAATTCTCCAATGCAATGGAACGATTCAATTGGGTTGATAGTATCAAGAGAAACGACTCGTTTTTACGATATATCTACAGTGCCTTCAATGAGATGGGGTATGAGACGTTATACGCTTCGCTTTTCAGCAGATAACAGTATCAGAATCGTAGAGGGGACTGTCCCCCTTGGGGTGTGAAGATTTCGGCTTGGAACGGTTGCGTGCCTTGGGGATATGCCTGCGGCGGCTAACGCAATGAACACAAGGGAAGCAAAGGACGCAAGGCGGGTATTCCCTACAAACCCTGAAATTTCAGAAAGGCATCACGCCTTGGGCCCCTTTGCGAACCTTGCGCTCCTTGTGTTAGCCCGCCTCGAGGCGTCTTCGCCCTTGCCGGGCGGTTGGAACGTGCGGAGCGGCGGGAGTGGTAACGGGAGCTTCAACCATCGGAGTTGTTTTTGAAGGGGGCGAGCGCATGTCGTTACGCAGTTGTCGGGGGCTGAACGAGACGAGCCACCCGTTCTCCCGGTGTTTGGTTTGGAATTTTTTTCGAAAATTAAAAAAATACCACTTGCGTTTCGTTCTGATTTTCGCTAGACTCAAAGCCACTTGAGGGAGTCTTGTCGCTACTTCGTTGAGAAACTTAAGTCGGCAGATGGAAAGGGCACGGTTTGCCGGCGAAAAAGGAGAGTGTGTCCCATGAAGTGCGATTCCGCAGTCGTGTTGGGCGTGCAGATCCTGTTCGGCTCGTCGCTTCTTGTTGCGAGCGCGGATTCCGTGCGCCTGTACCGTGTCGTCGAAAGGCCGGAAGACCTTGCGACGGTCTTTGCCGACGCCCAGACGTCCGTCACCTACGATTCGGTGGCGGGGCGATTCTACTACCCGTCCTCGGGGCTCTATTCTGCGGTAGTTGGGCATTTGAAAGCGGGAGGGGCATGATGGGCGAAACGGCATTTGGCATCCCCGCGTTTCCTGTGGCGACAACGGCGGCGAACATAGCCGCAGGAACGGATTGTTTCGCGTACGACTGCGTCTACGATGTGACCTACACGTTCCCGAACGGCAATGTGATGACGCTTGCCCTCACAAGGGAACCTGGCCGCGCGATATGGATCACGCGTCGCGACTACGAATTCAACGCCGATTCGCTCCAGGCTGCGGCGGGCGGCGAGAACGTGCTCGTGATGAATTTTGCGAATGCCCATGTCGCCGGCGGCGGATTCTGGTTGGGGGCGACGGCGCAGGAAGAGGCGCTCTGTCGCAATAGCACGCTCTATGCGTCGATTTCGTCGCCTGCGGCTCGCGCACTGTATCGTGCGAACAACTGGCCGCTTCATGCGATGGAAACCGATGCGATGATCTATTCGCCCTTCGTTGCCGTTTTTCGCGCGCCCTTGGGCGAATAATTGCTGAGGCAACCGTACGTCGTATCGGTTGTCTCCGTGCCGGCGCCCAATCGACGGGGCCTTGCGTGTTTGACCTCGCAGGCGTGTCTTTCCGAGACGATGTGGCGCCGCCTCGTCAACGTGCTTTGCCTCGCCCGGCAAAAGGGGCATTGGCGCTTGGTCCTGGGGGCTTGGGGATGCTGGGCGTTCGGCCATCGCGCCGAAAACGTGGCGGGGTATTTCCGCCAGGTCCTCGTCGAAGAAGGGCGGCAGACATGGTTTGACGATGTGTGTTTCGCCATCTACGGCTCAGTCAATGGCCGTAATTTCCGCGCCTTCCAAGCCGCTTTTCAATGTAAGTAGACAAGGACGATTACGTTCCATTGTTTGCGCCGCTGGACTTATGGGGGGCATGAGACCTGTGCGAGGCGTGCGGGCCGAAGGCGAGGCGGTGGCCGCTTAAGACGGGCACGCCGAGGTGGAATTTGATGGCGATGGCGCGTACGAGGAAGATCACGGCCACGCACACGATCGCGTCGATCTGGTGGTTGATGCCGAAGTGGTCGAGCACGAAGAACACGATGCCGCCCACGGCGCAGGCGAGGGCGTAGATTTCCTTGCGGAAGATGAGCGGCACTTCGTTGATGAGAACGTCGCGCATCACGCCGCCCGCGGCGCCGGTGATCGTGCCCATGATTACGGCCGTCCACCACGAGTGGCCGAAAGCGAGGGCTTTTTCGAGGCCGATGACGGTGAAGAGGGAGAGGCCGATCGTGTCGAAGACGAACCAGGTGATCTGTTCGGAAATGACGTGCCGGCCGAAAATCCAAACCGCGAGCAGGGCGACGAACGTGCAGATGAGATAGCTCGGGTCGTACACCCAGAAGGGGGATTGGGCGAGCATCAGGTCGCGCACGGTGCCGCCGCCGAGCGCGGTGACGAAACCGATGACGTACGCGCCGAACCAGTCGAAGCGTTTGATCGAGGCAAGCCGAATGCCCGAGATGGCGGCCGCGAACGTGCCGGTATACTCGAGAAGCACGAAAAGCGGATCTTTTCCGCCAATCAGCGCCCCGAGATCGTGATACCATGTAAGAAACCGTTCCGTAAGAACCTCATTTCCGTTAGGGGCGTATATTGTACCATAAGGTATCAAATTAGTCATTGACTTTCCTACGTCGTTTTTGTATCATTTATACTTGTTTTCGGGCAAACCGCCGATTTCCGGCCGGGAAAATCCCGGGACGGAAGGAAAACTACAAGGAGTAGAAATGAAGATTGGTATGATTCTCGCGGTGGCGGCTCTTGCGGTCGCCGGTTGTGCAAAGAAGGATGATGCCGCGCCCGCGAAGGCGCCGGATGGGAAGCCTGCGGCAGCGCCGACCGCTGCGGCGGCGAAGGCGCCGGCGAACGACCCCAAGGCCGTGGCCGTGGAAGTGAACGGCAAGAAGATCACTTTCGGTGAAATCGATGCGGACGTGACGAAGATCATCGCCGCGCAGAAGATCCCGGCTGAGCAGACCGAAGAGGCGCGCAAGTACTTCACCGAACAGCTCGCGCAGCAGTTCGCGATGAAGACGATCCTTCTCGCGGAAGTCGCGAAGAAGGGCGTCAAGGTGACGGATGAGGACCGCAAGAAAGCCGAAGCCGAGATGGCCAAGCAGAATGCGCAGCGTCCGGGCGCCCCGAAGACCTTTGCGGAAGTTGCGGCCAAGCATCCGTTCGGTGCGGAGCGCGGCAAGCAGGAAATCGAAGATTCGCTGCAGATCCAGAAGCTCCTCGAGCAGGAAGTCTCGTCGAAGATCGTCCTCGATCCGAAGAAGGTCGCGGAGATGTTCACGAACGTGACCTCCAATTACGAGGCGGCCGTGGCCGCGGCGGCGAATGCGCTTCCGAAGATCCAGGGCCTCAAGAAGCAGCTCGACGGTCTCAAGGGCGATGCGCTCAAGACGAAGTTCGCGGAACTTGCGAAGGCCAATTCCGATTGCCCGTCCAAGGACAAGGGCGGCGACCTCGATGAGTTCACCAAGGATCGCATGGTGAAGGAATTTTCCGATGTCGCGTTCAAACTCGACCCGTTTGTCGTCTCCGAGCCGGTGAAGACGCAGTTCGGCTACCACTTGATCATGGTCACGAAGAAGACCCCGGCCGTCGAAGCGAAGGGCGATACGCCCGCGTCGCCCGAAAAGGTGCGGGCCTCGCACATCCTCGTGAAGGCCCAGGCGCCGACGGGCGAGAAGCCCACGAAGGAACAGGTTGAAAAGTGGATGAAGCAGCAGGAAACGCAGCCGAAGACCCGTGCCTACATCGAGGGCCTCCGCAACGCCGCGAAGATCGTCGCGCCCACGTTCCCGAGCCTCAATCCGCCGCCGCCTCCGCCGCCTGCTCCGGCCGCGAAGCCGGCTGCGCCTGCCGCGAAGAGTGCGGCTCCGGCGGCCAAGGTCGAGTCGAAGCCCGTTGAGGTGAAGCCCGCCGCAAAGCCGGCAGCGCCCGCTCCGGCCGCGCCGGCCCCGGCCGCGAAGCCGGCGGCGCCTGCCGCGAAGTAGACCTTGACGGATTGATTCCGTGGAAGGAAAGTGCGCCGAGTCCATGTAGAGGCTCGGCGCTTTTTTTCAGTCGAACGATTGCGATATGAACCGACCGGCGTTTACGGCGTTCAATTCAATAGTGTCTCAATCGTTATTTGGAATAACCATGATTCTCCAGCTCGTACTTAAAGGACTCTCCCGCGGCAAGGCGCGTTTCGCCTGTGCCGTGGCAGGGGTGGCGGCGGCCGGCGGGGCCGTCGTCTTCATGTTCTCGCTCACGGCGACGAACGCCGCGCAGGCGCCCGCGCTCGCGAAGCGGGCCGTGACGCCGTGGGCCGCCTGGCAGATCGAGGGCGGCTTTGGGCGGCGCGGCGGGGGGCGCCTGGGGCGGCCGTCGGGAGAGGCGCCTGCGGCGGCGGTGCGTTCGGCGGCAAAGCCGGAGAGGCGGCACATGGCGGAACCGCGCCCGGATCTGAAATTGCCGCTTGTCGGCTGCCAGATCGACTATCGTCCCGGAGGCCGCGTTCTTCAGGGCCCGCCGATGCTCGCGGTGATTGCCTCTGCGCCGAAGGAGAATCCCTATGGCTCTACGAAGCTCGTCGAGGGGCGTTGGCCCAACGAGCGGGCGACGGACTTTGAAATCGTCTGCACACGCTCGACGCTCCGGCGTTTCGGCCGCGGTACGCCGCCGCCTGTGGGGACTGCGATCAAGTTCCTCGGTGAAAAGGGGACGATGACGGCGAAGATCGTGGGTTATCTCGGCGAGGCCAAATTGCCGATGGGTTGGCCGAGCGTGTTCGCCAATCGTGCGGCCTTTGCCGCCCTCGCGGAGGAAACGCATGGGGCGATCTCCTTCTTCCGTACGAAACCTGAAGGAGTGGACCTCCTGACGGCGGAAAGCGAGAGCGTGGTTGCGGCGTTTCGCGGGGATGAACAGCGGCGCATGGACTATGCGCGGCCGCTTCTCCTTTTGGCGGCCGTTCTTACGGCCTTGTGTTTGCTCGTCAACTCGCTTCTTCTTTCGGTTGAGGCGAACCACCAGGACCTTGCCACGCTCAGGACGATCGGCCTGACGCGCGGCGGCGTGCTCGCGTGTGTGGCGGCGGAGGCGTTTCTGGCAACGAGCGCGGGAGGGCTGCTCGGGAGCCTCGCGGCGTGCGGGGCGTTGGCGGCCTATGTGGCGGCGGATCCCGTCGCATTTCCGATGGGGACCACCTTCGCGTGGGGGGTGATGCGAACGGCGCTGGTCCTCGCGTTTGTCATTGCGGCGCTTGCGGTTTTGTTCGCGCTCAGGCCCGCGCTCGCGGTGCGTCCGCTCGATGCCGTTTCCGCCCAGCCGCGCCGGCGGCGGCGCGGGATGGCGATTGCCTTCGCCTGCGGTTTTGGCGCGTTCGTCGCCGTAGAGGTGTGGGGCGCTTCGCTCATGCGGGCGTTCGTACCGAGCGGGGAATGGCCGGATGCGATCGTTTCGATTCTGCCAGAGGGCGTGAGTGCCTTCGATGTCGAGAAGTTGCGGCATCTGCCGGGCGTCGCGCGGATTTCCGAACTCTATCCGCTGCAGCTCGATTTCGATCCGGAAGAGGAGATGGCGATGGGGGGCGGGGCGCGCGGAGGTGAAGGGCGTGGACGCAAGGCCTGTCGCAACGCGCTCTTTCTCGCGGCGGAGTGGCTGCCGAAGTTCAAGTTCCTCGAGGGAACGTGGGGCGAGGCCGACCAGGCGATTCGCTCGTCCGATGCGTGTGTGATTACGGAGATGATGAGCCGCTCGCGCAATCTTCACAAGGGCGACAAGCTTCGCGTTGCGCTGGGCGGGCGCGGCCCGCGGCAGGCCGTTGAACTGCCGATCGCGGCCGTGGTGGATCTCAATTGGCACATGGTGACGAGCCGCGGGCTCGTGCGGGGCCGGAATGGTGCGCCTGTGATGACGGATGGCCCCGTTTTCGTGTCGTTCGATACGGTTGAATCGCTTGACGCGCGGCCCGCGCCGATGACGAAGATGACGCATCTGTGGGTGGACTACGAGAGCGCGTTTCTGAAGGCGAAGGGCGTCTTTCCGGCGGGGCGCGAAATCGAGAAATCGATTGCCGCCGCGCTGGGGCTCGCGGCCTCGCGCTCGGCCGCCGCCACGGAAACGCATTCGACGGTGCGCCTTCATGCGCGCGATGAAATCGCCGATGGTACGCTCGCGCATGGGTCTGACGTCATCGGCCAGGCGGCGCGCGTTCCGTTCGTGTTTCTCGCGATTCTCTCCATCGGCTTCATTGCGATGCTCGTTGCGGATGCGGATGCGGCGCGGCGCGAATTCGCCGTTTTGCGTGCGGTGGGGGCCACGAAGGGGCAGCTCGCGTGGCGGCTCGCCCGCGGGGCGCTCCGCACCGCGCTCTACGGGATTCTCGTGGGCTTGCCGCTCGGGGCGCTCGTCGGGTGGCTCTTTACGCTCAAAACGGGGAATTGGCCGGGGCTGCCGCATTACTTCGTGGTGCCGGCCCGGGTGGTCGCCGAGGGCTCGGTGGGGGCGCTCGTCTTTGTGTTGGCGCTTGCCGTGCCGGCGGCGATGTGCCTTGTGGCGCGCGCCATCCGCAGCGGGATGGGGCGGTAGGGAGGGGGGCCATGAACGCGAAACTCGAAGCGTGGTGCCAGTTCTTCCGGCTGCCGAACCTTCCCACGGCGCCGGGCGATGCGCTCGCGGGGGCGGCGCTCATCGCGGGCGGCTTCCCGGAGATGTTTGGAGGGCGCCCGCTATCGGCGCTTGCGGCGGGGGGCGCGGCGTTTTTCTTCTATCTCTTCGGGCTTGCGGATAATGACATCGTGGGGGCGGCGAGCGATGCGGCGCTTGCGCCGGAGCGGCCGATTCCGCGCGGGGCGCTCTCCTTGGGGGCGGCGCGCGTGGCGCGGGCGCTGTGCCTCCTTTCGGCGTTCCTGTGTGGTGCTGCCGCGCATCTGCCGTTTGTCTGGTGGGGCATTGCCGGCATGCTCGTGGGGACGATTCTCTGGTACAATCGCAGGAAGAGTGCGCTTCTGATGGGGGCCTCTCGCGCTCTCAGTTTGATCTGCGGCGGTGTGGCGCTCGTCCCGGCGGGGACGCCGCTGCGGTGCCTTGTCGTGATGTGTGCGGGCGATCCGGGGGTGACGCTCATCGTCGCGTGGTGCGTGCTCGTTCTTGCGGCGCTTGGGTGGGCGCTCTACATCGCCGCGGTGACGAAGCTTTCGGAGGGGGAGGACAAGGCGTCGGAAGGGCTTGGCAACCGACGCTACCTCTTGGGCCTTTCCGCCTTTGTACCGCTCGCGGCAGTGGCGCTCGTGGTGGCCTATCGCCTGCAGCTGCCCGATCCGAAGCTCACGCCGGCCTTTCTCCTTCTCCCGATTTTCGGGTGTTTGTGGACGTTTGCCACCTGGTGTGCGGCGGTTTCGCCCCTTTGGATGGCGCATGGGCCCGCCGAACGGCGCCGGGCCGTGGGGCAGACGATCGGCGCGCTCCTTTATCTACAGATCGGCTTCATGCTCGTCGCCCCCGATCGTCTTTTTGTGCTCCTTGCCGTAATCGTATGGTTCGCCGCTCGAACGATTCGCCGGAAAGCCCCGCACATCAGCGGCTCGTGATCGGGGCCTTCTACCTCGGTCGCTTCGCCCGTATGGAACGCCTGCCTCTGCCCGAATCGGCCAACGCGATCGCCTCTGGGTAATTCACCGCCGTATCTCCTTCGCCACCTCGAGGGGCGATCGTCCCTTGTCCGTAGCACTTCAACCGTTCCGAATAAAATCAAACTTTCCGCTTGAACCTCTCCGCCCACTTTGATATACTCATTACCCGATGAACCGAAAGATCAGAAATCGCCTCGTCGCCGCCGGCCACGCGCTCGCACCGCCCGCGGATGAACCGCCCGTGAAGACCTTCTTCGCGTGGTCCACGGAGGACGTGCTCGGCCTCGACTCGGAGGAGTACCGCCGCGCCTTTTGGCGCGAGTTCAACCGCCCGGGCCACTCGACCGGCCGCACCCGGCGCACGCTTGAGAGCTGGCAGCGCGAGCGGGGCGACCACACTACTGAGTTTTACAATGCCTCATTTGACGGTGAGCGTGGTTGCGGCGGAGTGGGCGCCGAACTCGGGTGCGTACAGGCATTGTACTGAAGCGAGGCCCGAGGTGAATGTACCACGTTCACGCACGCGGTAGGACGTTTCGAGGACGAACCTCCCCTGCGGCAGCTGGTCGATGTAGTAGTCCATCGCCGTATCGCCCGTCGTCTGGTAGAATCCGAGACCTCCCTGCCAGCGATAGTGCGACTGCACGTCCACCGGTTCGGCGGTGGCCGGTCGTTCATCCCGCAGATGCACATACTCGTAGAGCCGATTCGAATCCAGCACCAGCCGCGCGACCAGTTCGTCGCCCGGCACCAACGCCTCGCCGCCGTTGTG
>JAZLJP010000081.1:0-7373 GCA_045617985.1 Kiritimatiellia bacterium
GCCTACAACCGCGAGCGCGGGCACGAGGGGGCGGTGTGGCAGGGGCGCTTCCACAGCTCCCTCGTGGAGGACGCCGCCGAGGTGCGGGCGGTCGTCGCCGCCTACGACGACTACAACCCCGTGAAGGCTGGGCTCGCCGAAAGCCCCTCGCAGTACCGGTGGTACAGCTTCGGCTCGGCGACGGGGCGGGGCCCTTTCTCCGAGGCGAGCCGCCGCGGGTACGAGCGGCTGCTCGGGCGCCCGTGGAAGGAGGCCCGGGCCGTCATGGAGGCGATCTTCACGTTCAAGGACGCCGCGCTCCGCGTCCCGCAGGACGGGGACGGCGGGGCGACGAGCGCGGCGCAGGCGGTCCGCCTCCGCGTGCCGGCGTTCACCCGCGGGGTGTACATCGGCCACGACCCCTCGCTTGCGCGGGCGGCGGCGGACGGGCTGCCGCGCGGCTTCCCCTGTCCGTCGTTCGCGAAGGCCCTCCGCGACTGCGGCAGGTTCGTCTGGGACCGTGTGGCGTGAGCGCGCGGGAACGGTAAAAAAGGATACGACAAGGGATCAGGTCACAGACGAGTACGAACTCTCTTGGCATCTTGTCGAGTTGGCTCAGTTCGTCCTCGAGGTCGGGGCTGGACCATTTCTGGATGTTCTGCCAGTGGTGGCCGAAGGTGATCTACGGGAATTCTTCCATGTCTACGCCTTTCTTTTCGATCCCAACGTCATGTCATTGTAATTGAATAAATATGCCGCAAATGTGTGAAAACATTCGATTGCTAAAACAAATTCTTTCGTTTTAGCTTGATCGGACTCCCTGAAATGTGTTAAAATACTATTGTCTCGGGGCGTGGTGTTCTGAGGCATGAAGGGTCTTACAAGTGGTGTTGCGAGGAGAATGAAGTATGGTTCAGCGTTTGAAGAATGTCGTGTGGGCGATGGCGGTGTTCGGCACGTGCCTGTGTGGTGCCGAACCAGTCTGGCCGACCGTGACGAACGAGATGCGTCCCTGGTGCTACAACTGGTGGATGGGTAATGCCGTCGATGCGGCGGGGCTCGAACGCCAGGCGAAGGATTTCGAGGCGTCGGGTTTCGGCGGGTTCCACGCGATTCCGATCTACGAGGTCAAGGATGCGCGCTACAAGGAAGTGAAGTACCTCTCGCCAGAATGGACGCAGTTGTTCAATGCCGGTAAGAAGTCCGCCGTGCGACACGGATTGGAGCTCGACCTTTCCACGGGGTGTGGCTGGTGCTTTGGTGGCCCCTGGCTCACACCCGAACAGGGAATCTGGCGTCTTCAGCGTGAGAGGGATCCGCAGCGCCTCAAGAAGGGCGCGAAGGTCCTGTGGACGGGCAAGGACGCGAAGGGGCGTCCGTTGATCTTGGCAACCTATCCCAGCGGCATGCTGGTGAAGCGCGCGCCGACGACGGGCCGGGGGCCGATGATGGACCCGTTCTCGCCGGAGGTCATGCACGCCCATCTCGCACCGTTCACGACGGCGTTCGATCGTTCGGAGGCGGCCAAGCCGCGCAGCATGTACCACGATTCCTATGAATACTACGGGGCCGCCTGGACGCCGAAGTTCTTCGAGGCCTTCCGAACGAAACGTGGCTACGACCTGCGCGACCATCTCGCGGCTTTCGCGGGAGTGGGCGATGCGGATGAAATCCGCCGCGTTAAGCACGACTACCGCGAAACGCTGTCTGATCTCGTTCTCGATACGTTCACGGTGTGGACCGACTGGTGCCGCGCCCGGGGAATGAAGACGCGCAACGAAGCGCATGGGGCACCGGCGAACTGGCTTGATTTCTATGCGCTGGCGGATATTCCGGAAACGGAGATGTTCAATACCGACCGCGACATTCTCGTCTCCAAGTTCGCCTCGTCGGCCGCGCACTTGAAGGGGACGCCTCAGGTCGCGAGTGAGAGCTGTACATGGATCAACGAGCATTTCAACGCGACGCTGGATGAGGTGCAGGTGTTCCTGAACCAGCTGCTGCTGGCGGGCGTGAACCATGTCTTCTACCACGGGTGCTGCTACTCGCCCGTGGAGGCCGCCTGGCCGGGGTGGTGCTTCTACGCGTCGCTCGAGATGAATCCGCGCAACCCGATCTGGCGGGATGCCAAGGTACTCAATGCGTGGGTGACGCGCGTACAGTCTCTTGCGCAGACCTCGACGCCCGATGAAGACGTGCTCGTCTACTGGCCGATCCACGACTTCTGGCGTACGCCCGACGGGTACGTGAAGGAAATGTCTGTTCACAACAAGTGGTTCGCCGGCCAGCCATTCGGAATCCTGTCCCGGCGGCTCTACGACGCCGGTGTTTCGTTCGACTATGTTTCGGACCGCCTGTTGACGACCCTCCCGCCGGCGGCGAAGTCGCATTGGAAGACGATCGTCATTCCTGCGTGTGAAACGATGCCCCTCGCCACGGCCCAGACGCTGGCCCGCCTTTCCAAGGACGGCTATCGCATCATCTTCGACGGCCCCCGTCCAATCGATGTGCCGGGCCTCAAGACCGATACCGCCACACGCAAGTCGCTCGCCGAGACCCTCGCCTCGATTCCGGGGACAGTCCCCGTTTCTAGGGGGACTGTCCCCGCAAAAGTGGTTGGAGGGTGTGCCGATGTGGCGCAGGTGGGCCGTTGTGAGCCGTTTACAAAGGAGTCAGGGCTTGCCTATCGGCGTTTCCGCCGTGGTACGGATACACTTTACTTCGTTGTCAATAATTCACAACAGCACGTGGAGGGTTGCTATGTGCCGACGGCTCCATTTACGAAGGCATGGATCCTTGATCCGATGACGGGCGATATCAAGCCCTTGCCGACAAAGGGGGGACTATCCCTCTCGCTGCCGGCGGGTGAGAGCATTTGGTTCTGGCTCAGCAAAGAAGGGGGACAGTCCCCTGTGGCTGGAGGGGGACAGTCCCCTGCGGACGGAGGGGGACAGTCCCCCTCGTCGAAGCGGGTGGTCGAGTTGCCTGGACCGTGGACATTGACTCCAGTCTGTGGCGGGCCACCTGTGGCGTCGACAGCTGTGATACCGGGGGGACAGTCCCCGTTGGTTGCGGAGGGACAGACTGCGGGGGGACAGTCCCCGTTGGTTGCGGAGGGACAGACTGCGGGGGGACAGTCCCCTTGGCCGCGGACGATGGCGAAACTGACTTCGTGGTCGCGGAATGAGGATGGTACGGAAAATCCGTTCAGTGGCACTGTCTGCTACCGCACGACCTTCAAGTGGGAACCGCCAAAGGGAATCTACCCTGAGCGAGCGACGACTGTGTCCGGCAAAGGCGTCGTCTCGAAGCCGCTTAAGGTGCCACCTCCTGAAGAAAGAATGACGGGGCCCTTTGAGCTGGACCTTGGGGAGGTCTGCCATTCGGCACGGGTTCGGATGAACGGACAGGATCTCGGGGCGCGGATCCGCAAGCCCTATAAATTCGCGATTCCGGCCAAGGTGCTGAAAATCGGCGAGAACGTCCTTGAAATCGAGGTGACGAGTACGGCGGCGAACCGCATCCGCGACCTGGACCGGCGGAAAGTCGAATGGAAGATTTTCGGCGACATCAATATTGTCGGGCGCAACTACAAGCCCTTTGACGCCGCCCAATGGCCGCTCGTCGACGCCGGTCTGCTCGGACCGGTTCGGATCTGGGAAAAGATTCCCTTGCCTTTTTTGAGCACGACGAACTTGAAGGTGAGAGATCCGATTCGGTGTGATAGATTGGAGTACGCCGATGCAAGCGGAGTGGCGAATGCGCGCCCGCGTTTCACATGGGCGTTGACGGGCGAGGAGCTTGAGGTCAGGCCGCTCGGCGCCGAATTGCAGGTGGGAACATTCCATTCGCATAAGGGGGAGTCTGAAAGTGACGATGAACTTGTCTGGCGACGCGTGGTAACCAACGACCTTTTTTCCTGCCAATATGACGGACCGGCATTGACGCCTGGTTTGAGGTACTGGTGGAAGGTACGGCTTGTCCATGCGGATGGTTCGGCGGCGACGAAATGGGGAGGACGGCAGGAATTTATCGTTGCCCTGCAGGATGAGGCGGGTTGGGAAGGTGCGCAATGGGTCGGCGAACCGAACTACGAGCGGAGCTGGACCAATTTCGACTACACGGTGAAGTTCACGTTGCTGAAGGATGCCTTCGGCGTCTATTTTCGTACGAAGGCCGATCGCCTCGGCTACCTGTGGCAGATCAACACGGGACTCGAACCGAAAAAGGGCGCGCTGCTACGTCCGCACGTCTTTGGCGCGAAGGGGAAACTCCGTTTTTTCAAGCCGGTTGAACTGAACGGGTTCTTCCCCAAGGGACTCGACTGGAAACAGCCCCACCAGTTGCGCGTCGTGACTTCCGGCGAGACGATTCGCACGTTTCTGGACGACGTTCTGGTACATATTTGCACGGATCGTGAGTATCCGGAGGGGACGTTCGGGGTGCGTACGGCCGATGTCGAGGAGGCGTTCGTCCATGAGGTGACGCTCAAGACGGACGACGGAACCCTCCTGCGGGACGATTTCAAGGGGACGGGACCACGGCTGTTCAAAGGGGGGCGCATCGAAAACGGGGCCTTGCATCTGGCGGGAGGTCAGGCTCTGTTGTGTAAGGCTGAAATCCCAAAGAACGCGCCGCAGTTGCGCAAGACGTTTCGTCTGCCCGACAAACCTATTCGCAACGCGACGGTTTCGGTTTGCGGTTTCGGTTTTTACGAGCTTTGGCTCAACAAACGAAAGGTTGTGCCTTGGCGGACCCTCGCTCCTGGCATGACGCGACCTGGGCGCGCGGCGCTTTTCGACACCTACGATGTGATGGGGCTATTGAGAGAGAACGGCGACAATACGATTGGCATCTGGTTGGCCCCTGGCTATTCGGACGATTTTTCGCGCTGGGGGTGGCGGTGGGAACGATCGAAGCGCGCCATCCTCCACTTAGGCATTCTCTATGAAGACGGTTCACGCGAAACGATCGTGACGGACGGTTCGTGGGAGATGAAGCTGACGAACGAAATCGTCCGAACGGGAATCTATTCTGGCGAGACGGTCGATGCGCGGTTGGCAGATCCCTTTTGGTGCAGTCGTTGGGGAAAGAAGGAGGGGTGGGGGCCTGTCGCCGTCTTACCCGCAAGCGAGTCACCGCGCCTTGTGGCCAATGGGACACCGCAAATCGAATCTGGCCCCCGTCTTTCGCCTGAATGGATCAGGGAAACGAAACCTGGCGTCTTCGTGGCCAAGTTTCCTGCGAACCGAGCCGGGGTTGTTGGGATCAAGGTAAAGGGACCGAAGGGAACGACCATTCGGCTTCGAACGAGCGAGCTGTTGGGCAAGGACGGAAACATCGATCCCTGGACGAACCGAGGTGCGGCTTCCACGGATGTTTTTACGCTCGCAGGAACAGGCCGGGTTGAGGAATTCGTGCCGCGTTTCACCTATCACGGATTTCAGTATGTCGAAATCACCGGCTGGCCGGGACCATCCCCCACGAAGGGTGATTTGTCTTTTTACCCCGTGGGGGCCCGTGTCGAAAAGACATTCGATGTGTTTGGCCGTGACGTTCTTTGCGCTTACATGCAGGCGGCCCAGAATTCCATGCTCAGCAACTTCATGAGCTATCCGACGGACTGCCCCATGCGCGATGAACGCACACCCTGCCAGATGGATTCGCAGGCCTATGAGGATGCGGCCATCCTGAATTTCGAGATGACGCGTTACTACTCGAAATGGCTGGACGACATCCGCGGCGAACACGGCAACCCCGACTGGGCCGGCGACCAGGTGACGCTCCCCTTGCGTCTCTATCGCGCCACAGGCGACAAAAGCATCCTTGAACGAAACTATGCGAACATCAAGGACCAGATCGCCGACGACGTCAAGAAGTGGCCGAAGCTGATTTGTCCGACCGGCTTCGGCGACTGGTGCGCGCCGAACAACGGCACGTGGGAAGGGTTTCACAACGACGTGCCGCTCGTGAACTCGGCGTTGTTCTGCAAGATGCTAGAGGATGCCGCCGAGGCGGCAGAAGCTCTCGGCCACGCGGCGGATGCGCAGTCGTATCGTGCGCTGCGCGCGCGCGCCGTGGCGGCCTTCAACGCCGAATTCTACGATCCCGTGAAAAAGACCTACGGCGACGGTTCGCAGACGACGTTCGTGCTGCCGCTCGCGTTCGGCCTCGTGCCGGCGGCGGAACGGGCCGCCGTCACGGCGAAGCTTGTCGAGACGATCCATACGGTCGATCACGATCGCATCAATGTCGGCATCTACGGCATGCGCTATCTGGGCGACGTTCTCTGCGATGCCGGTGAACACGCGCTCTTCTATCACTTGATGACGCAACCCGAATATCCCGGATTTGGCTACATGCTCAAGACGGGTGCGACGTCGCTGTGGGAACAGTGGACGTACCGCGGGGCCATGAATTCGCACAACCATGCGATGTTTTCGGGTGCCGCCTCATCGGTCATCACGCGGCTCTATGGCTTAGAGCCGGCTCCGTATGGGCGTCCCGCCGTGCGGATTCGCCCGTGGGTGCCGGAACAGGGGAAGCCCTCCGGTCCGCTCGTCCAACAGAGGTTGCCGCAGGGAACGATCATGTACGGTTGGAACCGAAATCGTTCGTTGGGTGGTAGCGCCGAGGTGACCATTCATTCTTATCCTCCCTACGTCACCCTCGAATAGGCAGGTGGGGTTCAGGACTGCCCCATTCCCATCTCGTGTTTCGCCCGTTGCGGCACATCGCCCTTGAGGCGTTAGGCTCGATTTCAAATTGGTCAACCCTGTTTCCGTCTGGTAAACCAGAGTGAAAAAACGGCGTTTTTGTGTTATACTATACTGCGTTGTTCAGTTCGAATCCTAAGGAGTAACGTTATGGAAATGAAGCGGAGAGATTTTGTGGTCGGTGCGGGGATGATTGCGGCGGCGCCGGCTGTTTTGGGGGCGGCGAAGCGCGTGTTCAAGGTGGGGCTCGTGGGCTGCGGCGGCCGCGGCACGGGTGCCATCCAGAACATCATGGATGCCGCGCAGCGGCTGGGGTGCGAGGTGGCGCTCACGGCGGCGGCGGACTTCTTCCCGGAGAAGGCGAAGGTCATTTGCAAGAAGTACGGCGTTGACGAGAAACGCGCGTTCGGAGGAGCGAACGGTTACAAGAACGTGCTCGCGACGGATTGCGAAATCGTGCTCCTCTGCACGCCCCCGCTCTTCCGCGCGCGCCAGGCGCAGGCCTGCGTGGCGGCGGGCAAGCACATTTTCGCCGAAAAGCCCATCGCCACGGATCCGCGCGGTCTGCGTGAATTCCTTAAGGCCGTGGCCGACGCGAAGGCGAAGAAGCTGTCGATCCTCTCCGGCACGCTCCACCGTCATTCGAATCGCTTCCTGCGGCAGATCGGGCCGATCCGC
>JAZLJP010000082.1:0-3603 GCA_045617985.1 Kiritimatiellia bacterium
CGCCTTACCCCCGGCGGACGGCGGTACCTGCGGCCCGGCAGGAACTGCCCCGTGCCCGACGCCTTCATGAAGACCGCCGCAAGGCTGGCGTCCTGCCGGCCGGGACGCAAGGCGGAAAACGAGGAAACTGATCCCGGACGCGCGTCCGGGACGACGGTTCACGCCCTCATGCGGCCTTGCATCCCCCAGAAACGCCGGAACAGGCGTCTTGAGCGCGCGTTTCCGCCCAAGACGCCTCCCGGACGAAGCAATTTGACGCTTCAAACGGCCCCCTGCGCCTTGTCAATTCGTGAAGGTCGCCCCGAAGCGCCAGCGAAGGGGCAACCTTCACGAATTCAGGATTTTAGGCTTAACCTACCCGTGCTCGACTAACGAAGGAAAATGTAGAATTTCAGTTGCTTGATGAAGATACCGCCCGACTCCTCGGTCAGGACGAACCCCTTGGATTGCATCGCCGGCGACAAGGTGAACGTGGTGTTCGCGGGGCGCGTCTCCCAGGTGAAGTGGTACCCGTCTTCCCACGCGACGTCCGCAACCCTGTCGAAGACGACCGTGACGTCATTCTGGCCCAACGGCATCGAGTCATAGGTACTCGTGACGCCTTGGTCGAAGATGCCGTCCGCAACTCTGGTGCCGCCCTTGTAGGTCTGGTTCTGGACCATCGTCCGATAGACGCCCTTGCCGGACTTCACCAGCCTCGCACTTCCCCCAATCACCACATTCGTGTTCACGCTCGTCACGCCCTCGGCGACCTCCACCCACAACTCGCCCGCCGGCCCCGTCGCCGCGGCAATCGCCGCGCCCGCGCTAAACGAGCCCGCCCCCTGCTTGGCGTAGCACGCCCCCTCCACCTTGTCGTAGAGGCCGAGAGCGCCATCCTGGGTCCGCTTCACCGGCACGAAATCGCGCACCATCTGCGCCCCGCCGCCCGTGTAGAACCGCGCCGCATACAACCGTGCCTTGGAAAAATAATCTGCCTTGCCATCGTAGTTCATGCAGAAGATATACATAGTCTTACCCGTATTGTATTCACCTTCAATGGTGCCGTTGCAGGTCCGTATGCCGTTCATGTACGTGTTCTGGCTGCCGTCGCGCATGCGATTGTAGCCGACATACCGCTTGCCCTGCGTGAAATCGTCGTTCGGGAAACCGGGGGAGGATACGCCACCACCCTTGAAATCCTTGTAGCCGAAGCAAATGCGGCTACGCAAACCCCAGAACGGCAGAAAGCGCGTGCCCCCCGTGCGGGACCCCACCACACAACTGTCGTAGTACATGTCAAATCCCATCACGTCGATTTCCGCTGTGGCGCCCGTGGCACCGATCACACCGGTGTCGATATAGTTGCCGCCCGTCGACTCGATGTAGTCAAGGGCCTCGTAGTCGGCCACGGCAAACGGACGATCCGTAATCGCGCCCGTACCCGTCAGCCCCGAGAGCTGCAGCTTCCAGCCATTCAGATCAAGATTGCCCTCGAACGACGCCGCCCCGAATGCGCGCCAGTCGCAGTTGCCGGCAAGACGCACGTCATCGCAGACGATCTTTGCCGCACCGAGTGTGCCGGACGCGCTCGCCCAACTCGCATTCACCGTTCCGCTGAAATGCACAACGGTGGTGCTGCCCGGCGCCAACGCCACTTCCTCGCCGAGGCGGTTGATGGAACGCCAGTTGGCGTCATTGCTGAGATCCCCGTCCACCCCGCCTTCCCAGTAGGAGGTGACCGGCACATCGGCCTCTTCGTCGTTCGCCACTTCGAGTACCTGCGACATTGCCCGGACAATGCCGCGGCGGTTCTCCTCGTCCGGCGCCTCGCCCAAGACGAACGGAGTCGAACTACCATTGGCGAAGATCGCATCCGTGACGTCATCATAGAGCACCCCCTCGCCATTCGCGAGGGCGACCGGATGATAATTGCGCTTCATGATGTCGTCCTGCCAGATCTTCATATCGAAAAGCTGCGCCTTGATGCCCACTCTCTGCGCCCCGTCCCAGTTGCAGCCGAAAACATACATGTTCAGCTTTGTGTCGTAGACCTCCGCGGCCGTACTACGGTATATTTGCCGACCATTGACCTCAAGCGTCTGCAAGTTCTTCTTCAGTTCGCAGACGACATGGAAGGCGTCACCGGCTTTATAGCCGGCGTCCTGTTCGGCAGTAATCCAGGAGCCGTAACCAAAGTACCAGTCCGTGTTGTTGAACATGTGACTCAGGTAGTATCGGGTGTCGCCCGCGCGCGCACCCAGAATGGTGCTGTCATTGCCCGCGAGCCAAACATAGTTGGCATCCATTCTGGTGCCGCTCTTGCCGACGATCCCGGTGTCGATGAACTGCGTGCCCTGGCCGGTGCCATACGCAGTTGAGGTCGAGGCGATGTACATCAACTCCCGCTCGTAGGGCAGATTCTCGGTCTGCAACAGAAAGAAGCGATAAAACATGCCCCGTGTAAAGTCGCTCGGCAAACGATAGGTGAAAGTCGTCTGGTTGCCCTCGATCGTGGCCACGTTCCGGATGAACGACGCCCACTTGTACTTGTTCTCGCCGCCATCGGCATTGCCGTAGGCCACGCAGAGCGTGTAGTTGGTGCCGTCGGGCTTGTCAAAGGTCAGCGTCACCGAATTATTGGAGACAGAGGACACAGACATCGTCCGCGCCCATCCGTCCAACCACTTCGCCTGCAACAAGGTGACGTCTGCGGGCACGGCCGTCGTCGGTTCAACAAACCTTTTCTGACCTGCGGTCACATAGTACCAGCCCGCGAATGTGCGGTTCGCAGAAACGGGAGACGGCAGGGTTCCGAACGGCTCGCCGATTTCATACCACGCATTCGACGGATTGACCGAACCGCCATTCGCGTCGAACGTGATACAAACCGAACTTGCCGTCGGTTCCCACCAGTACGCATAATAGGTAGCCGAATCGTCGGGAACGCGCGAATTGGCGGTGATCTGCTCCCCGCCGTCTTCCGCCGTGAACCAGCCGAGAAACACATGTCCATCCCAGCTGGCCGTCGGCAGCGACGCACCGAACTCCGTGCGGGGAACATACGAATCAAGCGCCCCCGTCGCCGTGCCGCCCAACGGCGAGAACGTCACCGTCACCGGAATGAAGGAAATCCGACGCTTAGGATCACTCGGATGATCCGACAGCGTCCACTGAGACGGAATTTCATCTGAATTTTCATCACCCGTCCAACCCTTCGAACCCGCTTTCACCAAGACGACCAAATCATTTGGCGTAAGACCAAAGATATCAGAAATACTGCTTGCATTGATCCTTTTCTTCGGGGCCACATTACCCCGGAATACGACATTCGTCAAGGATGTACAGTAACGAAATGGCAGCTCTCCAAAGTCCGGGGCATCGGCCCAAATCTCAACTCGCCCCAACGACCGACACTCGTTAAAAGTGCGCCTTGCGATTGTCGTCACGGAGGCTGGCAGGACCATCTCCCGCAACGCACTACATCCGTCAAAGGCACTGTTGCCGATTGTCGTCACGGAGGCGGGTAGGATCATCTCCCGCAACGCGCTACATCCGCTGAAGGCACTGTTGCCGATTGTCGTCACGGAGGCGGGTAGGATCATCTCCCGCAACGCGCTACAT
>JAZLJP010000083.1:0-7775 GCA_045617985.1 Kiritimatiellia bacterium
GCTACGATCCGCCCTCGCCAAGGTGAGCGAGGCCGAGGCGGCGGTGGACCGTCCCGAGCGCTACCTGTAGCGGCTCCAGAGCGCCGATGCGCGCGGCATCACGCAGACGGAACTCGATTCCGCCGAAACGGGGCTTGCCGAAGACCAGGCCGCGCTCGGCGCCGCGAAGGCGGCCGTTTCGCAGGCCGAGGCGAAGCTCGCCTCGATGGCGTTCAACTTGAAGCACACGAAGATCTGCGCGCCGATTTCCGGCCGTATCGGCAAGACGCTCCGCCATGCGGGCGATTTCGTTTCGCCCACGAAGGGCGCGCTTGCACGCATCGTGCAAACGGATCCCGTGCGCGTGTGTTTCCCGATTACGGACCGCGCCTATCTCGCCTGGAGCCGCAACGCCGCCGCACGCGGCGCGAAGGTGGGCGATACGCGCCGCCTGCGCCTGCGGCTTGCGGATGACTCGATCTATCCCGAAGCGGGTTCGTGGGAATTCTCCGATAACGAGATGAGCGCGGAAACGGCCACGCTCATCGTGCGCGCGCAGTTTTCGAACGCGTCGCGCGCGCTTGTGCCGAACGCCTACGTGACGGTGCTCGCAGATGAGGCCGATCCCGCGCCCGTGCCGGTGGTGCCGGGGCTGGCCGTTGCGAAGAGCGGCCGCGCGACGGGCGTGTGGATCTGCAAGGCCGATCATACGGTGTCGTTTCGCGAAGTCGCGCTCGGCCGCCGTGCGGACGGCAAGGTGCACGTGGAAAAGGGGCTCAAGCCCGGCGAACGCATCGTCGTTCAGGGCGTGCAGAAGCTGGGCGAGGGCATGAAGGTGAAAGTGGTGCCCGCAACGGCCTTCAACTGATTTCGCGAGGAGGGAGAGGCGAATGGATTTTCCGGAATACGAGCTTGCGGGCATTGAGACGATCGCCCGCGGGGTGTGCCTCCAGGGCGGCAAGGTGCTCCTCTGCCGCGCGAAGGGCGGCGCGAGCACCTATCTGCCGGGCGGGCACATCGAATTCGGCGAGACGGGGCGCGTGGCGCTCGTACGCGAAATGCAGGAGGAGATGGGCGTTACAGCCACGGCGGGACGCTTTTTGGGCGTCGTTGAAAACCAGTTCCTGCAGCATGGGAAGCCCCATGCCGAAATCAATCTCGTCTACGCGCTCGAGGTGCCGGCCGATACGGCCGCCGTCGCCCGCGAGGACTGGATCGCCTTCGAATGGCGCGCGCTCGCCGATCTCGATGCGGTGAATCTTCTCCCGGAAAAGATGAAGGCGCTTGTGGAAGCGGTGGCGAAAAATCCAAGTGTCGCCGCTCTCGATTTGTAATTTAAAAGAAAGGTTAGAACAATGAAGATTCTCGATATGCCCTGCACGAAGGGCTTTATGCAGCTCGCGCAGGATGGCGTGGACAAGGGCTGGCATGAAATGAACGGCGGCAACCTCAGCTATCGTCTCACGAAGGAGGAAGCGGCGAATGTCAAGAAGGTGCAGAAGAAGGCCGCCAGCGACTGGCAGGAGATTTTCGAGCGCGTTCCCAAGCTCGCGGGCGAATTCTTCATGGTCACGCGCACGACGGGCTACATGCGCAACGTGATGCGCGACCCCGAGAACGCCTTCGGCATCGTGGAGATCGATGAGACGGGTACGAAGTACCGCATCTGGTGGGGCCTCGCGAACGGGGGGCGGCCGACAAGCGAATTCCCGAGCCACCTCAAGAACCACGAGGTGAAGCTGGAACTGACGGGCGGCCTCCATCGCGTGATCTACCACGCGCACCCCGTGAATCTCATCGCGCTCACGTTCGTCTTGCCGCCCACCGACAAGGTGTTCACGCGCGCGCTTTGGGAAATCATGACGGAATGCCCGGTGATTTTCCCGGAAGGCGTGGGCGTGGTGCCGTGGATGGTGCCGGGCAAGGGCCCGATCGCCGAGGCAACTTCGAAACTGATGCGCGAGTACAACATCGTCGTGTGGGTGCACCACGGGCTCTTCGTTTCAGGCAAGGATTTCGATCGGTGCTTCGGGCTTATGGATACGGTTGAAAAGGCCGCCGAGATTCGCATCCGCGCACAGTCGACGGGCGCGATGAAGAAAAGCGCCATTCAGGTGCCGCAGCTCAAGCGGATCGCCAAGGATTTCGGCTTTGAATTGAATAAGAAGTTCCTCTGATTCTTCCACTTGAAAGGAGGCGGGCGATGGTTGACAAAAGAAGACGCATGAAAGACGGTTCGGCCTTGATCGTCGTGGTCCTTGTGCTCGTTGTCGCGGGCATCGGAACCATGATCTATTTTGCCAACCAGCACAATCAGCGCAAGCGCATGCTGAACTACCAGCGCGAGCTTGCCGCGCAGAAGGCGGCCGAGGAGGCGCGCGCGGCCGCAGCCGCGCAGGCCGAAAGGGACAAGGCCGCCGCCGATGCGGAAGCGGAGAAGGCCGAAGCCGCCGAAGCGGCGCGCAAGGCCGCCCAGAAGGCGGCCGATGAAAAGAAGACCGCCGAGAAGAAGGCGAAGATCACGCGCTTCGAAGATGCCGATCAGGCGTTTATCGGCGCGCAGGCCGAGATGTGGACCGAAGGCACCGCCGCGAACGAGCCCACCTGGTGCCTTGTGCCGGGCGAAGGCGGCGAAGGCCGCATCTTCGAAATCCTGCCGGCTGCGGCGGGCGGATCGAAAGTCGTGAAGACGCTCGGCGAGAACCACGTGATCGAAACGATGACCTTCGAGCTCTTTCAAACGCGTTACCTCAGCGGGGAGGCCAATTGGTTCGTCTTGCGCGACGGCAAGGCGCTTTTGAAGGCCTCGAAGCGGAGCGAGAATGCGCTCGCGGATAAATTCTCCGTGCCGGATGACGGGCGGAATTTCGATATCGCCGAGCATCTTTACGGAGACGCGGCGAAGGCGGTGAAGGTTTACAAGATGACGCCTCCGCCGCTGAAATGGAACGTGGCATTCGTCACCCAGAAGGGCGTTACGGTGAACGTGGGAACGGTCGGTTTTGGCGAGGTGATTACGCGCGATCTGTTCCGGCCTGCCGTGAAGAAGCTCGTTGTTGCCGCGGCGGCGAAGATGCAGGCGGAGCGCGTGACGACGGAAAAGGGGAAGCGTACTGTCGCTTCGAGTTTCACGCCGTCCAAGAAACGCACGCACTTCCTCTATGACAAGGGCACGATCAAGCGTACGGTGGAGGGCCTCATCTACGTGCCGCGCCAGTACAAGGCGGCCCGCAAGGAATTCAGCCGCAATGAGCGCCAGCGCCAGCAGGATGAAGACCGCCAGGCCGCGCGCAAGGCCGAATGGCAGGCGCTCTACGACGAGGCGCTCCGGCAGGCCAAGGAAGAGGCCGCTGAACGCGCTCAGTGGGAGAGGGCGCGTACGACGGCCTCCACGGCCAAGGCCGTTTCCGATATTCCGGAAATCGTCGTTGAGCCCGCGCATATCGAGCAGGCGCTCAATGCCGGCACGTTCATCTTTTCGCCGGCGAAATCGGAATAGGGGAAGAGGCCCGCTATGCACCCCGGATTCTGGCAAATCGTCCTTGTCGTCGGTCTCTTGGTGATCTTTTTCAGCCCGCAGCTGATTAAGATCATTCGTGCCCTCACGGGCGGAAATGGCGCGGACCCTTCGGCGGGCCGTGCCGCGCCGCCTGCGGCGAGAGGCGAGCGCTGCCACAAATGCGGCGCTCCGCTCCCCGCCGGTGCGCGCTTCTGCCCCAAGTGCGGCACCACGCAAGACGTAATCGACGTGTGAGAGGTCACTTCGCCTGATGGCGCTTCGCGAGGGCTTGGGCGATTGCGGCGGCGCTGGCCGTGGGGGGCTCGGGCTGCGTGGACTGTTTCTTTTCTGCTGCGGCACTAGCTGTACCTTCCGCAGCGTTGGCCGGACCTGCGTCTCGCGCCGCCTGCGGCGGTCGCGGGGCGGCCTCCCTGCCGTTTTGCGCTCGGGCGAAGGACCAGGTGAGTCCGATGCCGAGACGGCGGGCGAAGATCTGGGCGAGGAAGAGGAGGGCTGCCAGAAGGAAGAGGGCCGGTGCAAGGGAGAGGGCGCGGCGCGTGGTGGGAAGAGCGTCCCAGAGGCCGTCGAGGGAGGCGATGAGGCGGCCGCCCGTTTGGCTTGCGAGGCGTTCAAGGGCGCGCTTGCCTTCGCCGGGATTGGCGCCGCGCCGGTATTCGCTTGAATAGGGGAGCATGATCGGCGGGAGCACGATCGGCTTTCCCTGCGGCGGATGGATGACAGGGAAGGCCGTTTCATCGCCCGCGAGCGGGATGAAGGCCGAAAGCGTATCGGCGGATTCCCAGCGCAAGGTGGCGGTTTCGCGGCGCGGCCCTTCCCCGGCTTTGTCTTTGACGATAACGAGCGGGAGCCCTGCCTGCGAAAGGACGGTTGCGGGATTTTCGTCGTCGGCGATTGCCGTCACGCGCATCCCGCCCGGCACGAGCTTCCGTTCGTAGGTGAAGCCGCCCGCTTCGATCGTGGCTTCGCCCTGAACCCATCGCGCGAGCGCGGCGGCAAGTTCAAGGCCGTGGGGCGAGGTCATGAGCGGCGGAGCGTGCGGGCCGGAGAGTTCGCCCGTGAACGCGAGCGTGCGGCCGAGCCCCACGCGGCGCAGGGCGAGGAGCGGGGCGTGGTCATCGTCTTCCGTGAAAATCGCCCCTTCGGCATCGGGCCGGATATAGGTGAGATTGTAGCCGCCGATCGCGGGAAGGCGCGCGGGCAGATGATCCGAAACTTGCCGTAGGGCGCTCGTCACTTTGAGCGGCGTTAGATTCGTGCACATCACGGCTTTCGCGGTGAGGAACGTATCCTGCAGGAAGAGGCGCGGAATCTCCTCGGCCCGGCTCTCGAACCAGCATTCGCCGCCGCCGAGTTGGGCGATCTCCTTGAGGAGATTGGCATCGCAATCCGAGGGGCTCCCGAGCGCGATCACGCTCACGGTGATACCGGCCGCCTGGGCCTTCGCGAGATACTCCTTGTAGTCGCCGGGTTCTTCGGCGTCGCTCGCATCGGCGAAAACGACGATGTGCTTAAGGGCCGTGGTGGCGTTTTCAAGTTGACGCAAGGCGGCGAGGAGGCCCTCTTTGATGAAGATGCCGCCGCCTTCCGACTTGATGGAAAGAATGTCGCCACGCCGCTTTTGCACTTCGGTGGCGTCCTGAAGCTTGGCAATGAGGTGAGGCTGGGAATCGACGGCGATTACGGTGGCCTGATCGGCACCCGAGAGCAGATCGATCGCGCCGGCCGCGCCGAGATTCGCCATGTCCATCTTCGTGCGGCCGTTGCTAAGCGGCATGCTCATCGAACCCGACCGGTCGAGAACGAGCGCGAGGGCGAGCGCGTACTTGCGGTGTTCCTGCCGCAGCTCGAGCGAGACGGGCAGCACGTCTTCGACCGCGCTCTTGTACCAGCCGCCCGGACCAAAGGCCTGTTCGCCGCCCGTCACGCCGAGGCCGCGCCCGAGATCGGTGACAAAGGAGACGAGACTGCGCTGGAGCTCGGTGGGCACCTTTTTTGCGGGCACGTTTTCAAGGATCACCCCGGCATAGTTTTCGAGCGCGGCGAGCGACGTGGGGAAGGTGGAGGCCGGGTGGGAATCGATCTTGAAGCCGGCCGCGCGCAGGGCGGCGGCGGCGGGGGAGGGGGTATCATCCGTGAGGAAGAGAAGGGCGCGCTCGCCTTCGACCGTGACAAGCGCCTTCGCCTGGTTGTTTTCGATGCACGTATCGTCGGCCGCGGGGGCGATCACGAGCGTGTAGCGCTTGAGACCGCCGCGGCCTGCGCGATCGCGGAAGACGAGCGGCGTGAAGCCGGGCTTGAAGGCGCGCCGGCCGCGGGCGATCACGTTCGTGCCGGAAAGGAGGGCGTAGGTGTTGGTGGTCGTTTCCGTACTTTGCACCCAGGCGGTGAGGGGTATCGCCTCGCCGGGAGAAACGCGCGCGGGGGCGTCGAGGCGCGAGATGAAAAGGTCGTGCGAGAAGGGGCGCGTGAGAAGGAAGGTGTCGAGAGGGAGCGTACGAGGGGAGGCGGTTGTGGAGGTGAAGAGCCCGTCCGATAAAACGAGAAGGCGCGTGGCGCTTTCGGGGTCGGCAAGCGCCGTCGCGCGTTCGAGCGCGGCGGCGAGGTTCGAGCCTTCGGGATCGACCGTCTGCTCGAAGGTTTCAAAGCCGCTCGCGCTCGGCCGCTTGTCCACAACGGCCTGGGCGCCGAAGGAAACGACGCCGAGCGCGGCGTGGGCGGGGCGGCTTGCCGAGAGGGATTTGAGGATCTGCGCTTCGTCTTTCGCGGCACTTGCGGGCATCGAATGCGATCGATCGGCAACGACGATGAGCGTGCCGCTCTTTTCCGCCTTCGGCCAAATCGGCCGCGCGAGCGCGATGAGAACGAGCACGAGGAGAACGAGCGTCGCCCGGCGGCGAATGAAGAAAAAATGCGCGAGGAGCGCGAGCGCCGCGAGGAGGGCGGGAACCCAGGCGATGGAGGCCGTGTGCTGAACGTCGTCGGGGATGGCCGCGGGGGTCGAAAGGCTCACCGTCGCGAGGCGCGTCAAATCCGATTCCTCTTCGTCGAGCAGATTCTCGGTCGTTTCGGCGGGGGGCGGCGTGGGGCGCGTGCGGGCGTGAACGAGCGAGAGCACGTTCTGGACGAGCGCGGGGAATGCGGGCGAGCGGAAGAACGCGTGGTTGGGATTCGCGAAGGCGAGCGCGCAGAAATTGGTGGAGGCGGTGATGAGCGGGGCCGACTTGAGGAAGGCGATGGGCGTACCTTCGAGGGGGGTGGGGGCGAGCGCGTAGGCGGCGCCGGAGAGGGAGAGACCGTCGAGAAGTTCGGAGCCGGGATCGGTCCAGATGGGGCCGGAGGTGAGGTGCGTGCCGCCGGGCGTAAAGACGAGGCGGAAGGCGGAGGCCGGGAAGGCGCGGGCGGGATCGTCCGTGATGATGAGCCGGGCCGTTTCGGGGGCGCCGATTCCGCTCACGAACCCGGTCGCGTCGAGGGCGCGCGTGACAAGCGCGGCGAGGCGGGTGTTCGTGACGCAGACTGCCGTTTCGACGGCGGGGACGTCGGGCGGGGCGAGCGTGAGGCGGTTATCCGCCTCGAGCTGATCGGGCGGAATCGAAACGGAAAGGGGCTTCGTGGAGGCGGGGAGGGTACCGCGCCAGCGGGCGCGGCCTTCCGCGTCGAAGGCGAGCGGAATCGGCGCGCGTGAACCGATCGTGAGCGGCACGGTGGCGGGGCCGGCGCCGAAGCGGCGCACTTCAAGGAAGAGACTTTCTTCGCCCGGGGCCTTCCGCAGGCGGCGGGCGGCGGTGAGGGCGAGGTTGGGGGCGCTCGTACCAAAGGCTTCCCAGCGAAGGCCGGGCGCGGTGAGGGGGGAAGCGGGCGCGAGGTCCGTGAGCACGAGGATTTCGTCCTCGGGGGCGCGCGCGGATTCAAGCGCGGCGAGGGCGCGGGTGAGATCGCGCGTGGAGGTGAACGTGCGCACGCGCACGGCGTCTTTCGCGCGGCAGCGCTTCTCTTGGGCGAGGACGGCGGCCGCGCGCGCGGCGGCGGAAGTCGGGGAGCCGGCGCTCATCGAGGGCGAGGCGTCGAGAAGGACGTGGAGCGTTCCTGCGCCGCGCTTCCACATGAGCGGCGAGAGGGCCGCGGCGACGAGGGCGAGGAGGATGAAGGGCTCAAGCCAGAAGATCGGCGGCAGGTGCAGGTTGTCGCGGCGGAGCGCCGCCGCGGGCGGGGGCGGGGGCGCGGGGCAGAAGAGGGGCGAGGCGGCGGCCCGGGGGGGGGTCTTGCGCCGGAAGCA
>JAZLJP010000084.1:0-8460 GCA_045617985.1 Kiritimatiellia bacterium
CGTTTCACATATTCCGGCGTCCAGATGCCGCTGGCATCGTCGTCATCGATGTTGTAGTGGATGTACGCGCCGACCGTTTCCTCTTCCGTCTCTGGCACCGTCTGCTGCAAACCATGATCCAGATCGCACGCGGCGATGTCCACCTCCACTACCGTGAACTTCGCCAGGTCCTGTGCCTCGCTGGCCGTGTGGGATATCCTGACCGTCCCATCTCCATCGACTGAAGACGCAGACGTGCCGCGCAGCACAAACCGGCGGCTTCCGATCTCATTCGCCCGATAGGCGGAAGACGCGGCCACCGTTTCCCCCGAGGCGAGAACTTCAAGGAGCTGGGCGCTCCCCGTCGTCTCGATCGCCACGTATTCGCAGGGGGGCAAATCGTCCGGCTCGCAGCTGAACGCAACGGTCGCGTCGGCCGAGCCCTTCCCGACGAAGGCGCCGATCTCCTCCTCCTGCTGTTCGTTCAGCCCGTCGACACAGACCTCCAGCTTCAAGACCGTAAAGTGAACCGAATCCGGGACGCCATCCGTCACGTAGGCCGTCACGGTCTCGCCGCGACAGGCGGAGCTGGCGCGTTCCCGGCTGGTCGTCCAAAGCGACAGCGTCCCGGTCGCCTCCGCCCTGCGGTTGCAGGTTCCCGCATAACGCCAGACCACGGGGCTTGACGACAGCGCCGGATCCCTTGAAATCGTGCAGTGGACCGAAGGAGATTCATATTGCCCAACCGGAACGAGCGTCCGATCAAGCCCGATCCATTCACTGTCGATCGAAAGCGGATTCGCCACCGGGGAATATTCTCCCCATTTCTGCAACTCAAGCTTTGCCGGCCCCCCGACACTGGCTGCGGAAGCGACGACGGGATAACTCGTATCCCGTGCGAGAACGCCGCTCGCCACGGCTCCGGGCGTCGCATCAGGAAACGACGCGGACACGCCTATCCCGCTACCGATCTGAATGCCGGCAGAATCGTCGGCGGCGATCTGGAACGCATAGCGGCCGTTCCTGAGCGCCTTGAAGGCGGCTCCGCTGGCCACCATCGTGAAGGCGTTGCTCCAATAGCTGCCGTTGACGTCGTACGCGAGCTCGGCGGCCGTGCCCGTACCGCCCGGCCACGAAATGCCGTAGACCGAAAAACCGTCGGTGGTCGGCGTCTGGTACTGCACGTCGACCGAATACGTTCCAAGCATCTCATAGACCGGAGCAGAGGACGAAACCGGCAGATCGACATTCGGATCACTTCCGACCGCGCATTCGTCTCCATCCGGGATACCATCTCCATCAGTGTCCGCATACAACGGATTCGTATGCGTGACGTTGAGCTCCTCACCGTCGGTCAAACCGTCTCCGTCCGTGTCCGGCGCGAGGGGATTGGTCCCTGCAACGTCCTCGTCGCCGTTGCCCACGCCGTCGCCGTCTTCATCGCCGCTTGGATCCAACGGCATCGCCACGGGCACATCGGCCCCTACACCGACATTGAACATCCCGAGGGCAGCGCGTCCAAGGCCGTCCCCCACCTGCAACCGATAGAACCGAATGGACCCGGCAACAGGGACGACGACCGAAATGGCATTCCCCATCATTCCGACCTCCATCGGGGCGATCGTCACCCACGTCCCGTCCGTCAGGCTGTCCGTCGTCACCACACGGACATCAGAAAACGCCACCGTCGAGCCGTAGTTCGAAAGCTCCGCGCCAATCCTGACCACACCCTCACCCACATCGACCTCCACGGAAACAATGTCGAGAGCCGGCGAGGATTTTCGTTCCCCGTGCGACACCGTATGCGACAAGCGACGCACCAACCGCAGCCGCGCAGGCGTAGACGGCATTGACCTGGAAGGTGGAAAGTTCGGTGATCATTTCCCGTCGCCCTTTTCGCCCAAACAGAGTTTTCGATAGCGCTCGAAAAGACGGGCGACGATTTCCGATTCCCCGAGGCCGGCCGGGGAAATCGGATACTGGATGGCCTCCTTCAAATCGGGCACGCCGAGGACTTCTCCGAGAAGCGCGTTCCAAAACGTCTGGCCCTCGCCCTTCCCGGATCCTTTCGCGTACATCCAGTCGTCCCTGAACGCCTGAACCCGCTGTTGCTCCAGATCTCGCATTGCGCCTTCCTCTCCCCGATCCTTTCCTTTAACGCGAGTAGTATACCACATTCACCCTCTAGCCACAATCCAAGAAAAATAGCTCTTCGGGTATAAGTGTCGTTTTAGCAAAGAGGTGACGTGATGAAAAACTCAGATGCGCCGATTACCTGCAAAGCAACTTCTCGCTTGCGCGTGCGCGGGAGTTATGGTATTCTTTTCGCCATGAAAACACTTTCTCTTTCGAAGTTTATCTGCCTCGCCGGCCTTTGTTCGGCGACGGCGGCGTTTTCGGCGACCCTGGACGGTCTTGCCGCCAAGGTGAACGATGACGTGATCACCATCGACGAAGTCGCTTCCGAGATGCGCCATACGGGCGCGCTCATGGCCACCGGCGACTTCAGCAAGGCCTACTCGAACGCCGTTGAATCCGTCATCAACCGCCGTCTCATCCTGCGGGCGGCCGCGGAACGCAAGCTCGAAATGCAGGAATGGATCGTGGATAACCGCGTGCGCGAAATCGTGAAGGACAATTTCGGCGGCGACATGAACAAGCTCCAGTCCTCGCTCGCGCAGTCGCGCGTGGCGCTCCCGGACTGGCGCAACCAGATCCGCGACGAGATGATCGTGCAGGCGATGCGTTTCCAGCTCGTCGAAAAGAACGCCGAAGCCTCGCCCGCCGCGATGGAACGCGAATACAAGCTCCACCCCGAACGCTACCACATGAAGGCCCAGACCTCGGTGAGCGTGATTCTGCTCAGGCCGCCGGCCGACGACAAGATGCCCTCGGTGGAAAAACGCGCCCGCGAAGTGCTCGACCGTCTCGCGAAGGGCGAATCGTTCGTCTCGCTCGCCAAGACCTTTTCGAGCGACTCGCACGCGAAGGACGGCGGCCTTTGGAAGAACGTGAAGCCCGAAGAGGCCTTCCGCCCCGAAATCGCCGCCGCCATCAAAAAGCTGAGGGTAGGCCAAACCTCGCCGCTTCTGAATCTGGACGGCTGGGGCTTCATCGTACGCAAGATCGAGGAAACGAAGGACCAGACGCGTTCGTTCGCCGAGGCCTACAACGACATCGCCGCGAACGTAAAGAAGCAGGAGATGGAAGTCCTCTACAAGGAATGGATCGCACGCCTCCGCGCCGACGCCTTCATCAAAATCTACCCGCCGCCGAGCGAACACTAAATGAATCTCACGAGTCCCCGCGAGGTCAAGGCCTGGTGCCTCGAACACGGCTTCCACCCGAACAAAGTACTCGGGCAGAATTTCCTCATCGACCGCAACGCGCTTGAGGCGATCATCGACGCGGCGGGGCTTCCGCCGCCCGAGGCGGCGCCGCGCGTCCTTGAAATCGGCCCCGGCCTCGGCGTGCTCACCGAAGGCCTCCTCGGCCGCGGGGCGCAGGTGACGGCGATCGAGAAGGATCCCGTGCTCGCCGAACGCCTCGCCGGATCCCTCGGCTCGCCCGCCGCCCTCACCGTGCGCGCCGGCGACGCGCTTGATTTCATCAAGGACGGTTCGTGCGACGGCTTCCCCTTTCTCGTGTCGAACCTCCCCTACCAGGCCGGCACGCGCATCCTTCTCGAAATCGTGCAGCGCCTTTCGCTGCCGCCGCCCGCCTCGGCGCCGGAAACGATCGTCGTTCTCGTGCAGACGGAAGTGGCGGACCGCCTTGCGGCCGGCCCCGGCTCGAAAACGCGCGGGCTCGCCGGCGTCTGGGCGCAGCTCGATTACGACGTCGCGGCGGTGCGCAAGGTCTCCGCCAGCTGTTTCTGGCCGCGGCCCGAAATCGGCTCGACCGTGGTGAAGCTTGTTCGGCACCATCGTAACGACGGTCTTTCAAGCGAAACACGCGCCCTTTTCCATCGTACGACGAAACTCGCCTTCGAGCATCGGCGCAAGCAGTTGGGAGCCATTTTCAAGAACGACGCCACGCTCCCGCCCGAAGCGTTCGCGCAGCCGCTCCTGCGCGCGGGGCACAAGGAGACGATCGAGCTTGCTACGGCACGCGCCGAAGAACTCGCGAATGCCGACTGGCTCGCCCTCGTGCAACACTGAAGGCCGAGAAAAGGCGCCCCGCAGCTCGGGGCGCCTCTTTTTATTTGATCTCGCCGCGCACGAGCAGGATATCCGCACCGCGCTGGCATGTGGCCATCACCGCATCGCCGCCGAGCGGCGCAAGACCGCTCCACACGATCGGGAAAGCCGTTCCGAGGGGATTGGCGACCGGCACGAACCCCTTGAGCTCGCCCGTCTGCCCCACGGCGCGTTTCGGGAGCACCCACACGCCGAACTTCGTCCGGTGAAACACCGACCGCTCAGGCTGCAACTGCGCCATCTGCGCTGAAAGGACGAAATAGTTGGCCGTCTCCACGAGATACGGCGCGCCACGGTAGATTCCTTTCGGCGTCGGTTCGGCGAGCGCCTCGTAAAACGAAGTCGAGGCAGCGCGCCAGGGAGACGCGAGCGACGTTTGCGAAATGAACGGCCGCGCCAACAAGCCCCGCTGCCCCTGGGGGGTCGCCTCATGGGCAACATAGAGCCAGTCGCGCCACACGAGCGCGCTCGGAATGCCCGCCCAGGCACTGGGCCGGCAAATCGCCACATCCGGTCCCTTCCACGTATCGCCGCCGTCCGTGGAAACGAAGAGCGACACCGTGCGCTCAAGCGCCTTCCCCGGCGTGGGCTTCAAGTCGGTGTAATAGAGATGAAGCGTGCCGTTCGGCAACACCTGCACAAACGGCTCCCAGCATCGGCGCGATGCAATCGCCGCAGGATCGCCCGACAGGGGAAGAAGCGGCTTGAGCGCGCTCCAGGTGCGGCCCGCATCGTCTGAAACGGAAAAGCCGATGGACGAGGCCCCCCTCCCCGGCCGGAGATTGGCCGTGGCGATGAGCCGCCCCGGATGCTGCGGATGCGCCATCGGCAGCTGCGTGAGCTCGGGATTGCAAATGGCGTAGACCACCGTGTTCGTCGCGCCGAAAGGACGCGTGAAGTGGCCGAAGACGGTTTGGAGGGGCGACCACGTTTGGCCCTGATCCGAACTGAAGCGAAGCGCGTAGTCGTAATGCGGCGCCTCCTTCGAGGCGACGCGCGAGTAGGTGAGCGCATAGCGCCCGTCGGCGAGCACGTGGAGGCGCGGCCATTCGCCATGGTCGAGAACGGGCGAAGCGGTCCAGGCGATCGACGGGCTCGGCGGCGGGGGAAGCGGCGTTTCAGCCGCCTCGCGCGCCGCGGCGATCACGCCCTCGTGGAGCTTTCGAAGAAACGCGTAGTCGAATTTCACGATCGCGCGATCGAAGGTGACAAAGCCGCCGAGTTCCCAGAACTGGTCCTGCGCCTCCGTGAAGACGCTGCCGCCGAGGCCTTGGCGGGCGAGATCGTAGAGCGGGCGCACCAGCGCCTCATAACGCGCCGCCTGTTCGCGGCGCCAGGCGGGGTCGCCTTCCTCGCGCAGCACATAGCCGTAACCCTTCGGATTTTCAACGTGCCCGCGGAGCGCCACGCCGATCCCGCCGAATTCGCCGAGGAAGGAAACGCGCTTCGCGCCGGCGGCGTGCATGCGCGCATCGGGATAGTGATGGAGGTCCACGCAATCCGTATAGACGGTGCCGTCCGCCACATCCGCATACGACCAGCGCGTGTAGGAAAGGGCCGTGCCGCCTTCGTAGTCGTTCCAGCCCGAAGGCCCGTTCACGAGGCGCGAGGGATCATAGCGCTTGAGCCACTTGTTGACATGGCGCGTCTTGTCGGCCGAAGGCTGCCCCCACCCTTCGTTGAACGGGTTCCACATCACGATGGAGGGATGGTTGCGCAGATGGTCCACACAGTCCTTCAGTTCCTGACGGTAGAACCCATAGCGCTTGTTCGCGTAGACGAGATCTCCCTGAACGGCATCCGAACGGCACGAGGGAATATCCTGAAGCACCATTACGCCGATGCGGTCGCAATGGGCATAGAACGCGCGCGGTTCGATCTTGATGTGCTTGCGGATGGCATTGAAGCCCGCCTTCTTGTGGAAGTCGACATCGAATCGGCATGCCGCCTCGGAGGGCGGCGTGAGGAGACCGTCTGGCCACCAGCCCTGATCGAGCGTGGCGAGCAGGTAGGTGAACGTGCCGTTGAGCGCAACGCGCCGGATGCCGCGCGCATCGCGTTTCGTCTCCACCTTGCGCATGCCGAAGTAGCCGGTCGTACGGTCCACGGCGCCGTCGGAGGCGACCTCGATCGCAAGATCGTAGAGATGCGGCGTCTCGCAGCACCAAAGGTGAAGCGGCGCCGGGAGGTCAAGCGTGGCCGCTTCGGTTGCGGGAACGCTCTTCGTCGCAAGCGTCTTGCCGTTGAAGCGCACGCACACCGTCATGCGCGCGCGGGAGGCGGCGCCCTTCACGTCGGGGACGATCGTCACCGTGCGCCGGTCGACGTCCGTCTTCACCTGGTAGTCGGCAAGGTAGGTCGCGGGCACCGTCTCCAGCCACACGCCGCCGCAGATGCCGCTCACCGGGCCGAAAAAGCACGTGCGCAATTCGAGCACCTGCTTCCCCGTGCCGCCGAGATGCGTATCGGTGGGATCCCACACAAGCACCTTGAGCTCGTTCTCGCCCGCCTTCACGAAGTCCGTCACGTCCACGCTGAAGGGCACGTTGCCTCCTTCATGCGGCACGTCAAGCGCTTCCTCGCCGTTCACGAAAACGGAAGCGCGGAAATCCACGCGTTCGAAGTTGAGGAGCGTGCGCGTGCCGGGCTGCGGCGAGGCGGTGAACGTGCGGCGGTACCAGATCTGCTCCTCGGGCGAGACGCGGCGCGCAACGCCGGAGAGCGGCGACTCGATCGGGAACGGCACGAGAATCCGCCCGTCCCAGCGCTTGGGTTCGTCGGTCGCGACGGACGTCAATGCATAATCCCAGTAGCCGTTCAGCGACGTCCAATTCGCGCGAACGAGCTGTGGCCGCGGGTATTCCCGCCAGGCGTTCTCCGCCGTCACCGCGCGCCCCCACGCCGTGGTGAGCGCGTTCGTACAAACGACTTTCTCCGGCGCGCCGAACATCGACAGCGCCAACGCGGCTCCCGCCGCCAATCCCAAGAAACGCATGGTTCCCTCCTTATGTAGCCAGTTAAACAGATTTCTTCCACCCGAAGACCGTCGCGCCCGAGCCGCTCATCGCCACGCCCTCGCATCCTTCGGCAGCGAGCTTCGCAAGAGCGGCGGTGATTTCGGGATGGAGGCGGCAAGCGGCCGGCTGAAGGTCGTTCGGCCCGAGGCCGCGATCCGCCGCGCGGAATTCGCGGAAGACGGCGGGCGTGGAAACGAAAACGGGCGGCGTGAAAACGACGAGCCGCGCGAGGTCGGGAATCGGGTAGCCCGCGAAGGACGATTCCGCAAGCGGCGTCACGCGCTCGCCCCGCCCTTCCATGAGAACGGGCCCGCCGGCCGTCAGCGCCGGCACGTCGCTTCCGATCTCCGCCGCCAGTTCAACGAGCCGCGCCTTCGAAAGGCCGAGCCGCCAGAAGGCGTTGAGGCCGTTGAGGACGGCCGCCGCATCCGCCGAGCCGCCCCCCATCCCCGCGCCGGCGGGAATGCGCTTCGTAATGGTGATGGCAACGCCCCTCGTCTCACCAGTCACCTGCTGAAGAAGATGCGCCGCCTTCCAGGCGAGGTTCTTCTCGATCGGCAGCGCCGCAAGGGCGGCCTGCGTCGCGGGGGAAAGGCCCTCGGGCGCAAAGGCGGCCGTCACCGCAGGTGCCGCCACAAGCGAAATGTCGTCGTGGAGGGAAATCGGCAACACGATACTGCGCAGGTCGTGGTAGCCGTCGGGCCTCACGCCGAGCACTTCGAGCGTGAGGTTCACCTTCGCATGGGCTTCAACGGTCACAGCACCTCGCAAGGCGGAAGCGCGCCCACGATCGGCCGCGCATAGTCGAGGAACGCGGGCGTGACGTCGTGCCCGTTTTTCGCAATGTAGGCCTTCGGCATCGAGCGTGTGAACTTCGCCGCCTCGGTAATCGGCTTGCCGCAGAAATCCACGCCGTACTTCTTGCCGGGCTTGCGTACGATGGCGAGCGTACCCATCATCACGCCGTACTCTTCGGCCTCCTGGAGCGCGCCCGCAACGGCCGTGTAGCCGGCGCCGAAGGCCTCTTCCTGGTCCACCTTCGAGGCGATGCCGGGGAACGAACGCTGGAGATAGCCGAACGTGTCGGCGCGAACGCGCTTGACTCCGCCCTTCTCCTTGACGATGCGCGACAGGAAATCGCCGAGCGCTCCCGTGCCGGAAAGCTGGGCATTGCCATGGGAATCCTTCTCGCCGCCCGTGAACTTCGTCGCGAGCAGTTCGCCGTTCCCGTCACGGACACCTTCGGAAACCGCAATCACGCAGCG
>JAZLJP010000085.1:0-11823 GCA_045617985.1 Kiritimatiellia bacterium
TTCATCACCTCGTTCTCGCCGCAGCGGATGGTCTCGCAGATCATGGGCTGGCATGTCGCAGTGACGGGCATCGCCTGCTTCGCGGCCGCGCAGATCGGGTCCCTCGCCGGCAATTTCGGCGAAAAGGGCATCTTCATCAGCCTGCTCCTCGGCACGACCCTCTGCGGCGTCCTCCTCTGCCTGATTTCGCGGAAACTCAAGTTGAAATAGCAGCCAGACAGTCAATAGGCCTCACACGCCCCATTATCGCCCGCTTCCCCACAATCTGTCGATTTCGGCGGGGGTGAAGGGGGCGGTTTTCGGGGGGAGGGCGCGCTTGCCGGGCGGGAGAGGATCGGCGAGGAGGAAGCGCTCGAAGGCGACGGGCGGGGGGCGTGTGGCGAGAACGTGACAGGCGGCGGCGCCGGCGCCCGAACCAACGGCGAAGATGCGATTCGTGGGAGCCCTGAAGACATCGGCCGTTTTCTTCGTCAATTCGACCACCGTTGCGAGCAGACGATCGGGGTGGTTCCGGGAGGTGCCGATCCAGGCGTTGGCGCGCCCATTCGGGCACTGCGGCACAAGAAAGACCGTGCGGCCGCTCTCCGTTTCCGCGCGCGTGACGAGCGTGCGCAACGCGGGCGACGTGAGCGGGAGCGCGTTATCGTGGCCCATTTGCGGACGATGGTGGAGAAAGAGTATCAGCGTCACGGGCTCGGCTTCGCGATCGCCCACCACGATCTGGCGGTAGTCGAGTTGCGTACCGTCCGATCCCGTGAAGCGCGCCCGGCTCGCATCGGGCGTTTCGGGATTGTGTGCGAGCATTTCAAGCATGCCCGAGGTGCGCGTGCGCTCCAGTACGGCACGCTTCGTATCCCCCGTATGGCGAAGATGCGAAACAAAGGCATTGCGAAACGCGAGTACGCTCGCTACGACGTCAGGTACGTTCGGCTGGCGCCCCAGAAGACGATCCGCCGCGAGAAGTGCCGCTTCGAGATCGGCGGCGGGCGGTACCATGTTCCCTTTCCCCGCCCCCATCCGCATCCGCCGCGTCACCGCACGCACAAAGGCGAGCGCATAGTCGGAGCGGTCTGGATAATCCGCCGCAAGGGCCGCGAGCGCGGCGAACGGCTGTTCCACGATATCGCCCCTCCCGAGCTGCGGCGTTTCCGCGAGAAGGAGCGCATGCAGAAACCGGTATTCGGGATTCGCGGGCGCAAGCGTCAAGAGGTCACGTACGATTTCAAACGCCTGGCGGCGATGGCGCGAGGCACGCTGGCGGTGGTCGAGCGCCACAAGCGCCCGCGCCGCTTCGAAACGGTCGTCGGGATTCGGCGACGTGGCAAACTCGTCCTTCACGCGGCGCGCGAGCGCGTTCGCCTCTTCCACGTTCGAACGGCGCAGAAGCGTCTCGGAGAGGAGGTTCAAACTCCGCGCCGTCGGCTGCACGGCGGCAAGCCGGCGGAACGCGGCCTCGGCCTGCGCATAGTCGCCGCTGCGAAGCGCGCAAATGCCGAGCGCCATGTTGGCGTCCACGGTCTTCGCCAAGGCGAGATTGCCGCTCGCCGCAAGTTCCCCGTAGTACGGCAGCAAAGCGCTCATCAATTCGGCATTCCGCCGCGAAGGCGGTTCCGCTTCCATGTGCTGGAACACATCTCCGAGCGCGTGGTCGGCCAAAGCCGCATTACGCGCGGCGAGGTTGAGCGCGGCCGAGGTCCGCACATAGCCGGCCGCGAGCGCGCCGACGAATGCTACAGCACACAGAAGCGCCGCGGCGGCCCCTGCGGCGGCGGCCGGATTGCGGCGCGTCCAGAGGCGGAGCCGACGAAAAAGAGAGGCCGGCGAGGCGATTACCGCCTCATGGGCGAGCCACCGCCGAAGGTCGTCGGCAAAGCCGGCCATATCGGCATAACGGGCGGCGGGATCATGGGCCGTTGCCTTGGCGACGACGGCGGCAAGGTCGGCATCGACCCCTTCGAGCGGCGGAACGGGCCCTTCCTGCACATGCGTGACAAGCGCCGTGGGCGAAGGCGCGGCAAAGACGGGCCGCTTCATGAGCAGTTCCCACAACGTGACGCCGAGCGCATACTGATCGGCCGCAAAGGACGCGACGCCCGCCGTGAGGCGCTCGGGCGCCATGTAGCGCAGCGTACCATCGCGCGCGCCTTCGTCGGGCGCGCCCTCGTCGGTCAACACGGCGGCAAGGCCGAAATCCGTCACACGCACCGTGCCGGCGGCATCGAGAATGAGATTCGCCGGTTTGACGTCACGGTGCACAACCCCGCAGCTGTGCGCATAGGCAAGGGCGCGGGCCGCCTGTTCAACGGCCCCCACGAGCGCACGCGTATCGGAGAAAGAGGCACGGCCGAGTTCCGTTCCCTCCACAAGTTCCATGGCATACCAATAGCGTTTCTGATCCGCACAGGGACCGGCGCCGTGGACCTTGACGATGTTCGGGTGATGGAGCTGGGCGACGATGCGCGCCTCCTTGACGAAGTCCGCCCCCTGGGCGGCACGCGCCGGCGCGGCCAGTACCTTCACGGCCACCTTGCGATCGAGCGAAACTTGGCGCGCCTCCCACACAACGCCCATGCCGCCGCGGCCGAGCACGCGTTCAAGGCGGTAGTCGCCGCCGGGGATTTCGGGCGGCGCAGCCGGGGATGCCGCGCGCACCGGATCCTGACGGCGCGAAACCGTTTCCATGTCGAGGAGGATCGGAAGGAGGCCGCGCAAGGCGTCCGCCTGCTCGGGATGGGCGGCGGCAAACGATTCGGCGTCCACCGCCTCGCCACGCTGAAGGCGCCCGAGGAACTCCTCCACGAGGTCATCGAGGTCGGGCGCGGCGTTCATGGACGAAACTCCGAATAGTTTTCAAGCGCCTCCTTCAGGCGCAGGAGCGCGCGGCAGTAGCGTACGGAGGCCGCCTTTTCGGAAATCCCCAGGAGAGAGGCGCATTCCTGATTTCCGAGCGCATCCACATGACGCAATTCGAGAATGCCGCGATCGGCGGGCGAAAGCGTGGTGAGGACATGCCGAAGGAGCGCATGGCGCTCGTCGCGCGCGAGGCGGGAGAGCGGCGAAGTGGCGGTATCGGGGATGAGCTCGATGAGCGAGGCGCCCTCCTCGTCCACCGGCGCCGTCTCGCGGAGCGCGTCACGTTTCTGGGCGCCGAGGTGGCGACGGTTGAAGTCGTTCGACGTTTGCACGAGAGCCGAACGGAGGCGGATGTAGAGCGGGATCGATTCGTCGCGCAGGAAGGCGTTGTCGTCCTTCCGCAGGGCGAGCATCGTCTCCTGCACGAGGTCTTCCGGAGAGAAACGCGCAGCAAGCGCCGGATTCAACATCCGCGCTGCCAATTTCAGAAGCGGTTCGTGCCAGTTCACGAACGCCGTCTCGAGCCACGTATCATCCATAACCGCTTGTCCCTCGTTCGGGTATTATACCAAAAAGCCGCCGCTAAAAAAAGCGAAAGGGTTGCCCGGGGAACCAGGCAACCCTTCGGCTCTTTTCAAGCGAGCGGCGCTTAGCGGCAGAGCGTGTACAAAACGCCCGCCACCACGGCGGAACCGATCACGCCCGAAACGTTCGGGCCCATCGCCTGCATGAGGATGAAGTTCGTGGGGTCCTCGGAGAGGGACACCTTGTTGGAAACACGCGCGGCCATCGGCACGGCCGAGACGCCGGCGGAACCGATGAGCGGGTTCACCTTGTTGTCCTTCGACGAGAAGAGGTTCATGATCTTCGCCATGATCACGCCGGCCGCCGTACCCACGCAGAACGCGCAGAGACCGAGGGCGAGAATCGCGAGCGTCGTACCCGAGAGGAATTTCTCGCACGCCAGCTTCGACCCCACCGAAAGGCCGAGCATGATCGTGACGATGTTGATGAGGGCGTTCGACATCGTATCCGCGATACGGCTCACCGAGGGGCCGACTTCCTTCGCGAGGTTGCCGAGCATCAAAGCGCCGATGAGCGGCACGGCGCTCGGCAGGAGAATCGCGCAGAGAAGAAGCACGATGAGCGGGAAGCAGATCTTCTCGATCTTCTTCACCGGCCGCAGCTGCGGCATCTTGATCGCCCGCTCGGCCTTCGTCGTGAGCGCCTTCATGATCGGCGGCTGGATGATCGGCACAAGCGCCATGTAGCTGTACGCCGCCACGGCGATGGCGCCGAGGAGGTTCGGCGCAAGGCGGCTCGTGAGCCAGATGGCCGTGGGGCCGTCGGCGCCGCCGATGATGCCGATCGAGGCGGCCGCGGAGAGCGGGTTGCAACCGAAGAAGTCAGCCCCGAAGATCGCGGCGATCCCAAGCGCGCCGAAAAGCGCGAAGAAGATGCCGAACTGCGCAGCTGCGCCGAGCAAGGCGCTCTTCGGGTTCGCGATCAGCGGGCCGAAGTCGGTCATCGCGCCCACGCCCATGAAGATCATGATCGGGAAAACGCCAGTATCGATACCGAACTTGAAGAAGTAGTGGAGGAAGCCGCCCGGCTCCACGATGCCGCCCGACATCACCGGCACGCCGCTCGAGAGGAACGAGATCATGCCGTCATGCATCATCGCCGGCGCCGTGACGCCCGCCAAGGGGCAGTTCGCCAAGAGGCCGCCGAACCCGATCGGCAGGAGGAGGAGAGGCTCGAAGCCCTTCACGATCGCGAGGTACAGAAGCACCAGGCAGATCGGAATCATGATGAGCTGGCCAACGCCGTAGGGCATGCCGAAGAGCGTCTTCACTTCGTGGCCCGCCACGAACGTGCCGACGTCATCGAAGTAGCCGCCATGCCAGTTGAGCTTGGCGTCATAGTAGCCGTTGCGATTCGCCGAGAATGCCTTCTTCGCAGGGCGATCCGCCTCGTCGAAGTTGCCCGTGATGTAGGCGGGGGCTTCCTTCTTCGCGAAACCGGCAAGGCCGGTATCGTCCTTAAGGTCCTTCACCTTCTGAAGCGTCTGCTTCCAATTGCCCTGGGGCGCGGTCGGAGCCGGAGCCTCGGCGGCGAAGACGCCGCAAGCGCCCAGAAGCAGCGCGAGTGCCATTACAAATTTCTTCATTGTAGGAACCTCCTTTCTAGAGAGGCCGGGCACGCGAGAAGCTCTAGGATGCCCGGCTTTCTAGAAACTGATCGATTTAGCCGATGACCGCGAGCGTATCGCCCGTCGCCACCTTATCCGTCGCCGCCACCGTCACCGTGACCGTGCCATCGCACGGCGCCGTGACCGGCGTTTCCATCTTCATGACGTCCATCACGAGGATTTCATCGCCCTTGGCGACTTTCTGGCCATTCGTCGCCGTGACGCGGAGAATCGTGCCCGGCACCGGCGCCTTGACTTCCTGGCCGCCTGCGGGAGCCGCCGCGGCGGGCGCGGCCTTCACGAGACCGTCGGCCACCGTGAACGCGACTTCCTTGCCGTTCACCACGGCCTTGCCGTCGGCCTTGATCTCAACGCCGTACGCCTTGCCGCCGATCGTCACCGTCTTCGGGCCCGCCTTGCCGGCGGCCTTCGGGGCCGCATCCGCAAAACGGCAGCCCATCGGCGCCTTGGACGGATCCTTGAGGAAGAGGATGCCCTTCTCCTTGCAGGAGGCGGCGATGAAGATGTTCTCGTCCGTAATGGGCAGGCCCGCGTCTTCGAGCATCTTCTTCGCGACCTTGCCGCCCTTCTTCGGGTCGGCATCGTTCATCTCGAGCACCGTCTTGGTGGTCGGGGTGGAATACGGCTTCGTGAGCTCGGAGGAAGCCATGAACTCGGCGGCCTTCTTCACGATCTCCGGATCCGGCGGAACAGGGGTCTTGCCGAAGTAGCCGAGCACCATCTTCGCATAGCCCGGCGAGAACTTCTTGAACTTGCCGAACATGACGTTCTGGATGGCCTGCTGCGCGTAGAACTGCGAAACGGGCGTCACCGACGTACCAAAGCCGCCGAGACGCACGCAGTCGTACATTTCGGCAATCATGTCGTCGTACTTGTCCATCATGTTGTTGTCGCGCAGCATCTGCGTGTTCGCCGTGAGCGCGCCGCCCGGCATCGGGCTCCACACGATCTGCGGGTTCACGTTCATCGCTTCCGGCGGGAGGAAGTACTTCTTCATCGCGTTCTTGAACGCATCCTCGGCCTTCTTGATCTTGTTGATATCGAAATCGAACTGGAAGTCGGGATCGCCGTCGAGGCAGTGCCACATCGTGATGATGTCGGGCTGGCAGGTGCCGCCGCTCATCGGGGCCATCGAGAGGTCGAGGCCGTCGGCGCCGCCGCGGAGGGCCGCGAGGTAGCACGCCACGCCATTGCCGGCCGTTTCATGGCTGTGGAACTGGATGTGCACCTTGTCGCCGAGGAGCTTGCGGCAGAGCTTCATCGTGTTGTAGACGGTCGTGGGCGTGGAGGTGCCCGAGGCGTCCTTGAACGCCACGCGGTCGAACGGGATGCCGGCATCCATGATCTTCTTGAGCGTATCGCGATAGAACTCGGGCGTGTGCGTGCCCTTGTTGTCGATGCCAGGCGGCAGCCCCATCATCGTCACAACGACTTCGTGCTTGAGGCCCGCGTCGTGGATGCACTGGCCGGACCACTTGAGGTTGTTGACGTCGTTCAAGGCGTCGAAGTTGCGGATCGAGCTCATGCCGTGCTTCTTGAACATCTGGGCATGGAGCTTGATCATGTCGGAGCTCTGGCTCTCGAGCCCGACCACGTTCACGCCGCGGCTGAGGGTCTGCAGGTCGGCCTCGGGGGCGGCCTTGCGGAAGGCGTCCATCACGTCGAACGCATCTTCCTGGCAGTAGAAGTAGCAGCTCTGGAAGCGCGCGCCGCCGCCCGCTTCGAACCACCGCACGCCGGCGGCATACGCCTCCTCCACGCACGGGAGGAAGTCCTTGGAGAGAACGCGGGCGCCGACCACCGACTGGAAGCCGTCGCGGAACGCGGTGAGCATGTACTTGACTGTCTTCTTTGCCATTTTCTTACCTTTCTAAAAGAGTGTTAAAGGAGCATCCTCAGCCGAGCGCAACGGCGATGGCCAAGGCGATGTTCGCATCGTCATCCGAAGCGGCGGCCTTCTTCGCCACCTTCTTCGGCGCCTCCTGCGGAACGATGTGGTCAAACTTCGCAACGGTGCCCATCGTGACCTTCGTCACGAGAATCAGCACCGCCAAAAACAGATACACGATGCCCATGCCGGCTACCATCAGCACGAGGCCTTGTCCAATAATCGCCATCTCTGGTTACTCCTTAATCCTTTTTTCTTTGAAAATTGAACTTCTATTATAGCGAATTTGACGCAAAAAATCAACCGCGAAATCGGCGTGGATTTTGCGAAAAACCTTACCGAGCCGGGCGAACCAAACGAACAATCGCCCGGCAGCGGATTTCCGCTGACGGGCGATTGGTGCTTTAGGGCAATGGAACGAAACTATTCGAGGTTGATCACGCTGAGCGTGTGGAACTTGTCGTTCGTCTTGTTCGTGAGGCCCGGGAAGGTCATGTCGAAGTTCGCGACGATGCACTTGCGCTTGCCGGTCTTCGGGCAGCGCCACACCATCGGCTCGCACGGCTGGTCGAAGAGCCCCGTCGCGCCATCGTCATCGCCGTTCTTCCAGAGTTCGCCGAATGCGTACTCGCCCTTCAGCTCCTTGTCGATGGACCACGTATGCAGCGCGTTGAGGCAGCTGTCGCTCATGATGATGCGGTTTTCCGCCTCGTCATAGCAGATGCCGTCGCAGCACGGGAACAGCTTGGGGTCCTCGAAGATGAGCTTCGCACGGGCATACGTACCGTCCGCCTGGCGCTTGGCCGTGTAGAAGCGGCCGCTGCCGAAGGTGCCGAAGTAGAGGTGGCCTTCCTTCGTGATGGCAAGCCCATCCGCGCCGGAGTTGTCCTGGCGGCCCGGCAATTCCTTAGTCTGGGTCTCGCAGAGGAAGTAGGGGTCCTTCTTGTAGTCCTGCTTCTTGAGCAGCGAAACCACCTTGTCCTTGCAGTCCTTGAGCGGAACGCGGTACACGCCGCCGATGCCGATGCCGTCGGGCCGGTTGAGGTCGAAGTAGGTGTCGGTGAAGAACATGTCGCCCTTGTAGAAGCGGATCGCGTTGGCGAGCTTGATGTTGTCGACCGCCGTCTCGATGCGAAGCGGCTCGCCCGTCTTCTGGTCGATCACCACGCGCATCACGCGGCTGGCGTAGTCCTTGGAGTCGCAGTTGTACTGGTTGTCGCAGTAGTAGAGGTTACCATCCTCGAAGCACCACTCGAGGCCCATCGGCCGGCCCACGCCCGTCTTCGGGTTACGCGTTCCCGCCACGAAGATGCTCCACTTGCCCGTCTTCACGCAACGCTTGAGGATGATGCCCGGATAGGCGTGGTCGCGAAGGTTCGGGGCGGAGTGGTAGATATTGCCCTTCCCGTCCTGCGTGAGGCCGTCCGGCACGTTGTTGATGTCGCCGAACTGCTTGAAGAGCTGCGGCCGGAACTTCTCCGCGCCTTCCGTCTTCGTGCTCGAGCACGTCGGCGCGGTGGTGCAACCCGCCATGATCACCGCGACGGCAACCGCCGCAAGGGAAAACAATTTACTGGCCATTTTGAATGCGTCCTTTCTTGTTCTTAGAAGTCGGTTGAAAATCTGCTAACAGTATACTCCATGTGCCCCATTCCCGTCAAGTCGCGAATGAGGCGCATGTTCTTTAGCGGAGGATGACGGCTAGTCCATTCGGCTTCGGGTTGCGCAATACGAGCTGGCCGTCCGCACGCACCACGGCCTTCCAGCCCGATACCGGCTGACCGTTCGCCGTATGGGCCGTCACGACAATCGCCGCCGCATCTTCGGCCGTCGTTTCGCCCGCCGCGCAGAGCGGATACTCCGCAATGCCCGCACGGCCGTCGATCACGACCTCGATCGCCCGAAGGTTCTTCGTGAAGTCCGTGTTGACGAGCGCCGAAGCATCGACGCTCGCCTGATCGCGCAGGCCCACCGCCACGCGCCACGTGCCCTGCGGACCGAACGCGAACCGCCCTTCAAGCGCGCCCGAACCGGCCAACACGCCGTTGATGGCGCAGCATCCCATCCCGTCGCTCTTGAGCGTAGCACCTTCCCCGAGCACCGTCTCGCCCGAGAGGCCCGGGAGATACGCCGAGAGATGGAAGTTGTCCTCCGTGAAGGCAAGATACCGCGTGTCGTCAGGCGCGCAGAACGCAACCGCGCAACGCTGGCCGTTGGCGTCGATGTAGTTCGCGCCGTAGCCGCCGTACGTATCGGCGAGCTGGATGTCGAAGAAATGCCAGCCCGCCTCGATCGGCACGTTGTCGTTACCGAATTCCGCGTCGAACGACGGGTAAAACACCACGATCTCTCCGTCGAGGCGCAGGCAGAACTTGTCGTCGAACTTGCCCTTCACCTTCCACGAACCCGACTTCGGGATGTACACATAGCCCGAAACGCGGTTGCGCGCCGAATCGAGCATTGTGTTCGAGGTCGAGCAGAGGAGATCCTTGACGGACGTCAAAATCTGGTCGACGCCGTTATACGTCGTCGTGGTCTCCATCCAGTCGGAGAGATCGTTGTTGTTCGACGTGGCGCGCGTGTCGTGCTGCCAACGCACCGTCGGCTGAGGCCAGCCGCGCATCGTGAGCGTCGTGGGCGCGAACGGCTGGTAGAGCGCCGCATCGAGCGAATCCTTCGCCGCCGCGTTCCGCGTCCAGCCAAAGGCGTACTTCCCGCTGGCGCCGGACAGGATCGGCCCCCACCCGCCCGTGTGCTGGCCGATGAAGAGACGGAAGTCGTGCCAGCCCGCCGAGAGTTCGCGGCTGCCGGTGTTCTTCGCCGTCCAGTTGTTGTCCAGCTTGATCGAGCCCACCTGCTCACCGTCGATTTCAAGATACGACGCATCATCGTAGGCGCCGAGGAAATGCCACTCGCCCACCTCGTTTGGCGACACGTAGAACTGACCGGCATACGTGACGTAGTAGGTCCCCTTCGGCGAACCGCTCGCCGTATTCATCTCGTCGAAGTTCGTGATGCGCTCCGTATAGGTGCCCACGGTGTTCGTCGCAATCCACTGGTCGAGCGTGCCGCCCTCGTAGCGGCGGCGCAGGAGGGGCGAGCCCGTCCCCACGGTGGCCGTCACGCCCTCGGCAAGTTCAAGCCCGCCGGGGAAGGCAGCCGCGCCCGCGAGATTGACGGCGGCCGTCGCCTCCGTCTCGACCGTCCATTTGCCCGTCGGGTACGTCGTCAGCGTCGAAGACGACGCAAACGAACCGTCGCCCGTGAGCGTGACGTCGCTCGCACCAAGGAGCGCGCCCCAGGAGACCTTGTGCCCGTTCAGATCGATCGTGTAGCTGTTACCCGTCGCCGCCGGATCCATGCCGAACGCCGCGAGGACGGACGCATTGTTCGCGAAGTCCGCCGTGGCCTTGAGCGTACCGCGCTGGAGGTCCGCGTGCGGCGCGGCCTGCGACCCGGCCACCCCCGTCTGCAGGCCGCCCGCGCCCAGCTCGATCATGCCATCCACCTGCGTGAGGCGGTTTGGATTGATCGTGATCTGCCGGGCCGCCAGCGTCGTACCTTCGTCCACGCAGAAGCGCGCGTAAGTCGTCGTGTTGCCCAGCGTCAGCGAATCGGCCGCCCAATTGGCCCCCTTCAAGGTAACCGAGGCATTTTCATTCGCCGAGAGAACGGAGACATCCTTCTTGCTCTCACCGGCCTTCGCCACAAGGGCGTCGTACTGCGCACCGACCACGAGCGGCTGGCCCACGAAGATTTGGACGTTGGCGTTGATTTCGTCGAACACCGGCGGCACAGGCGGCGCCGCCGTGGTGCCGCCATTGCCGAGGCGCACGCCGCCGCCGGTCAACTTCACGCGGCCAGGCTGCCCGCCCTTGTCGCCGATGAGATTCAACCAGCCCGCGCGGTTTTCAAAGACGCCCGTTCCCGTAATCGGCCCGCCAAACGTCACATCGGCCGTCGCGGCCCGCACGATCGTACCGTTGTTGACGATCGGCCCGTTGATCGTGAGCGCATTCGCGCCCGTGATGTTGAGCGTCGCATTCGAAGCGACATTCACCGGCGTCGCGATCGTGCTCGTGCCGCCCCAGATGTAGAATGTCGCATCCGCCCCCTCATCGACGAAGAACGGAATCGTCGCCGGCATCGTCGTCGCAAAGATATCCGCCTGGCCGCCGTCCGCGAGGTGTACGCCATTCGTAATCGTGCCCGTGATGGCGTTCTCGAACTGGGCCTTGCCCGTGACGCGAATCGAATCGAGCGCGAAATCGACCCCGTAGAACGTGAAGCCGAATTTCGCCTCCTTCACCGTGTCCAGCGTGAGCGGGAACGCGCCCTCCACGCGGCCCTGGGTGATGCCCGAGTCGGCCCACGTGCGCACGCCGATGTGACCGCCGCCGACGAGCGCACCGCCGTCCTTCACGATCAGGCGCGAGAGATAGCCGGCCCAGTCGCCATTGGGCGTCTGGTTCTGGTAGTTGTAGAGCGCGCCCTTGCCGTCCGGCCCCTCGCCCGCGATGGTAACCGTCTTGCCGCGTGTCGGCTCGATGATGTTGCGCGTGCCCGTGCCGTTGTTGACGTCGAACGCAAGGCGCGCACCTGCGGCGACGTCGATCGTGCCCGTGCCGTCCGTCTTCGCCTTCGCCGTGCCCGTTGATATGAGGCGCAATTCACCACCGGCGACCGTCACGTTCTTCGCCTGATGAACGGCGGTATCGTCGATCGTCAACGTACCCTCGCCGCTCTTCACGAAGTTCTCGGTGTTCGCGCTCACGCTGCCCGTGATCGTCACCGGACCCACCGCGTTCAAATCAAACGTACCGCCCGAACCGAGCGTCACCGGCGCCGTAATCGTCTGGGCCGCCGCCGA
>JAZLJP010000086.1:0-15284 GCA_045617985.1 Kiritimatiellia bacterium
GGGCGTCGTCCGCGCGGCCGTGTGGGTGCGTCGCAACGTCGTCCATCTCCTCGAAATGTATGGGACGGCAGGTGGATGGGAATCGGGCGAGCCCAGGCCAAAACCCCTGTATTTGCAGGGTTTCCTGCCTTTCACAATGTCTCCGATGGGATGGCAATGCGGCAAATCCTAAGGATTTCCAGGCCTCGCTCTCGATTTTCAGAAAACCTCTTCGAAAACATCATTCCATAGGCGTAAAAACGATTAGCCTAAACGCCGATTCAGGCGTTTAGGCCTAAGCGGTTTTGCGCCTATGGGATGCTAATGAGGAAAGTTAATACGTGGGTGGGCTTTTCGCTCAACGGCGTGGCGTGGCCGCGCAGAAAATTGGGTGTCTACGGGTGGAATGCCTGAAAAAGTGGTGTGAGGTGCTGTTATTGGCTCATGAAAATGGTTGAAATCTATATTATTGGCTAATAAAAATAGTTTTGAATTGACGTCGACTGTTCGTTATGTTATTATTTTGGCATGAAATCAAAAAAACCAGTATTATATCTCCGTAGAAAAGTTGACGAGGAACTTAAACAATGGAAATTACGGGAAGATCGACTTCCGTTGATTCTTAAGGGTGCGCGTCAAGTTGGCAAGACGGAATGTGTTCGGCATTTTGCAGAGGGGGCGTATGCATCATTTGTGGAGATCAATTTTGTTGAACGGCCGGAGTTCAAGGAAATCATACGGGATGGGTTTTCCGTGGAAGGCATAATCCGCAACATGTCGATGGTCGACCCGGAAATCAGATTTGTCGCTGATTCGACTTTGATCTTTTTCGATGAGATTCAGGAGTTCCCCGAGATCGCGACGGCACTAAAATTTTTCGCGCAGGATGGCCGGTATGACGTAATTGCAAGCGGATCGCTTTTGGGCGTGCATTTCAAACGCATTAGGAGCTACAGCGTTGGTTATCAGGAATCGATCCGGATGCGGTCTTTGGATTTCGAGGAATTCCTCTGGGCGTGTGGTTATCGGGAAGATCAGATTGCAGGATTGCTGGATCCGATTCTTGCGCATCGGCCATTCGGCGAAGCCGCGAAAGGCGCCTTGGAGCGTAGGTTTGTTGATTATTGTGTACTAGGGGGTATGCCGGATGTCTTGGAAACGTATTTCGTCCGAGGGACGTTTGAACAGATTCCCGCAATCCAACGGCGCATCCTTGATGATTATCGCGATGACGTGCGGAAGTATGCCGAAGGACTTGATCCGGTTCGCATACAGGCCGTCTTCGACTCGATACCAAGGCAACTCGCGAAGGACAATCACAAGTTTCAGTGGGCAGCCGTTCGGAAGGGGGCCGGCAACAGAGATTACTGGGGGTGCGTGGAGTGGCTTGAAGATGCCGGTGTCGTGGAGAAATGCAAGGCCTTGGATTTCCCAGAGTTGCCGATCGGGGCGCATCTCCTGAACGATGTGTTCCGATTGTATATGGGCGACTCCGGATTGCTCCTTTCCATGTTGGAGAGGCCCGTGCAAGAGGATGTTCGAATCCGGCGTAATCTCGGCACGTGGAAGGGGGCGTTGTTCGAAAACATCGTCAGCGAGGCCTTGGTCAAGGCGGGGGCTTCGCTCGCCTATTATCGCAAGGAGAACTCGACGTTGGAAATGGATTTCTTCCTGCGGTCGCAAGACAGACTTGTACCGATTGAAGTGAAGGGAGAGAACGGTAAGTCCCAAAGTCTTCGTACGCTTATCAGAAATGAGAATGCACGTGATGTCACGTGGGGCGTCAAACTGATCAACGGGAACGTCGGTTTTGAGGATTCGGTTCTGTCTCTGCCGCAGTGGTGTGCCTTCCTGCTTCCAAAGGTGGTGAAGGAATTTTCGGTCGGGCAATGATAGTGTTGGTCAAGGATGGTATTGTTTTCTGCCCCTCTATATGACGCAGTTGGTTGTCACACAGGGAGTCGAGGAGAAATGAAGAATATGAACTTTGCCAAGATCTGTTTTGCAGGGTTTGCGCTGGCGAGTGGAATGTTGATGGCGACGGAGCGGATTTCGCTTGACCGTGGGTGGGCGTTTTCGCTCAACGGCGGGGCGGTGCAGAAAGTGGACGTGCCGCATGACTGGGGTATTGCCTTTGCGCCGCGTGCCGCTTCGCCGAGTTTGGGGGACGGTGGCTTTTTCGATGGCGGCGTGGGCGTGTACGCGCGCACGTTCACGCTCTCGGCCGACGATCTCATCACGCGCGAATTGGAACTCGTCTTCGACGGCGTCTACCGCGATGCCGAGGTTGCGGTGAATGGCGCCTTCGCCGGGAAAGGGACGTTCTACGGCTTCACGGGCTTTTCGATCGCCCTCACGAACGGCCTTGTGCGCGCGGGCGAGAACACGCTCAAGGTGACGGTCCACAACGAGAAGCAGCCGTCGTGCCGCTGGTATTCGGGCAGCGGCATCTATCGCCACGTGTGGCTCGTGAAGTATCCGCGCGGGAAGCGCGTGAGCGAGGTCTTCGTCAAGACGGCGCTCGACGGTACGGTGGAGATTTCGGGCCGCGTGGGCGGACGGCTCGTGCGGAAGACCCACAAGGTCGACCGTCCGATCCTCTGGACGCCCGAAACGCCGCACCTCTACGACTTCGACTTCTACGGCGAGAAGCTGAAGGTGGGCATCCGCACGATCGCGTGGGATGTGGACGAGGGTTTCCTCCTGAACGGCAAGCCGATCAAGCTGCACGGTGCGTGCGTGCACGCGGACCACGGTCCGTTGGGCGTCGCGAGTTTCGATGCGGCGGAAACGCGCAAGGTACGGCAGCTGAAGCGGGCGGGCTTCAACGCCGTGCGCTTGAGCCACCATCCGTTCAGCACGGCGTTCCTCGATGCCTGCGACGCCGAGGGGCTGCTCGTCGAGGCCAATTTCTTCGATGTGTGGCGCGTGGCCAAGATGAAGTATGACTATTCGCTCGCCTTCGCACGCGATTGGAAGCGCGATCTCACCTGGACCGTCCTTCGCGACCGTAACCATCCTTCGCTCGTCATGTGGGAAATCGGCAACGAGATCGAGGACGGTCCCTCCCCGCAGGGCATTGCCGACGCGACGGCGCTTGCAAACACCTGCCGCGCGTTCGATCCCACCCGTCCCGTCACGGCTGCGGTCTTCGACCTGGAGGCCGGCCATCGTCCGCCCCGTGCCTGGTGGCGCAAGATGGACGCCATTGCATCCGAGCTCGACATCTTCGGCTACAACTACCTCGACGATCGCATGGACGGCGACCGCGCGCGCGATCCGGGCCGGCTCTGCTTCTATACGGAGACATTCCCCACGACGGTCGTGGACGTGTGGCGGCGGATCATGTCTCACAAGACCTGCATCGGCTGTTTCGTGTGGACGGGTATCGACTATCTCGGCAACGCTTCGCTCGGCATGGTCCATTATACGGAGAAGGAATCCTACTACGGCTATCGAACGCCGAAGGCATTTCCCTGGCACGGCGCGGTGTGTGGCGACATCGACGTGACGGGCTGGCGCAAACCCGTTTCGCATCTGCGCGAGACGCTCTGGAACGCGAACGCGCCCACCTACCTCTGCGTCCTTGAGCCGAGCGGCTGGCGGGGGACTATCAAGGTGGAGAAGTGGGGCGTGTGGCCAATGCTCGAACACTGGAACTTCGAAGGGTGGGAAGGGAAGACCCTCACGGCGGAAGCCCATTCGCGTGCGCCGCGTGTACGCTTCTCGATCAACGGCAAGGTCTATGCCGAGGTACCGAATTCGGCGGAGAATGCTTGGCGCACGTATGCGACATTGCCCTACACGCCGGGCGAGCTGATGGCGGAAGGCCTCGACGCGAACGGAAAGGTGATCGACCGCGCGATCCTGCGCACGGCCGGAGCGCCGAAGAGCGTCCGTTTCATCGACGAGGAGACGATCGGCGATCTCACCTGGGTACGCGTCGAAGTGGTGGACGAAAAGGGCGTCGTCTGCCCGTACGCGGCCCAGGACGTCACCTTCGAAGGCGACATCCTCGGCACCTGCTCGGGCGACATGAAAGACTGCGTGCCCGCCCTAAGCCGCACGCGCCGCACCTGGCATGGCCGCGCAATGGCCATCCGCCGCAACCATTGACCTCATTCATGTTAAGGAAGTTCGGTCGTTCAATCGGAGAGGGCACGTGATTTTTCAAATGGGTCTTTCTTGCCCGCCCTATTTTTGTTATAATTTTCGAACTATGAAGAAGCTATTGTTCGCTTGTATTTTTGCGTTCCTCGCGATTTCCGCCGGGGCGGTGCTGTTCCCTCTCAATCCGGCGCTGCCGTACACCGTTGGGGTCGATACGAACGGCAGAAACAGGTTTCTGGGAACGATTGCCGACTTGCAGCTTTCGCTGGGGGGCAAGGAGTTCCACCGGGGCCCCGCCCAGGTGGGGGAATGCCTGGCGGAGAAGCCCACGGCGGCGGATCTCGCGCGGCCGCTGAAATTTTCCTGCCGATTCACCACGCGCGAGGTGGATAAACCCCAGCGTCTTCTGGACAATGCCCATGCCGGTTCCAATGACGGCATCATGTTTGACGTCTGCAGGGGACGCCTGCGCTTCATGCCGGGCAGCGATCACGCCCACCTCTACCATCCGCTGCCGATTCCCTCGAATCGCGAAGTCGAAGTGGGCGTGGAGGTCACGGCCGACCATGAGGTGATGATGTCCGTCGATGGCGACCGGCGTCTGTGTGGACGGCTGGTGGACGGACGATTGGTGCAGGAGTACGACGGGTTTGCTTGCAGCGAGCCGGATACGATCCTGTCGCTCACGGCGCCGGTCGAACACTGGGACGAAGCCCTCCCGCTGGGCAACGGCGGGGCGGGTGCGCTGGTGTGGGGCAAGGACAATGAATTGCGTCTCACCCTCGACCGTGCCGACTATTGGCACAACTCTCGCACCGAAATCTTCTTCGGTCCTGATTTCAATGTCCGCACCCTGCTCGATTGTGTGAAGAAGCATGACGACCGGCGCCACAACGCCATCTTCAACAGCCGCAAGAACTGTCCCACCAAACTGCCGGGCGTGCGCCTGACGCTCACGCTCAATCCCGAGTCCGTTCTGCGGAAGTTCCGTCTCGACAAGTCGGGCACGGCGCATGTGACGGTGGCGACGCCGGCGGGCGAACGCGAGATCCTCTGCTGGTTCGACGACGGCGATGACTTTCTTTCGCTTCGTCTGCCGGAAGGGGTCACCCTCGCGAAGAAGGAATTCAACCGGAATCCGTCCTTTGAGAAGCTTGGCGGCTATCCCGATCCGGTGATCAAGATCGATGAACACGGCGCGTTCTACAGTCGTGGTCGGCGTGCGGGCGCGACGGGTCCGTTCGACCATGATTTCCGCCATGGCGTCAAGTTCGTGGACCCTGGCGCCGCACCGAAATCGGCGTTCTGGAAACAGTTCAACGCCGCGAGTGCGATTTCCGTTCCCGATATGTCTCTGCAGCGCCTCTACGATTTCGCGATCTACCTGTACGGGGCGTCGGGTCGCCGCGGGTGCGCGCCGCTGGCGCTGCAGGGACTTTGGACGGCGGACAACAATGCGCTCCCGCCCTGGGACGGCGACTACCACAACGACATGAACACCGAGATGACCTACTGGGCGGCGGGTCCGGCCGGCTGCCTCGAGGCGCTCGAAGGCTTCGCTGATTTCTATCTCGGGCGGATCGAGAGCTTCCGCGCGTTTGCCCGCAAGATCTACGAATGCCGGGACGGTGCGGTGATCACGCCCACCATGGGCTACGCGGGCGAAATGATCGCGGGCTGGACCGCCTACGAGATACTGCCCGAGCACGGACTCTGGGCCTACAATACATTTGTCAACGCCTTCGACTATGCCCCCACCCGCGAGAAGGCCGCGCGCTATCTCGCGTTCGGACGCGAACTCGCTGCCGCGATGGAACATGCCTGGACGATTCAAGACGGTGTGCGTACGCTCCTCCTCAGCAGTTCGCCGGAAGTGGACGACAACCGCCTGTCCTGCTTCTACACCACCAACACCAACTATGCCCGTTCGATTCTCAATGCGTTCTACATCCGTTTGGCGCGTCTGGCCGAGTTTCTCGGCGAGCGGGACGAAGCGGCGAAATGGCGCAGCTATGTGGGTACGTTCGGTCCGGTTTCCGTACGGAACGGCGTGCTGGAAATCGCGAAGGGACGCCTCCTCGCGTATTCTCACCGTCATGCGTCGCATCTGATGGACGTCTTTCCGTTCTACGACACACCGCGTGATGCGGAGGTGGATCCCGTCAAGTCGGTCGACCAGTTCGAAGGGCTCGGCTCCCGGCACTGGGTGGGCTTCTCCTTCTCGTGGGAGGGCTGCCTCAATGCGCGCCTCGGCCGCGGCGACCGGGCGTGGATGTATCTGAAGGAATTCCAGGCGTTGTGCGCCTCGCGCAATGGCTTCAATCTGAACAACCAGATCCCAGGCGGACCGGTTTTCCACACGGGGCGTCCGTTCACGCTCGACGCGAACTTCGGCTTCGCGCGCGCCGTGCAGGAGATGCTGCTGCGGCATGATCCGCACACCAACACGGTGACGCTCTTCCCGGCCCTGCCGAAGCGCTGGGACGGCAAGGAGGTCGCTTTCCGGAATCTGCGCGTTCCGGGAGGACATCGCCTTTCGGCCACTCGGGCTGCCAATGGCAAGGTCACCTACAACCTCACTCCCTATCCGGGGTCCCCGCTTCCCAAGGTGCGGTCGAAGCGTGGGGATTGTGGTATAATAATGGAAAAGTGATTTGTTATGGTGAAGAAATTGGTTAAGGAACAGACTGTAACTTCGGCGGCGAGCGTTTTCAAGGCGATTGACAATGTCTTGAAGAAGCCCGGGTGTGGTTGTTCGGGATCGCTCGATTACATGGAGCAGTCGAGCTGGCTTTTGTTCTTGCGTTATCTGGATGCGCGGGAAGAGGAACGCAAGCTTGAGGCGCGGCTGGATGGCCGCGTTTACGAACCGGCGCTCCCGAAGAAGTTGCGGTGGAGCGAGTGGGCTTATCCGCTGGATGCCGAGGGCAAGCTTGATTATGAGAAAATGCTGAAGGGTGATGAACTACTGAACTTCGTCCGCCAACAGCTGTTCCCAGGATTGAAACGACTTCGCGATGAGAATCCCGATACGGAATCGCTTCAGTATCGCATCGGCTCGATCTTCACCGAGATGACCTGCAAGTTTACGAGCGGTTATTCCATTCGCGAGGTGATCGATCTCATCCAACCGCTCCGTTTCCAGACCGAGGAAGACCGTCACGAGCTTTCGGTGCTGTACGAATCGCGACTTGGTGAAATGGGCAATGCCGGGCGCGACGGCGGGCAGTACTATACGCCGCGTTCGCTGATTCGGGTGATGGTGCGCGTCATTGATCCGCAGTTGAATGAGAAGGTCTATGACGGTGCTTGCGGGTCGGGCGGGTTCCTTTGCGAGGCCTTCAACTACATGAAGGAGCGCAACAAGGACAATCCGAAGGCCTACGACATTCTTCAGCACAAGACCTTCTTCGGCGGCGAGGTCAAGGCGCTCCCGTATGTGACGGCGCAGATGAACTGCATCCTGCACGGACTCGAGTCGCCGAACATCGTCTATGGCAATACGCTGGCGCAGAAGATCGCCGATTTCTCGGAGCGCGACCGCGTCCATGTGATCCTCGCCAATCCTCCGTTCGGGGCGGGCGTGAACAAGTCCGACCAGGAGAACTTTACCGTCCGGACGAGCGAGACGGCACTCCTGTTCCTTGAACACTTCATCGCCAAGCTGAAGCAGGGCGGACGCGCGGCGATTGTCATCAAGAACACGTTCCTCTCCAATACGGACAACGCCTCGGTTGCGCTTCGCAAGATGCTGCTGGCGCGGTGCGAGCTGGAATGGGTGCTGGACCTGCCGCAGAAGGTTTTTGCCGCGGGTGTGCATACGGTCGTCCTGTTCTTCCGCAAGGGCAAGGAGACGAAGAAACCGATCAACTACTATCAGCTCGACCTCAAGGGCGTGTCGCTTGGCAAGACGCGTCCGCTGAACGAGGACGACCTTGCGGAGTTCGAGAAGCTGGCGAAGGGTGGCAAGGCCAAGACCGCGGCACATTGGACGATTGATCCGAAGTCGGTCAATCAGGAGACCTACGACCTTTCGGTGGTGAACCCCAACATCGAGGAAGAGAGGTTGCCGTCCGCGGCAGAGTGCAAGGCGAAGATCAAGTCGCTTTACGCGGAGATCGGCGAAATCATCAAGGGGATGTGACAATGGCAAACGAGTTGACCGCCAAGAAGAACGAGATCGTCGTCTACCAGCCGAATGAGACGTTGCGGCTGGAAGTGAAACTTGAAGATGAAACCGTATGGCTGGCGCAAAGTCAAATGGCGGAATTGTTTGGTTGCACGACTCGGAATGTCAGGTTGCATCTTGAAAACATCTATGCAAGCGGGGAGTTGGAGGAGTCTTCAACTGGGAAGGATTTCTTCCTAGTTCGCATGGAAGGGAATCGTCGTGTTTCCAGGCGGGTGACTTGTTATAACCTTGATGCAATAATTTCCGTTGGATATCGGGTCAATTCCATTAAGGGCGTTCAATTCCGCAAATGGGCAACAAATGTGTTGCGGGAGTATCTCCTGAAAGGCGTCTCTTTCAATGCGCGGATGAACCAGCTTGAGGACAAGGTCGATCGCCGTCTTGCCAAGCACGATCAGGACATAGTCGAGCTGAAGGAGAAGGTTGACTTCTTCGTGCAGACGAGTCTGCCGCCGGTGCAGGGCGTGTTCTTCAACGGGCAGGTCTTCGATGCGCACGCCTTTGCCGCGAAGCACATCCTGAACGCACGCAAGTCAATTCTCCTGATCGACAGTTGGGTTGATCTTGCGACGCTGGAACTGTTGAGCAAGAAGAACAAGGGCGTGTCTGTCGAGATTGTCACATCGCCACGCGGGAACAAGCTCAAGTCCGGTGACATCAACACCTTCAACACGCAGTATGGCGGGCTTACGGTCAAGACGAGCAAGAACTTCCACGACCGGTTTCTGGTCATCGACAACAAGCGTCTGTTTCTTTTTGGCGCATCGCTCAAGGATCTCGGATGGAAATGCTTTGCCTTTACGGAACTGAATGCAAGCGCAATCCCTGAATTGAAAGCGAGGGTATGAAGAGATGAGAGCGGGAAATGGTGAAAAGGAGAACCTGAAGTTGAATGTTGTGACTGCGGAATATTCCGCATGGCTCGCTGAACTGAAGAAGCGGTATCGCGCCACGCAGATAAAGGCGGCTGTTGCCGTCAATTCGGCTCTTTTGGAGTTCTACTGGGATTTGGGGCGTGACATCAGCGAACGATATCCCGGAAAGAAACGCTGGGCTGGATTTTTTGAGAAATTGAGCGAAGATCTCCGAATGAGTCTTGGCAATGCCAAGGGTCTGTCGGTCAATAATCTTCGCTATTGCCAGCATTTCTATGAATTATATTGTTATCTCCTACAAGTTGTAGGAGATAACGAGTCGGGACGAAATCAGGTGTTGAGCGATTTGGTGAAGGTACCGTGGGGACATCACGAACGAATCATAAACAAGTGTTCCGGCGATCGTGAGAAGGCGTTGTTTTACGTTCGGAAGACGATTGAATTTGGTTGGAGTCGCAATGAGCTGATGGTTCAGCTTGACGGGGGACTTTACGAGAAAACGGGCAAGGCGGTGACGAACTTTTCATCAACGCTTCTGCCGGAAGAAAGCCGCCTGGCCAATGAGTTGGTCAAGAGCGAATACTCATTCGCCCTTACGGAGCAGATTGACGAAAACAACGAACGGGAAATCGAGAAGGCACTTGTGCGGAACATTACGCGGACATTGACGGAGCTGGGAGGCGGATTTGCCTATGTCGGGCATCAGGTTCGCATTCAGGTGGGTGAACGAGAGTTCTGGCCGGATCTGATTTTCTATCATCTCAAGGCGCGTCGCTATTTGGTCATCGAGTTGAAGGCCGGGGAGTTTGAACCGGAGCACATTGGGCAGCTTGGGTTTTACATGACGGCGGTCGACCGGCAAATCAAGAACGAGTGGGACGGCAAGACCGTCGGGCTTGTCCTTTGCCGCTCAAAAGACAGGGTGACGGTCGAATATGCCCTCGCAGACAACTCCCGTCCGATGGGTGTTGCACAGTATCAATTGATGCAGCTGCCGCCGGAAGAACGCGAGCTGGTCGGTCCGGCAGTCGCACGTGTCGAGGCGGCGATTGCCGCGACGCGCGGAGAGTGGAGATAACGATGTCCAAGCCGACTTCAGATTGCCGCGCAACCGAGCGCAAGCACCCCTGGCCGATGGTCCGGCTGGGGGATGTGTGCGAGATTATTGCGGGACAGTCGCCAGAAGGTTCTTACTACACGGATGAAAGTTGTTATACTGAATTTCATCAGGGAAGTAAAAGTTTTGGAACTCGGGAGTTGCAAGTTTCAGGGGTGTATACCAAAAAGGAAACTAAAATTGCAAAGCCGGGATCTTTACTGATTAGTGTTCGGGCTCCTGTTGGGGACCTGAATGTTACTACGCGCCGTGTTTGCATCGGGCGAGGTTTGGCGGCGCTTATTCCTGAAGATAGTCTCTCTCGTGATTTCTTGTGGCTGTTTTTAACATCGGCTACGAAAGCCGTCAATGATGCTGCAGGTGCGGGGTCGTGTTTCAGTTCACTTTCCAGAAGCCAATTGTCTGGATTAGAGATTCCTCTTCCGTCCCTCTCCGAGCAGCGCGAGATTGTGGCGCGATTGGAGCGGGAGCTTGCCACGGTGGAGAAGATGAAGAAGGGCTTCGAAGCCCTTGCCGAAACCGCCAAGGCCGAATTCAAGGCCGAATTGAAAGAGGTGTTTGCAGAGTTGACGAGCGGCGGGGCGGGGATTGGGACAGATGGGACGAATGGGACGCATGGGACGGTTGAGACGCGGCGGCTGGGGGAGATTGGGCGTGTTGTCACTGGCACGACACCTTCTAAAGGCAATAAGAGTTACTATGGCGGAGAATGGCCATTTTACAAGCCGGCAGATTTGAATCAGGGGCGAAACACGATTAGGTCAGGTGATTCATTGACAGACGCCGGTTGGCAAAGCGCTCGCCAATTGCCAGCCAATTCAGTGTTGGTGACTTGCATTGGCGCGACTTTAGGCAAGACAGGGATCATTCGGCGAGAGGGGTCTTGCAATCAACAGATCAATGCTATAGTATGCGATGGGAAAGCGCTTCCTGAATATGTTTATTACTCGATTTTATCGCCGCAGTTTCAGAATATGCTTTGGCAAGCCTCGAATTCAACGACGTTGCCGATGGTTAACAAATCTACTTTCGAGAAATTTGAGATTCCATTTCCCGCTCTTGCCGTTCAGCGCGAGGTGGTGGCGCGGCTTGATGCGGCGCGGGCGAAGTGCGAGCGGGTGAAGGAGCTGGCGAAGAAGGGCGCGGCAGAGTGTGCGCTCCTGCGCAAGGCGATCTTGAAGGAGGCGTTTTGTGGCGTTAGTTGCGGGGAGAAAGCGAATGGCTGAGGTGTCTGAAAGAGTGCGCAAGGAGATGTCGAAGGCGGACCGTGTTCGCCTGTCTTCTCCTGAAAAGGACGAACTCTTGGCTGAAGTTAATCAACGGTGTCCATTGTGTTATAAGGCACTAATAAGCACAAAAGGAAATCGGTTGTTTAACGAGTATCAAATTGCACACATATACCCTCACAGTGCAACAACGGAGCTGTTTCTTGTATTGGAAGACCTGCCTCGTGCTGAGGACCTGGAATCTGTCAAGAATCTGATACCTTTGTGTCGTGATTGCCATGCGCGGCAAGACTTCCATACGACAAAAGAAGATTATTTGCGGTTGTACACCAAGAAGATTGAGTGCGCGGGGAAATATGCTGCTAATAAATTGGCTTTTAATTGTCGCTTGGAGCCAGATGTTTCAAAAATTGTTTCTGCGCTTGGAGCATTGTCGAAGGATGTTCGGATTGAGTTGTCGTTGAACCCTTTAAAAGTTTCTCAGAAAATTGATGACAAAGTGTTGTGTGAAAAAGTTAGAAATTATGTTGTGCAATATTTTGGGTTTGTACAAAGCGAATTTGCGAAGTTGCAGGATAAGGAACGCGTCCCGTTTGAAATGGTTGCAGTTCAAGTAAAGCAGTATTTCTTACAGGTCGAACGGCTTCTAACATCAAAAGAACAGATGTTTGACCAGATGGTTAATTGGGTGATGGAGAAGACCGGCGGGGGTACGAGCGCATGCGAAATCGTGGTGTCTTTCTTCGTTCAAGATTGCGAGGTGTTCCGTGAGATTACCCAATAAGATATTTCCCTACTCGAATAGCATATTCCCGATGATGGTTTTCGTGGCGTCACGACTTAAAACCCAGGATATGCGGGTGTTAGATTTGTATCATAATTTAAACCCACACAGCGATGGGATTGTTGATTTGTTTTCGGCGCTTGATGCGATGTATGCATTAGGCGTGGTAACGTTTGATCCAAAAAAGGAGGTCTTGCATTATGTTGGTTGAAATCAGCTGCGATAAGTTTATTGATGCAGGGTCAGTCCGCGCCCCAATAACATTTTCAAACGGCTTGAATGTTGTCTTAGGCACAGAAACGGGGACAAATTCAATTGGGAAATCAACATTCCTGTTAGTGCTGGATTTTGTGTTTGGCGGCGAGGATTATCTCACAAAGGCAAGTGATGTGCATTCTCACGTTGGTAGACATGTGGTTAAGTTTGTGCTTGAGTTTGGTGGTGTTCGTTTTAATTTTTCTCGCGATACGCAAGAGCCAAATGTTGTTAAAGCGTATGATGCTAACTGGACGGAACAGGATGCGTGGTCGTTGGCCAATTATCGTCAGTTTTTAAAGGAGAAATATTTAATTCAGCAAGGCGATGTGTCGTTCCGCGAGGCTGTTTCGAGATATATTCGGGTTTATCAACGAGAAAACCTGGATGAAAAGCATCCTCTTTCTCTATTCCGGGGAGAGTCTGAAAAGACGTCGGTTTATGAACTTTTGAAGTTGTTTTGCGCTTATGAGAAACTGCGTGACATTGTGGAGGCGGTTGCTCATGTGGCGGAAGAATATTCCCTTTATACAAAAAGCATCAAGCATGATTATGTGTCAGCAATGACAACTAAGACGGAGTTCAAAAAAAGTGAAAGCCAATTGGAGGTTTTGAGAGCTGAGCAAGCAGAATTCGACGATCCCGAAAAGTTAAAAGGAAAATCTGCTGAAGAGCTTGTGAAAGTTGCAAACCTTAAGAGCAGGTTGCAGATTTTGCGTGCGCAAAAAAGTCGTGCAGAAAACAAACGAGATAGAATTGTCGTCAATCGTAATTGTGAGCCAGGACAAGTAGCAGTGGACATTGATGCTTTGAAGGAGTTCTTCCCGTCTGTTGCGATAAAGAAGGTGGCCGACATCGAGAACTTCCATAGAGAATTGGCTAAAATTCTAAAGACAGAATTAGAGAGTGAGTATTCAGCTGTTTGCAGTAAAATCGAAGATTTGGACAAAGACATTCAGAGTGTAGAGACGGAATTGAGTGAACTGGATGCTCCTGCCGGGATCTCACCACGGATGTTGAAAACTTACGCGGAGAAAGATCGGGAAATAAAGCTTATCGAGGAGCGTAGAGAAAATTATACTCGCAAAGTGGGGATGAAGGAAGGTCTGGATACCCTTCGAAAACAACTTGAAGAGCGCGAACGTACTATTCGGGTCGAGGTGCAACAAGCCGTTTCAGCAAAAATGGAGGAAATGAACGATGTTATTTATGACGGGAAACGCAAGGCTCCATATCTGATATTGGAAAAAACGGGTTATAATTTTGTGACACCTGATGATACAGGGACCGGGACTGCATATAAGAGTTTGTTGGTATTCGATTTATCCGTTTTGGAATTGACTAATCTACCGTTTCTTATTCATGACTCTGTCTTGCTTAAGCAGATTGCGGATGCTCCTATTGAGAAAATTCTAAGGCTCTATCAAGCAGCTGGCAAGCAAATATTTATTTCATTTGATAAGGCAAACTCTTATTCAAAAGAGGCAGATCGCATTCTAACAGAATGCGCAAGGATTAGGCTTGCGAGTGGTCCTCATAGTTTGTTTGGTAAGTCGTGGGGTGAAAAGGTCTCTGATAATTTACAGTAAAGGTTAAAATGAACGAAGCGCAAGTGAGGCATGATCTGATTGATCCGGCGCTGAAGGCGGCGGGGTGCGCACTTTTGCGAAAGGTGATCCTGATGGAGTCGGTTGTCTAACTGGCGAAGGAGAAACAGAGATGAAATATTCAAATGCAGAGCTTTGTGCGATGGTGGATGAATTTTGTGCGTTTGATGCGGAACCTTCGTGGCTTGAATTCAAGACAGGCATGAAGGATCCGGTACAAATCGCCAAATATATTTCGGGGCTATCGAATGTTGCCGCCTATGCTGGGAATACTCATGGCTATCTCGTTTGGGGAGTTAATGACAAGACGCATGAGGTAGAGACCTCGGATTTTGATCCAGATGTCGTCAAGGCGGAGAAGAATCAGCCCCTGCGACTATGGCTTAAGTTGGTGCTGAAGCCGCAGATTGAATTCGAGTTTTATCCGTTTGAATATGATGGGCGAAAGGGTGTACTTCTGGAAGTTGAGGCGGCGTATCGGCAACCTGTCACATTTCGTGGTGTTGGCTATGTGCGCATTGGTTCGGCTCTGACAGAGTTGTCCAAGGAGCCCAAAATTACAGCTTCGATTTATCGTACATTGGGCCATGACTGGTCGGCGGACATTGTTCACGGGGCGGGGATCGAAGATCTGGATCCTGCGGCCATTGCCTATGCGCGTGAACTGTTTGCCGACAGGCACAAGGGCGAACCATGTGCGGAGGAATCGCTGTCTTGGGATACGGAGACTTTCCTTAACAAGGCCAAGATGGCAATAGATGGGAAGTTGACGCGTGCGGGCATATTGTTGCTGGGTAAAGCGGAGAAGTCGCACCTTGTTTCTCCGGCGTTCGCACGCATTACCTGGCACTTGATGGACAAGGAGGGTAACACGCTAGACTTCAAGCATTTTGGGTTGCCGTTCATCTTTGCGGCACGTGACGCGTTGGCTAAGATTCGAAGTATTACCCTGCGTGTCATGCCGGATGATTCGTTCATTCCTGTGGACATCGCCCAATATGACGCGTGGGTACTGCGCGAATCGTTGCACAATTGTATTGCCCATCAGGATTATGCGCGGCGTAGTGATGTTGTCGTTTCCGAGTTCCCGGATCGAGTTGTATTCGCCAATGCGGGGGAATTTCGCCCTGGGACAGTCG
>JAZLJP010000087.1:0-26680 GCA_045617985.1 Kiritimatiellia bacterium
GAAGATTGAAAATGGAAAATGTAAAATGGTTTGAGGAAGCCCACCAGAGAGCCCATGCGCAGGTCCCTGTTCTGTGTTCGGGCGTTCACGCCCGAACACTCGAGAATCGCTGGTATCGCGTGACCCATCGTGACGGCCTCATCATGTCGATCTACGACAAGGAGCTTGGCCGTGAACTTCTGAACGCGCCCGCGAACGACTTGCGCTACACGCGCGACAACCACAAGACGTGGGAGAAGGACGCGGCGGCCGTGCTCGGTGCCGAGGTGACGCGGTCGGTACGGCTCGATCCGGACGAGAAGCGCATCTGGGTGGAAACCGAGATCCGCCACGCGAAGAACCTGCGCTGCACGAGCGGGGACCGCTATCGGCGCTACGGCTACCTGGCGTTTCCGTTCGACGTGCCGGGCGGTACATTCTACGCGCAGCTGAACGGCCCCGTGATGCGTCCGTATCTCGATCTCACCGGTCACACGAGTGACGCTTACGTTGGGGCGCGCGACTGGGTGGGCGTGGAGAACGGCGCGTTCGGCGTCGCGCTCGTGCAGTTCGATTCCATGCTCGTCGAGTTCGGCGAGATCCATCCCGACAAGACCTGCTACACGGGTAAGCCACCGGCGGGCAGGACGGCGATCTATCCGGCGCTCTTCAACGACTGGCTCGTCGAGCACAAGCCGGACGGCGAGAGCTTCAACTTCCGCTTCCGCTATGCCCTCACGAGCTACGCAGGCGACTGGCGCGCGGCGCACATCCCCGCCTTTGCCGCGCGCACGGTGAACCCGCGTCTCGCCGCCGTCTCGGCCGCGCACGTAAGGGCCGACCGGCCGAACGTGATTCTCTGCGGGCTCAAGGTCGCCGAAGACGGCAGGGGCCTCATCGCGCGCTTCCGCGAAACGGAAGGCCGCGCAACGACGGCGCACGTCGTGCAGGATCTCCTTGCGCTTGAGCGGCCCGTACGGAATACGATTCTCGAGAATCCCTGGCCGGCCGGCCGTGCGGACGTGCTCGAATTGAAGCCCTATCAGTATGCGACCGTGCGCCTTGCGTGCGGCACTCCGCTCGCCTTCGCCCCGCCCGCTGAAAACGGTTTCAAGTATACGGGCCTCATCACGACGCCGCGCGCCACGCACGGCGAGCGCCTCGGCCAGCTCTATCTCGAATGGGGCCTCGATCCCTCGCCCGATTTCGACTACTGGGAACTCTACCGCGGCGAGACGCCCGACTTCCCGCGCGACGCGGCGCATTTCGTGAAGAAGGTGCGCCCGGAGGCGCACAAGGGCCTTGCCTATGCGGTCAACCGCGTAGACGACCGCGGCCTCAAAACCCACACGCGCTACTACTATGCAATCCGCAGCGTCCATAAGGGCGGCGTGAAGGGAACGTTCCACACCTTCAGCGGCCTCACGCGCGACGTCCCCGAAGGCGTCATCACGAAAGAAATCCAGTGAGGTGCCTGTACTTGGGGGGCTCGACGATGACGACGGCAGAGAAACTGGTGAAGGCGCTCGCGGAGCAGAAGATGACCTGCGCGACCGCCGAATCGTGTACGGGCGGTGGCGTGGGGCAGGCGATCACCGCCGTTTCGGGCGCGAGCGCGGTCTTCTGGGGCGGCGTGATCTGCTACGATAATTCCGTGAAGCACGGCGTTCTCGGCGTCGATCAGGCGGTCTTGGAGGGCGTAGGCCCCGTGAGCGCCGCCTGTGCGGCGCAGATGGCTTCGGGCGTACGAAAGCTTCTGAAGACGGATCTTGCCGTTTCCGTTACGGGCCTTGCGGGGCCGGGGGGAGACGGTGTGCGGCCGGCGGGCTACGTGTGGTTCGGCCTTGCAACGGCGAAGGGCGTTGTAACGGACAATCGAATCTTCGCGGGGGACCGCGAAGCCGTACGCGCCGCCGCAGTGGAACACGCGCTCGCCCTCCTCTACGAAGAAGTTGCTCTAGACCGCATGGGGCTGTCCCTGTGAAGAACGGGTTCTTCAAGATCAAGGGCGTACGTAAATTCAGGTGAGCGTTCTGGAGCGTTGGGGTTGAAATCTTTGGACTTGCGTTTTGGGGGGGATTGTCCTATAATTCTCGCATTACTTTTTGAGGTGCATTCTCGTTGATGGAGCTGGTCCTAAGGGAGGGCCGGTGGTTTGTCGACGGATACGCGGCCGGTTCCCGTTTTTCATGGGAAACCGCCGTTGATGTTTGCCTTCGCACTTTTCCGATCGAGGAAAGGATTGAAGGAAATGAAGAAACTGATGACGATGTTGGCGGCGTGTGCGATGGCTTTTGCGGCTGTGGCGGCGCAGTGTGCGGCGACGACGCTTGCGGGCACGCAGTGCAAGCGCAATGCCCAGGAGGGTGGCCAGTATTGCTGGCAGCATGCCCGCCTGAAGGGCAACGACGTGGGGGTGTGCCAGGGGAAGACGGCCGATGGCAAGCCCTGCACGCGCAAGGTCGAGCGCGGCGTGAGATACTGCTGGCAGCACGCGAAGACGGCGGGCGCGGCGAAGGAGACGGCCGCGAAGGAGCCGAAGGTGAAGGAAACGAAGACGGTGAAGGAGACGAAGCCGGCGGAAGACGTGAAGGCGCCCGCGCCGGAAACGAACCCGGCCGCGAAGGCTCCCAAGGCGACGAAGGCGAAGGCCGTGAAGCCGGAAGCCGAAGAGGCGAAGCCGGCCGCGAAGGCCGCCAAGACCACGAAGGCGAAGGCTGCGAAGGAAACGAAGGCTGAAACGGATGGTGCGAAGGCCGGGGCGAAGAAGACGGCGGCGAAGGAGCCGAAGGCCGCCCAAGCCCAGTGTGCGGCGAAGACCGCCGCCGGCACGCGTTGCCAGCGCAAGGCGAAGCCCGGTTCCCGGTTCTGCGCGCAGCACGACAAGAAGTGAAAAATAGAGCGCGGAGAATGTGGGATTCTTCGAAGCGGCGGAGTTCGTGAAAGCGGATTCCGCCGTCTGCGTTTGGAACGTCAAGGGGGCGCGCACCAAGCACCCTTCTTTTGCCGACAATTTTGTCGGCAAAAGAAAGAGATGGGCTTGCTCTTTTCGTGATTCTATGCGATAATGGGGAACAGCAACAGGAAGGATGATTGCGATGAAAATTCTTGAAGGCAATTTGACGGCGGAGAACGTGCGGCTGGCGTTGGTGGCGAGCCGCTTCAATTCGTTTCTCGTGGAACAGCTGGTGAAGGGCGCGGAGGATGCGTTCGTGCGGCTGGGGGGCAAGCCCGAGAACCTTGTTCTCGTGCGGGTGCCGGGTGCGTACGAGATTCCCGTGGCGGCGAAGAAGCTCGCGGTGAGCGGCCGGTTCGACGCCGTGGTGGGCTTGGGCGCGGTGGTGCAGGGCGCGACGGCGCATGCCGGGCTCATCTGCGAAACGACGGCGCGGGCGTTCAGCCAGATCGCGCTTGAGACGGGCGTTCCGGTGACGGACGGCGTGGTGAGTGCCGAGAACCTCGAACAGGCGGTCGAGCGCTGCGGCACGAAGCAGGGCAACAAGGGCTTTTCCGCGACCCAGGCCGCGATCGAGCTCGTGAATGTGATGCGGAAAGTCGAGGGGTTGGGGAAGTAGGCTCGGCCTCTCGCGGATGAATTGACTTTTTTCAATTGAGACAAGAAAGGGAAACGAAAAATGGCTAAGAAGATCAAGAAGGTGGCATTCCTCACGGCGGGCGGGCTTGCGCCCTGCCTTAGTTCGTCGATCGGGTTTCTTATCGACGAATACACGAAGAAGGCGCCGGATGTCGAAATGATCGGTTACATCAACGGCTACATGGGCCTCTTGAAGGGCGAGTCTATCAAGGTGACGCCCGAGGTGCGCAAGCACGCGCTCATCCTCACGCGCCATGGCGGCAGCCCGATCGGCAACAGCCGTGTGAAGCTCACGAACGTGAAGGACTGCGTGAAGCGCGGCCTTGTGAAGGAAGGCGAAAATCCGCTCAAGGTTGCGGCCGACCAGCTCGTGAAGGACGGCGTGGACGTGCTCCACACGATCGGCGGCGACGATACGAACACGACGGCGGCGGACCTCGCGGCGTACCTGAAGGAGAAGAACTACGACCTCATCGTGGTGGGCCTGCCGAAGACGATCGACAACGACGTGTACCCGATCAAGCAGTCCCTGGGCGCCTATACGGCGGCCGAGGAAGGCGCGAAGTTCTTCGCGAACGTGGTGAAGGAAAATAGCGCGAACCCCCGCGCCCTCATCGTGCACGAAGTGATGGGCCGCAACTGCGGCTGGCTCACGGCGTTCACGGCGATCGCGTATCACAAGATGCTCAACCGCCGCATCAAGTTCGTGCCGGCTTTCGGCCTTACGCGCGAGCGGCAGGATGTGCATGCCGTGTACGTGCCGGAAGCGAAGGTGGATATCGAAGCCGAAGCGAAGCGCCTGCGCGCGGTGATGGACAAGTACGATTGCGTGAACATCTTCGTGTCGGAAGGCGCGTGCGTGAAGCAGATCATCGCCGAGCTCAAGAAGCAGGGCGAGGAGATTCCGCTCGATGCGTTCGGCCACCCGCGGCTCGATAAAGTGAACGTGGGCCAGTATTTCGCCAAGCAGTTCGCGGCGAAGATCGGCGCGGAAAAGACGCAGGTGTTCAAGAGCGGCTACTTCGCCCGTGCGGCGGCGCCGAACAAGAAGGACCTCCGTCTCATCCAGGCGTGTGCGGTGAAGGCCGTGGAATGCGCGATGGCGGGCATCGGCGGCGTGATCGGCAAGGACGAGGAAGATCGCAACGAACTGCGCGCGTGCGAGTTCGAGCGCATCAAGGGCGGCAAGCCCTTCAACGTGCGCAACAGCCGCTTCCGCAAGCTGCTCGTGGAAATCGGGCAGCCGCGGCCGCGCAAGACGCGCGTCGTGAAGAAATAAGCGACGGTCCAACCAGTTGAAATTCCTGAGGGGAAAGGAAAAGAATCATGGCAGAAGAAAAGAAGAAACTCGTTCGTGGTGTTATCGTGGAGTTCGACTTCACGGCTATCGACGGCGCGCAGCTGCTCTTCGAAACCGCGAAGCGCGTTCTCAAGGGCTATGGGGTGGATCTCACCATCAAGCTCGAGGCGATGCGTCTTGTGGGCGGCAACTACCAGGGCGGGCTCAAGGAACTCTTCGAAGAACTCGAGGTGCAGGCGGATGCGGCGCAGGTCGCGCAGGAACTCTCCGGCGCGTTCAAGGCGGCGCTTACCGAAAAGGCCGTGGCGGCCGTGACGCCGGAATTCAAGGCGTTTGTGGATGCCGTGATCGCCAAGGACATGAAGGTGGTCGTGGCGACGCGTGCGGACCTCGAGGTGCTCAAGCCGGCGTTTGCGGAGTTCGATCCCGAAAAGGTGGCGCTCTATGCCGAGCCCTCCAATACCTATGGCAATTGCAAGTGGGACGCCTGGCGCCGCGCCTGCAACACGAACGGCCTCGTGGACATGCTCACGGCGGCCGTGACGGGATCCGGCAAGGGCGTGAAGAGCGCGCTTGTTGCGGGCATGAGCGCTTTGGCGATCGTGCACGACCACGTGGCCTACCAGGACTTCGGCGGCGCCGATGCCGTGGTGGACGCGTTCGATCCGAAGCTGGTGGGAACGATCGCCCAGATGCTGCACCTCTAAGGGGCCCAGCCATGACGGGTATCGAACGTCTCCATGAGATCATGACCCGTCTCCGCGATCCGGAGACGGGTTGCCCGTGGGATCGGGTTCAAACGCTCGAAACGCTCAAGCCGTGCGTTTTGGAAGAGACGTACGAGCTCTTGGCGGCGATGGATCGCCCCGATGACAAGGCGAATTACGTGGAGGAGCTCGGCGACGTGCTTCTTCAGGTGATGTTCCAGTGCGTGATGGCCGAACAGGCGGGCAGCTTCTCGTTCGACGACGTGGCGAACGCCATTTCCGACAAGCTCGTTCGCCGGCATCCGCACGTCTTCGGCGACGTGGTGGCGAAGGATCCCGCAACGGTGCTGAAGAATTGGGAGCAGATCAAGCAGCAGGAGCACAAGAAGGAGACGCGCCACAGCGCGCTCGACGGCGTACCGCCCACGCTGCCGGGGCTCCTGAAGGCCCAGCGCACGCAGGAGAAGGCTGCGCGCGTGGGGTTTGATTGGAAGGACGCCGCAGGGCCGCTCGAGAAAATCCGCGAAGAGCTCGTGGAACTCGAAGAGGCCGTGGCGGCGCGCAAGGCCGAAGCCGAGGCGAGCGGCGTGCCGGATGCGCCGGGGCCCGCCTACAACCACATGAAGGAAGAGCTTGGCGACCTGCTCTTCTCGGTTGCGAATCTCGCGCGCCATTTGAAGGCCGATAGTGAATCGGCGCTCGAGGGCGCCACGATGAAATTCGCGCGTCGCTTCCGCGCGGTCGAGGCCGGCGCGAAGGCGGCGGGGCGCGAACTCAAAACGATGACGCTCGCGGAAATGGATGCGCTGTGGGAAGATGCCAAGGCAAACGGCGCATCGGAACAGAATTGAAGGACAAGTTAAAATGAAGTGGTCTAAACTGATGATTCAAACGCTCCGGGAAGATCCCGGGGATGCGGAAATCGATTCGCACAAGCTGCTCGTACGCGCTTCGCTCGTGAAGAAGGTCGCGGGCGGTCTCTTCACCTATCTGCCGCTCGGGATGCGTTCGCTCAACAAGGTGGCGAAGATCGTGCGCGAGGAGATGGATAGGGCGGGCGCGCAGGAAATCGTGATGCCGATTCTCCAGCCGGGCGAACTCTGGAAGACGAGCGGACGCTGGGAATCGATGGGCCCGGGCATGTTCCGGCTTGAAGACCGCGGCCAGCACGCGTATGCGCTCAGCCCCACGGCCGAGGAAGTGGTGACGGATCTTGCGAAGAACATCATCAGTTCCTACCGCCAGCTGCCGGTGACGGTGTATCAGATCCAGTGGAAGTTCCGCGACGAGATCCGCCCGCGCTTCGGCCTCATGCGCTCGAAGGAGTTCCTGATGAAGGACGCCTATTCCTTCGATACGTCCCTTGAAGCGGCGGACGCAAGCTACCTCGCGATGTTCAACGCCTACAAGCGCATCTTCGCGCGGTGCGGTCTGAAGGCCTACCCGGTGGAAGCCGATACGGGCGACATCGGCGGCAAGTTCTCGCACGAATTCCACGTGCTCGCGGATGCGGGCGAAGACGGCATCGCCTTCTGCGACGGGTGCGGTTACGCGGCCAACCTGGAAAAAGCCGAGAGGAAGGCCAAATGTAAAATTGAAAATGGAGAATGTAAAACGGAGGAGGGGGCTGTTTGCCCGCCTTGCGAGGAGGTGCACACGCCGGGCGCGAAGACGATCGAGCAGGTGTCGGCGTTCATGGGGGTGCCGGGCTGTGCGTCCGTGAAGTCGCTCGTCTATGCGGCCGACGACAAGCCCGTGATGGTGTGCGTGCCGGGCGATCGCGACGTGAACGACGTGAAGCTCAAGCATTTCCTCGGCGTGAAGAAGCTTGAGCTCGCCGACTACGAGATGGTGCTCAAGGCCTCAGGCGCGAACGCGGGGAGCGTGGGGCCGGTGAAGCCGGCCGACGCGGACCTGCGCATCGTCGCCGACCAGGCGCTCAAGGGTGCGCGCGGGTGCATCGTGGGCGCGAACAAGGACGACTTCCACCTCAAGAACGTGGATCTCGCGCGCGATACGAAGCTCACGGAGGCCGATTTCGCGGATCTCGTTGTGGTGCGTGACGGCGACATCTGCGCCAAGTGCGGCAAGACGATGGTCATCAAGCGCGGCATCGAAGTGGGGCACGTCTTCAAGCTCGGTACGAAGTATACCGACGCGTTCAAGGCCGTCTACAAGACCGACGATCTCAAGGAACAGGTGATGGTGATGGGCTGCTACGGCATCGGCGTGAGCCGTACGGTGCAGGCCGTCATCGAGCAGAGCCATGACAAGGACGGCATCATCTGGCCGGCCGCCGTGGCGCCGTACCAGGTGGTGATCGACCTCCTCGATCCGAAGGACGAGGCCGTGGCGAAGGTCGCGGAAGACCTCGAAGCGCAGCTCGAAGCGAGCGGCGTCGACGTGATCGTGGACGACCGCGAGGAACGCCCTGGCGTCAAGTTCAAAGACGCCGACCTCATCGGCTTCACGGTGCGCGTGGTGGTGGGCGCCAAGGGCCTCGCCAAGGGCGGCGTGGAAGTGAAGGCGCGTAAGGATCCGAAGGACGCGATGAAGCTCGTCGCCCCCGCAGAGGCCGCAGACGCCATTCGCGCGCTGCTCGCGACGTGCTAAAGGGAGGAGACGGCTCCGCGCATGAAGGGGCGCATCCACTCATACGAGACCTTCGGGGCCGCTGACGGCCCCGGGGTTCGTTTTATTGTGTTCCTGCACGGGTGCCCGTTCCGCTGCCGCTATTGCCACAATCCCGATACCTGGGCGGGGCCGGCGGCGGAAGAAGCCGAGGCGGCCGATGTCCTGAAGCGCGCGTTGCGCTATCGTGCGTACTGGGGTGAACGGGGCGGCATTACGGTGAGCGGCGGCGAGCCGCTCGTGCAGGCGGCCTTTGTGGCGGAGCTTTTCGAACGTGCGAAGGCGGCGGGGGTGACGACCTGCCTCGATACGGCGGCGGGGCCGTTCAAGGCGGGCGATCCCGCCCAGGCGCGTCTTTTTGCCGCGTGCGATACGGTGCTCCTCGACATCAAGCACATTGATCCTGCGGCGCATCGCGCGCTCACGGGGGCGGACAATGAAAACGTGTTCGCCTGTGCGCGTTATCTCGCGGAAAGGAAAATTCCCGTGTGGATCCGGCACGTGCTCGTGCCGGGCGTCACGGACGACGAAGGGGCTCTCGCGCGGCTCGGGGCGTACATTCGGACGCTTCCAAACGTGGCACGTGTGGATGTGTTGCCGTACCACACGTTCGGTGAAGAGAAGTGGCACCGGCTGGGACTCGTCTATTCGCTTGAAGGTACCGAGCCGCCGAACGCCGAATCGGTTGCGCGGGCGCAGGAATTGCTGGGAACTGTGCGATGAATGCGGCGCCGATCGGATTCTTCGATAGCGGGCTTGGGGGGCTCTGCATCCGCGATGCGGTGAGGGGGCTTCTGCCGAGAGAAGATACGATTTACATTGCGGATTCGGCGAATTGCCCGTACGGGAATCGTCCGGCGAAGGAAATCATCGCGCTCGCACGGCGTCATGTGGCGACCTTGCGGGCGAGGGGCTGCAAACTGATCGTTGTCGCGTGCAACACGGCGACGGCGGCGGCGATCGACGTGCTGCGGGCGGAGTCGCCCGACTTCCCGTTCGTGGGAATGGAGCCGGCCGTCAAGGTGGCCGCGTTGCTTTCGAAGACGGGGGTGGTGGGGGTTTTGGCGACGGTGGGGACGTTCAACGGACGGCTCTATCGCGAGACGTGCGCGCGGTTTGCGAAACACACCACCGTACTCACGTGCGTGGCGGATGAATTTGTCCAGTTCGTCGAGCGGGGCGAGCTGGAAGGCGTGAAGGCCGAAGCGGTGGTGCGGGCGAAAGTCGCGCCGCTCGTGGCGGCGGGGGCGGACCATCTGGTGCTAGGCTGTACGCACTTTCCGCATTTGGCGCCGCTCATCGCGAAAGTGGCGGAAGGGCGGGCGAAAATCGTCGATCCGTCGGGCGCGGTTGCACGGCAGGTCCGCCGTTTATTGGTGGCGCGCGACGCGCTCAACCCGACAGGCGGAGAGAGCCACGAATTCATCCGCACGGAACGGGGAAATCGGTGAAAATTTTTCCTCATTTTCTATTTCCCCATTCCGCCTTGTTTTTGCTATAATATATGCCTTTTGACCGCCGAGGGAAGCGCGTGTGCGTGAGAGTAGGCGGAGTAAAACGAAGAGAGTAACAACAATGGATCAGATCAAGATCAAGGCGGAGGTGCGTACCGAACAGGGTACGGGTGCTGTCCGCCGGCTTCGCCGTGCGGGCCTGGTGCCTGCATCGGTGATGAGCATGAACAAGGGTGGGACGAAACTGGTGAAGTTCAACGCCCACGAGTTCATGATGGCGATGCGCGGCCGTACCGGCAAGCAGCTGGTGGTCTCGCTGGAAATGAACGATGGGACGACGGTTTTGACGCTTCTGCGTGAAATGCAGAACGACGTCTTGGCGGGTACGCCCATTCATGTGGACTTCAGCGAAGTCTCGGAGACCGCGAAGGTGCGCGTGAAGGTGCCGCTCTATCTCGTGGGTGAATCCAAGGGCGTGAAGATCGGCGGCGGCGTTCTCGAACAGACGCTCCGTATGGTCGAAGTGGAATGTCTGCCGAAGGACATCGAGGAGAAGTTCACGGTCGATGTGACGGAACTCGGTCTTGATCAGACGCTCTTCGTGCGCGACCTCAAGCTTGGCGACAAGCAGACGCTTGTGACGCGCGGCGAACTCGCGGTGGCGGTTGTCAAGGCGCCGGAGGGCGCGGATACGGCGGCACCGGGTGCGGCGGCTGGCGAGAAGAGCCCTGAAGTGATCAAGAAGGGCAAGGAAGAGGCTGATGCTGCGAAGGCGGCGGAGGCCAAGAAGTAATTCTGAAGTTCGGGTGCTTTGATGAAGGTGATCGCAGGACTCGGCAATCCCGGCGCGGAATATGCGAACACGCCGCACTCCATCGGCTTTGAGGTCGTGGAGGAGCTGGCGCGTGCGATGGGCGCGACGTGGAAGGCTTCGTCCTCCTTCAACGGGGAACTTGCGGCGGGGATGCTCGGCGGCGTGAAGGTCATGTTGGTCAAACCCATGACGTTCATGAATCTGAGCGGCAACTGCGTTGCGCCCGTGTTGCGGTACCACAACGCCAAAGTGGCGGAAGACCTGCTGGTCGTTTCGGACGACATCGACCTCCCCGTGGGGAAGATGCGCATCCGCAAGGGCGGCTCGGCGGGCGGCCACAACGGGCTCAAGAGCGTGATCGAGCGGGCGGGGTCGCCGGATTTCCTCCGGCTTCGCATCGGTGTCGGCCGCGATGCGCGCAATCGCGCGAACGTGGTGGGGCATGTGCTCGGCAAGTTCGGGCCGGACGACCGCAAGGTCATGGATGAAGTGGTCGCCGAAGCCGTCAAGGCAATCGAAACAATAGAATTGAACAGTACTGAAATCGCGATGAACCGGTATAACGGATGGACGGCGACGTCTGCCGCGGCCGGGAAGGAAAACGACAAATGAAGAAGTACGATGGTCTTTATATCTTCGCCGGTCAGGCGAAGGACGACGTGCTGGACACGCAGATCCAGAAGGCGCTCGCGGAAGTGACGCGGCTTGGTGGTAACATCCTCGCCCAGGAAGTGCTCGGCAAGCGCACGTTTGCGCACCGCATGCACAAGCGCGAGAACGGCGTGTACGTGCAGGTTCGTTTCGAGCTCGACCCGCTCAAGGTGACGGAGCTCGTGAATCGCTACCACCTCGTTGAAGAGGTGTTCCGCGTGCAGATTCTGGCCGTGGACGAGCGCCGCGAGGCGATTCTCGCCACTCAGGCGGAAGCCGCGGCGAAGCGTGCCGAACTGAAGGCGCAGAAGGAAGCGGCCGAGGCGGCGGAAGCCCCTGCGGCGGAATAACGGCGGAGATGAGCCATGCCGTCTTTCAACAAAGTAATCCTCATGGGCAACCTGACGCGCGATCCTGAAGTTCGCACGGTTGGTATGAATGCCACGAAGGTTTGCCGTTTCGCTCTCGCGCTCAACGAGCGCCGGAAAGACCGTAACGGGAATATGGTGGACATCCCCACGTTCGTCGAAGTCGATGCGTGGGAGAAGCTCGCCGAACTGTGCGGCCAGTATCTCCGCAAGGGCCGGTCGGTTCTGGTGGAAGGGCGTCTCCAGATGGATTCATGGGAAAAGGACGGGCAGAAGCACCAGAAGCTGAAAGTCCGCGCCATGACCGTGAAGTTCCTCCCCTTGCCGGCTCCGAACCAGAGCCGCCTGACGGGAGAGCCGATCGGGCCGAGCGTGTCGTCGCCGATGATGCCTCCGCAAGGAGACTACGACGACTACGATGAACAGCCTCAGCCGTTTTAACAGACAATCATAAACAAGGAACCAGAAAATGGCTTACCAGAAAAAGAGCGAGCGTCCGGAACGTGAAGATCGCGGCGAGTTCAATCCCCGCCGTCGTCCTTCGATCCCCGCGAACGATAAGATCGACCTCAACGACATCGAGGTCCTCAAGCGCTATGTGACCGAGTACGGGAAGATCATCCCGGCTCGCGTGACGGGCGTCACGGCGATGCAGCAGCGCCAGATCAAGAAGGGCGTGCGTCGTGCGCGCAACATGGGTCTCATGGCCTAAGAAAGGAACGCGTAAAATGACCGAAATCATGCTCATGGCCGACGTGAAGAACCTCGGCAAGGCGGGCGCGATCGTCAAGGTCGCTCCGGGTTATGCGCGCAACATGCTTCTTCCCCAGGGTCTCGCGGCTCCGGTGACGGAAGCGTCGAAGCGCCGTCTCGCGAAGCTCGAGGCGCAGCGTGCGGAAGAGCGCAAGCAGCGCAAGGCGGCGGCGGAAGCGCTCGCGGCCAAGCTCACGGGGCTCAACGTGACGGTGAACGCGCAGACGGTCGACGGCGTGAAGCTGTACGGCGGCGTCAAGGCGACGGACATCCTCGCGGCGATCGAAGCCGACCGCGGCACGAAGTTCGAGCGTTCGCAGCTCGACCTCCCGGATCAACTCAGGGAAGTCGGCACGTACAAGGCCAAGATCGATCTTGGCGAAGGCGTGGCGGTGCCCTTCGAGGTTTCGATTCTGGACGCCGATGCGTCCGCGCAGGCCTAACGGCCAGCGGGAACCGGGTCGCCGCAGGGGGTTCCCTGCGGTGGCTCGGTTCTTGAATTTGCACTTGCATTCCCACATGAAAAAGCGTAAAATACCAGCGTTCCATTCGGGGGGAATAGGCTCTCTGAATAGGAGAATGTGCGTTCGATGAGATTATCCTTAAAGAGATTCGCAGGAATTGCGGCCTTGTTGCTCGCCCTTTTGATGGCGGGCGGATGTGAAGTGTTTCATTTTTGGGAGCGGGATGACGAGCCTAATCAACCCGCACGATGGTCGGACGGGGTTCCGCGTGTGCGCCCCGGGGTCGCGTTGGCCATTTCCGTTACGGCGGCGGGGGTGGCCGATCGTGAGGCGAAGCAGTATTTTGTCGATGCCGATGGTTGTATTACGATGGAGCTTGTTGGCACGGTCAAGTGCGACGGGTTGACGTTGCTGGAGCTCCAGCAGAAGATCGTGGCGGCGTACAAGGAGTATTTTGTCGATCCCAGTGTGACGGCGACTTTCGTCTATAGGCAAGGCGAGATGGTTTCGCCTTGGGGCTCGGTGACGGTGCTTGGGGAAGTTGGCCATCCAGGGCCGGTGGATATGCCTGCTACGCAGGAGCTTCCGCTTACGCGGGCGCTGCAGTTGGCGGGCGGGGTGAATTCCGTGGCCGACAAGCGGAAAATCAAGGTGACGCGTTGCCTTGAGGATGGAACGCAGAAGAAGACCATTGTGGATTTGATCGAAATTGGTGAAGAAGGCCGAAAGGACAAAGACATGATTCTCCGTGATGGCGATGTCGTTTGGGTTCCAATGGCCTGGTATTGATCTTAAAGGTTAAACGAATGGAGTTAAGGAGGTCTGGCAAATGAAAGTACGGTGGAGCAAATGGGGCGCCGTGTGCGCATTGGCGTGGATGGCTTCTGTTCTGAGTGCGGCCGAGCTGACGCGGGCGGAATGGTTGGGGAAAGTCGGAGACTGTGCGAACAACGCTGCGACGATGAGAGCGACGATGGCGAATGTCTCGGCCTCCGATCAGGTGGCGCTGGTCTCTGCCGTGAATGCGGCGTTGGCGAAGAGCCCAGGCTCGAACGAACAGCGCGCGGCGGCTTTCGTGCGTGCGAACGTTGCAGCTCTCAGTACGGCGATGACGCAGAATAAGGAGAAGCATGCGGCGAATCAGGTTTTGGCGGAGATCTACGCAACGGTTCCGCCGGAATATTTGCCGGTCGTTTCTGAACAGTTTGCGAAGGAGACCTTGAACCGCAAGAATCTCGAGAGGCCTCAGTTCGTCAACATCATGACGAATACGCTTCATTTGGTGGACGGGCGGTTGGCCAAGGCGGAAAACGGCGGGGTACGTGAGGCGTTTGTGGCGTTGACGTTCATCAAGGCATCTGGCGAAGCGCCTTCGGCCGATTTGGTGAATCTCGCCCTGAGCCAGATCAGCGATGCCAAGACGCGTGAAACGGCGGCGAACGAGTGGCTTGGGCCGGCGCTTGGCATGAATGGCGTGGCGCAGTCTTACGATCCGATGCTGGGTGCGGCGAATGCCGATGACGAGCCCGATCGATCCATCGTCGCCAAACTTTTGGCAGGTGAAAGCGCAGTTCCGGCGGGGACGCCCGCGCAGAAGCCTCTCACGCCTGCGGCGACTTCTGCGAAGCCCGAGGTTGCGGAAGGGGAGGTGAACCCTGAAGTTCTGAGGCCCGTTGTCGTTCTGTTGACGGGTGGCTCCGACATTTCGGTGGCGCTGTTGGGCGACTTGGCGGCAGAGGGCTCGCCCATGCAAACGCCGAGCGCGCTGATCGGGGGGGGGATCGGTCAGCTGCCGGGCGTTATCGGCGCGGTGCCGAACGATTTGGCTTCCGACATTGGTCTCAATCGTACGCCGCGGGCTTATGTCAACAGCAAGAACCCCGTGGGGGGGATGGATGAGAATCCCTATTATCGCCATGGCCGCAAGGGGAAGGGCAAGGATCATACGATTACGGTTGGCGAGGAGTGCCTCTGCGGTGATTGCTGTGGTTATGCTGGGCAGAAGTTGAAGGCGTGGTAACAACTTTTAACGAGAGGAGGAGAAAAATGAAAAGGCTGATTCTTGGCATGGTTGCGCTGGGCGCGTTCGGGGTGTGTTCGGCTGACGGGATCGCTAAGGGGAACGGGAGCGAGGCGAATCGTCCTCAAGGTTTTATTTTCGATGGGGGAAAGTTGACGATTAAGCCGTATGTGGCGCTTTCCTACACGTACGATTCGAATATTGATACGACGCGCAAAACTGATTCGGACAGTATTTTCACGGTCAACCCCGGTGCCAATTTTGAATGGAATCATGATCGTTGGTCGTTGACGGGCGGCGCGTGGTATCGTTACAATGCCTATTGCAAGTATTCGAGCCGTCTTGGCGAGCACAGCTACGGTGAAAACCTCGAGTACAATTGGAAGAATGTCGGGGAAGATGGGCGTGGTTGGATTGCCAAGGTTGTCGAACGTTACGCCTACATCAGCCAGAGTGATGATATCAACGCCCATGAGGGGCGTGGCATTTGGCGCGACCGTGAGAAGCTCGACATTTCGGGTACGCTCGAGCGTCGTTTCACGGAGAGGTGGCACGCCGATGTTCTCGGCCAATACAGTTGGCTCGACTACAAGAATGACACGGGCAAGTATGCGCCGCTCTACGGCTGGCAGGAACGTGCCGTGCAGCTCGAGGCTGGCTTCGTTGCGGGCCATTACACGGATATCCTGATTGCCGGCGGTTATAGCGACTATGTGCAGCATGGTGGCCATGGTGCGCATGATTATAGTAACGACAGCTACGTTTGGTCGGTGCAGGGCGGTCTTGGTTCCCATCTTATTACCGAGAAGATCACCTATCGTGCCCTCATCGGTGGGTCGCAACTCTCGTATGGCGGCCATGACAACGCCGATAGTAGTTGGACGTATCAGCTTTCCGCCAACTGGCGTGCGACTCGCAAGCTCCAGTTCTCCGTACTCGGCAATAGCTACTATCAGCCGTCGGAACGGTCGCTCGGGCAGGCCATCAAGGTGTACGCGCTTTCGGGCGGTGTTTCGTATCTGACCCTCGGAGAACGCGTAACGTTGCACGGCGATGTTTCGTGGCGTCATGAAGAGACGGTGTGGAACGATCGCTACCTTACTGCGGGGAATAACTACGATGAAGACCTCATGTCCGTACGTCTCGGTGCCGACTATGTGATCAATCGTTGGACCTCCGTTTATGCAAACTTCACTTGGGAAGAGAACTGGTGCGAGAGCCATGGTTACTACGACTATGATCGCTTCCGCGTGACGATTGGTATGCGCTTCCACTACTGATAAATGGCGGATGTGAGTGGAATGCGATGATTCAAAGGTTCTTTTCTAAATATGGCCTTGCCTTGCACCTTGCCGTGCTGGCCGCTCTCCCGCTCGCATTGACGCCTTTCTTGACCGCCGCAACGCTTTGCTCAGTCATCCTTTGGGTGAGCGCGTTTGCGGCGGTGTGGTTTTTTACTGAACCGTCTCTCAGACGGGGGGAACATATATCGACTTCCCGTATTCGGTTGCAGAAAGAGTTGTTGTTTGATCCTTTTACGTGGTTTTTCCTTGCTGTTCTCGCGTATGCTTTGTTGCGTTGGTTGAATAATGGCATTGGGATGGCGTATGATCCAGAGCAGGCGGCCTGGTTGATTCGTAAGCCGGCGTGGTCGGGATTTCCTGCATCGGCCGGTGCGGCAGGATTTTTGCCGTTCTGCGTGGCTCTTGCGGCGGCGCTTGTCGTGCTCGGTTTGCGGAATGGCGTAGGGGCTTCCGCACGGATTGTGTTTGGTATCATTGGCGCTTTCGTGGCAGGCGTAGGGGGGCTCGTTGCTGCGATTCTCGCCTGTAGTGGCAATGACGTGTTTTTAAAGGCAACAGAGGCGGGTTTTGATCTGGCGCCGTTTTGGGCTTCGTCGTTTGGCGTATGGCTTGTTATCGGTCTTGCTTGCGGTGCGGTTGCAGAATCCGGCAAGTGGGCATTGGCGCGTTTGTCGTTGATTTTCAGTGTCGCCGGGAATGTTGCCGCCTTGGTGTTCTTTGCGCCGCCGCTTATCGCGGTGGGATGGTTTGTTTTTGCGGTGATTGCGTTGGTGTTCAGCCTTGTCGTCATTTCACAAAAGAAGTCCATGGGGGCTGTTGCGCGGTGTTCCGTTTTGACGGTTTTCGGTATGGCGGTGCCGATTTTCATGGTCACGGCCTTTATGCCGCGTTCGTTTATTGAAATCAAGTTTTCCACTCTCAATCCGGCGTTGGCGTTTTCTCAAGCCTATGTCGGCATGACCGAAGCTCTAACGCGTATCGCCCGTACCATGTGGCTGGCGAATCCGTGGTTTGGCGTTGGTGAGGGCGCGTTTGGATTGCATTTGCCTTTTCTGGCGGAAAAGGCCGATTGGGGCGTTCTCGCGTTGAAGCCGACTTTTGCAACGAACGGCTACATGATGCTTCTTGCGGAGCGCGGTGTGGCGGGGGCGCTCGTCATTGTTTGCGGTCTTGGCCTTCAGATTTCGTCTTATGTTTTGCGATTGATCGAAGGCTTCAAATACAACAAGGAAAGGGACGAGGGGGGGCTTTTCGTTTTCAGCGTTCCCCCCGTGGCTTGGATTTTGCCGTTCACGCTGGTTTTATTTGCGATCGAGGCCTGGTTTTCCCCGATAATCGATTCGACGGCCTTTATCTTGACGGCTGCGGTGCCGCTTTCTTTTGCGGCATCGTCATTCCCCAAGGCTCGTACGTCTGCGTCGGCCGGTTCCGCTCATGAGGCGGAACATCACCATACACATCCTCAGGAGCATTAAGTCATGGCATCCTCTTCCTCTTCTTCGACTTACGGGCAGAAACCTCTCTATTATGGATCGACGAAAAAATCGCCGCTCTATTACGGTTCATCGCAACCGGTGTATTACGGTTCTGGCGGAGGTTCGACCCCTTATTATTACGGTGGGGCGTATGGTGGGCAGTCTGGTGGCCAGGATGCGGATTCCCTCGTTGGCACGATTACGCTTGGCCGTGTGTTGCGCGTGATTGCCCAGCGTTGGATTTCCGTGCTTGTTTTTTTGTTGATCGGTCTTGTGGCGGCTTTTGCGGTCTATCGTATTTCACCGACGATCTACGAGGCGAAGAGCGAATTCACGATGGATACGCGTGGCCGGAAAACGATTTCCGGTGTCGAAATGGGTATTGACCCCGCTGACTTTGGCAACTCCTACGAGGAAATCTTCAACACGCGCCTTTCCCAATGGCGTTCTGAAAAGATTGCAACGAAAGTCGTTCAGCAGTATCGTGCCAACTATCCGGCTTCGACGACGACCGAAAAGGAAATCATGGATACGCTCGCCGGGTCTGTTCTGGAACTCGTGCGGCATTCTCGTTTGATTACGATTGCCGTTCGTTCCACTTCCCCTCAGTTGGCGGCGGCCGTGGCCAATGCGTATGCGGAATCGATCGAAGCCTTCACCGAAGAAGAGAACAAGGCCTACTGCGATCATGCGGTTCAGCAGATTACCGATCAGGTGCAGAAACAGCGCCGTGTGGATGAAGATATCTCGAAGCGCCTTTTGAAGTTCAGAACGGAAAACAAGATCGATGAAATGATGTCGCAGCGTACGCTTCTGGAGCAGTCGCTTCAGAAAACGACGACCGATTTGCTGGAACTTCAATCACAGGTGACGGCAGGTTCCGAATGGGTTGCGGTCTTGGAGAAGGTGCAATCCCATCCGGAAGACTTCACGTCCTTGCCGTCTTCCGTGCCGCGTTCGGCTGAAATCGGTACGGCGTATACCGCCTTGCAGGGTGCGCAATTGGAAATGCGTAAAATGTTGGCGACGTTTACGAAAAACCACCCTGTCGTGAAAGCGAAGGACAAGGAGCTTCAGGCCGCGAAGGAAGCCTTTGTCGAGGCCGTCGCGAATGCGCTCAACACGGCGCGCGGCAACCTCGCCGCCTTTAAGAACCAGTTGCAGGTGAATCAAGCGCGAAGTGAAGAGCTCCGCAAGAAGCAGGCGGAGATTTCTCAACGGATCGTCTCGTCCGATGCGGGGCTTAAACAGCTCGAGAAGGAAATGGAAGTTTCCACGACGATGTTGAAGGATCTCATGCAGCGTGAAAACGAAGCGCGTATCACTGCCGAGAAGAACAACGAAATCGTGCGTGTCGGCCGCCAGGCGCTTGTGCCTTCCAAGCCAGTCCTGCCGAATCCGATCATTATTTTCTCGGCGGGCGCGGTTGTGGCGCTCGGTCTCGGGCTCCTCTTCGTGCTTGTTCTCGACCATCTCGAAGATACGATCGTTTCCTTGCAGGATATCGAGGGGCGTCTTGCGCTGAAGGTGCTTGCCGTGTTGCCGCATGTGCGTCGGAAAAAACGTGAGCAGGTGGCGAAGTTCATTCAGGAAAATAAATACTCGCAATTTGCCGAAGCCGTGGCGGGCCTCCGCAACCTGCTCGACTCGCCGCGGTATCAGGCCATCTCGCAAACGGTGCTTCTCATGTCTACCCAGCCGGGCGAAGGAAAGACGATTACCTCCTGTTCGCTTGCCATCTCCTGTGCTCAAGCAGGCAAGAGGACGCTTCTCGTCGACTTCGACCTGCGTCGGCCGCGTCTCGCGCGCGTGTGGGGATTCAATGACAAACTCGATGAAGCCCACTCCTTTTCCCATTACCTTTCGCGGAAGGATATCAAACACGATTTCGCGACCCTTCCCCAGGCGAGCGGCGTGGAGAACCTCGATGTTATCGCCTCGCTTCTGCCGGACGGCGTGAACCCCGCTTCACTCATGGGTTCGCAGGTCGTGCCCGAATTCTTCAAGTGGGCGCGAGCCCACTATGATCGTATTGTGATCGACTCGCCGCCGTTCGGTGTGGTGGGCGACGTGATGACGCTCGCCTCGATGGTGGATTCGGTGATGATCATGTGCTGCCCTGACCGTACGCACTTCAAGCCGATCCAGCATGCCGCCCGCCAGCTCGGAGAATCGGGTGCGACGGTGATTGGCATTATTGTGAACGATGTTGAATTGGGTTCTTCTACTGCTTTCTCGCAGAGCGGCCATGCCTATGGCTACGGCTATGGTGGCTATGGCGGCTATGGCGGCTACGGTGGTTATGGCGGTTATGGCGGTTATCGTGCCTATGGTGGCAGTTACCGGCCGTATGCGCCCTATTCGCCTTATTCGCCTAGAAGAAAGAAGGGCGAAAAGGGGAAGGCCAACCAGAAGAAGCCCGACGAAAAGAAGGGTGATGTTCAAGGGGGGCCGCCCACAACGGCCGATCAACCGGTTGATACGAAGCCGGTAGAACCGAAGCCCGTTGCCGACGGGAAAAAAGCCGGCGGTAAGCCCGTTGCCGAGGCTTCGAAAAAGTCTGAAAAGCCGTCCATGCCCGTGAACCGTCCTTCGGAGTTTGAAGATGATGACTAAGCGGCGGTTCATCGTTACGGGCGGAGCCGGTTTCATCGGTTCCGCACTTGTGCGCCATCTGGTGCGCGATGAGGGGGCTACAGTCCTCGTTGTCGATAAGCTCACCTACGCGGGCGTTCCCGAATCTCTCAAAGAGGTTGGTCTTAATCCGGCGGCGGATATCGCCAAGGATGTCGCTACGCTCGATTTCGCCTCTTCTCGGCGCCTCTTTTTCCTTCAAGCGGATATTTGCGATGTCGAAGCGATGCCGCGCGCCTTTGCGGCGTTCCGTCCGGACGCGATTTTCCACCTCGCGGCGGAGTCGCATGTCGATCGCTCCATCGACGGCCCCGGCGAATTCATCCGTACGAACGTGACCGGTACGGCGAATCTTCTTCAGGCGGCGCTTGCCTATTGGCGCACGCTCGAGCCGACGGCGAAAGCGATGTTCCGTTTCCAGCATATTTCAACGGATGAAGTGTACGGTTCGCTCGGCGAAACGGGTTTTTTCACGGAAAAGACTCCCTACGCGCCGCATTCGCCCTACTCGGCTTCGAAGGCCGCCTCCGACCACCTCGTGCGTGCGTGGCACGACACCTATGGCCTCCCCACGCTCATCACGAATTGCTCGAACAACTACGGCCCCTACCATTTCCCCGAGAAACTCATTCCGCTTATCATCCTCAATTGCCTGGACGGTAAGCCGCTCCCTGTCTATGGAAAGGGTGCGAATGTGCGTGATTGGCTTTTTGTTGATGACCATGTCTCGGCGCTTTGCCTCGTCAACGAGAAGGGGGCGCCGGGTGAAACCTACAACGTGGGCGGCCATAACGAGCGTACGAATCTCGAGGTCGTGCAAACGGTGTGCCGTATTCTCGACGAGTTGCGTCCGCGCGCGAACGGCGTGAAATACGAAGAACTTATCACTTACGTGATGGATCGCCCCGGGCACGATTTGCGCTATGCCATCGATCCGGCAAAATTGATGACCGAACTCGGCTGGGCGCCTTCGCGGACGTTCGATACGGGCATCCGTGAAACGGTGCAATGGTATCTCGACAACGCCTGGTGGTGGCAACCCATTCACGAGAAGAAATACGCCGGCCAGCGCCTCGGTACCGTGAAGGAGTGAGGCGATGACGCTCTCGTTCCCTGTTCGTACTTCGCCGTTGAAGGGAACGGTGACGGTTCCCGGCGACAAATCGCTCGCGCATCGGGTGGCTCTCTTTGCCGCCATCGCCGAAGGCACGAGCGAAGTGAGCAACTACCCCGAGAGCGGTGTGACGCGCGCCATGCGCGGCGCGCTCGCTTCGCTTGGAGTGCCTTCCACCCTCGAGAATGGCGTCTTTCGTCTCGTCGGCAACGGTTTCCGCCCGTTCCCCACCGTGGGCGCCACGGCGTTCTGCGGTAATTCGGCAACAACGATCAGGCTCCTTGCCGGCGCGCTCGTCGCTACGCGCTCGACGGCCGTCCTCGACGGGAGCGCCGGCCTTCGAAAGCGCCCGATGGACCGTATCGCCTCTCCGCTTCGCGCGCTCGGCGCCGTGATCGAAACGACGAACGGCTGCGCGCCGCTCTCCATTCGCCCCGCCCCGCTTGGCCGCCTCGACTACGAGCTTCCCGTTGCTTCCGCGCAAGTGCTCAGCTGCCTCCAGCTCGCCGCGCTCGGCGCCGCTTCGGAATGCCGCTTCACGGTTCCCGGGCCCGTGCGCGACCACACCACGCGCCTCCTCCGTGCAATGGGCGCAGAACTCGCCGATGCGCAAAACAACGCATTCGTGGCGCCGCTTGCCGGGGCGCCCCTCGCCCCGCTCAGGGGCGTTCTTCCGGGCGACATCTCTTCGGCCGCATTCCTTTTCGCCGCCGCCGCGCTTGTTCCCGGAAGCGATGTCATGGTAACCGGCGTGGGCGTAAACCCCACGCGCACGGGCGTTCTCGACGTGTTCGCGCAGATGGGTGCAGGCGTCTCCTTTTCGAATCGCCGCCTTGAAATGGGTGAGCCGGTGGCGGATGTACGCCTCGTTTCACCTGCAACGCCGCTTAAGGGCGTTGAAATCGCGGGTGATTTTGTGGTACGTGCGATCGACGAGTTTCCGGCGATTGCCGCCGTGGCCGCTTTCGCGACCGGCCGTACTGTCGTTCGCGAAGCGCGAGAGCTGCGTTACAAGGAAACGGACCGCATCGCGGCCATCGTCACCCAGTTGCGCGCCCTCGGTACGACGGTGGAGGAATTCGACGACGGTTTTGCCATCACCGGCGGTACGCTCACGGGCGGTACGGCCCAGGCGGGCGGCGACCATCGCCTTGCGATGTCGTTGGCCCTCTGCAGCCTTCGCGCGAATGTGTGCGTGGACGGTGCCGAAATCCTGAACGAATCGTTTCCGACCTTTGTTTCCACTCTCGAGTCGCTCTTCTGAGCCGAGGGGCGTACGCGATGGCGGTGCCGGACCATACGGATTTCGAAGAGCTCTTGCTCCGCGCCACGGCGCATCCACATGCGCTTTCGCGCGTCGAACTCGCCCGTCTTCTCTCTACTGAATCGCCTGACGAGTGTGCGGCGCTCTTTGCGGCCGCCTCTGCGGTGAAGGTGCGGGCCGTGGGGCGCCGCGTGGCGATTCGCGGGCTCGTCGAGGCGGGTAACATCTGCGCGAAGGATTGCTATTACTGTGGCATTCGCCGTTCAAATTCCAATGTGACGCGCTATCAGTTGGAGGCGCACGAAATCGTGCACCTCGCCGAGACGGCGAAGGCGCTCGGCTATGGATCGCTCGTCATTCAAAGCGGTGAATGTGAAAGCGAAGCGCATACGGTGTTCATCGAGGATGTCTTGCGCCGTCTCGCACCGCTCGACCTCGGCATCACGCTTTCCCTCGGCGAGCAGACCGAAGACGTATTCCGCCGGTGGCACGATGCCGGCGCGGCACGCTACCTCTTGCGCATCGAATCCTCGAATCCCCGGCTCTATCACTCGCTCCACCCGGCGTCGCATAGCTGGGAGCGCCGTGTCGATTGCCTTTTTGCCTTACGGCGTTGTGGCTACCAGGTGGGAACGGGCGTGATGTGCGGCCTCCCCGGCCAGACGTTCGACGACCTTGCAGGCGACATTCAATTCTATGCGGATGTCGATGCCGACATGATCGGCATGGGCCCCTATATTCCCCATCTCGAAACGCCGCTCGGCGCCCGTTCCCCCGCCTTCGACAAGGCGGCGAGCCTGCTCCTCGGCCTCAAGATGATCGCCGTCACGCGCCTCTTTCTCCACGATGTCAACATCGCCGCCTCAACGGCCCTTCAGGCGCTCGCGGAGGACGGCCGCGAGCAGGGTATCCGCGCCGGTGCGAACGTGGTGATGCCGAACATTACCGAAACGCGTTGGCGCCGCAGCTACCAGCTCTACGAAGGCAAGCCCGGCCTTGACGAAAACGCCCTCGCCGCCCGCCAGGCCCTTGAAAATCGTCTCCGTGCCCTTGGCGAAGAAATCGCCTACGGAACGCGCGGGGACAGCCCGCATTTCAAATGTAAAATGGAGAATTGAGAATGGAGAATTGAGAATGGGGAATTGAGAATGGGGAATTGAGAATGGAGAATTGAAAATGGAAAAATCGGAGATGTTTTCAGTTGCCATGCGCCTCGATTTCATTTATAATATTGAACAAAGGTGGCGCGGAGTATGACGTGTCGTTCAGCGCGTGCCACTATCAAAGAAGGAGAGAAGCAGTATGGGTAAGTTCGAAGTCAAGACCTCCGAAAAGGGTGTGTCTTTCAACCTTCTGGCCACGAACGGCCAGGTCGTGGCGACGTCGCAGGTCTACAAGAGCCTGCGTTCGGCGAAGCTTGGCATTGCGTCGATCATGAAGAACGCGCCGATCGCCCCCATTGAGAACCAGACGGAGGAGAACTTCGAAAAGAAGTCGATGCCGAAGTTCGAGGTCTATACGGACAAGGCCGGCAAGACGCGTTTCCGCCTCAAGGCGAAAAATGGCCAGATCATCGCCGTTGGCGAAGCGTACGAAACGCAGAAGGCCTGCCTCGCGGGCGTTGCGTCCGTTCAGAAGAATGCGGTCGATGCGAAGATCGTCATGGCTGAAGCCAAGTAAGTACGATTCCTTGCAAAAAGAAGGGCACCTGCGAGAAACCGCAAGTGCCCTTCTTTTTTTGACCGCGCCGTAGGTGATCGCTTGGCGGCGTCAGTCGATCGTCGTCCAGTCGAGATTCCAGTAGCGGCGGTCGAGATCGTAGGCATTCACTGGCGTTTTACCGGGGTCGAAGTTTTCGGGGAGGATGCCGAAGCGGATCATCTCGCGCAGGTATTCGGGGGCGGGACAGAAGTTCGGCATGTCGAAGCGCGTTTCCTTCTCGAGCAGGTCCTTGCCTTCGACGATCATTGCGAGAAGTGTTTTGTAGTCGGGATCGTCCGTCGAGGTGAAGACGCTCTTGCCATCCTTTGTGCGGCAGATGCCGAGCCCGCCGGCTTCTTTTGCGAGCGCAGCCTTGAGGAAGAGCGACTTTTCGGGACGCGAGAGATTGAAGACGAGGTAGCGGTGGTAGTGCCGATAGCGCGGGTTCGTGAGGTCGAGCGTCCAGTGCCCCGCACCCCGCCAGCGGAATTGAAGGCCGTTGTGGTCCGTGAGTGAATGGGGCAGACGGTTGGCCGCCTGGTTGTGGCAGGTGTCGCAACGGCGCGCCATCACCGCGACCGCCGCCTTGGTGGCGGGAGTGCCTGCGGTGTCGTTGTGGAAGTTGAGCGACTTTTCGCCACCGAGGTAGCCGCATCCGCCGGCCGCGTAGGTGCCCGCATAGGGTGCGGAGGCGTCGAGCCACTGCATGAGCATGCGGCGGTCGCGTTCATCCACTTTCACGCCATGGTGCGAACCGTCGATTTTCTTCATGAGGGGACTTCCACCGCTGCCGCGCGCGTAGGGTGGCCAATCGCTTTGAACGAGGTTGCGTCCGTCGAACACCTGGTTCCATGCGACGAGACCATAGTACCCCATCGAAAACATGGGGTTGCGGTCGCCGCAGAGGTCGAGTCCGCCGCTGCGTGTATCGGGATTATGGCATTTCACGCAGCTGCGCTCGAGCACAGGCTGCACGTCGCGCGGGAAGTCCGCCACATCGAAGAGACAGCTGGAGGGATCGATCTTCGACGGCCCCCGCGCAAGCGCCTTCGAAACGGACGCGGCGCGCCGGACGGATCCGGAGGTCTTTCGCTCATGGCAGCCCACACATCCGAGTTTTTCGCCCGGCATCACCTGAGTGAAGCTCTGCATGCGTTTGACGGCGCGACCGTCGGCGTCAAGGGCGATAAAGAACAGCGAACGCAGAGCCGGGGCCGTGAAATAGGCGCTGCCGTCTTCTTCGACGGGCACGGTGCCGAGCAGGCGCGGCAGGGAGAAGGTGCCACTGAACGAGAACGGCTCCATGCCGCCGAAACCGTGTGCACCGCCCAGGAAGTTGATTGGCTTCGGCAGGAGTTCAAGGATGAGAAGTTGCTTGACCGTACCTGGCTTGACGCCGGCCATGCTACGGCTTTCAAGAACGTTCTCGAGATAGAATTCACCCGTTTTCAGGGCGGGGTTGGTACGGTCCGCCAGTACGCGCTCGCGCGGCCGCGGGCAAAGCGGACGCGGTTCGAAGAGCCGTGCGTTGTGCTGGGGGCCGGTCCATTCCGGCGGCAGCTCGAAGAGCAGCTGGCGGCGTCCCGTACGGTCGGCGAGCTCAAGGGAACTGCCGCTAGCCGAGAACATGAATAAGTCGCGGGAAAGCGCCCAGGGGTCGTAATGGCGTCCGCGAATGAGATGCTTGACATTGGTGGGATCGTCGGGACCGTTCTTGACGGAGAGAAGACTGACGCTGCCGGCGTGTTCGGTGGGGCCGTGCCCGGGGGCGTCGATGAGAATGACTTCGTCGGATCCGGGAACGGGTTTCGCATCGATGTAGACGCTGTTGCCGGGGTAGGTGTTGCCCTGGTAGATTTGATGGGAGGTGCCGTCAGGATTCATCGTCCAGAGATGGTGGAAGGCCATCTGCTGCCGGTCGACGTATTCCCAACGTGTGTAGAGGATGCGTCCGTCGGGCAGCGGAACCGGCGTGTTGTCCTGCTCGATGTTCGAGGAAAGCAGGCGGATGCCCGTGCCGTCTGGTTTCATGCGGAAGATGGTGGCGACCTGTGTGACCCAGCAGTTGACCCAGCGGCGGGCGCGCGACGAACAGAAGATGATGTCGCCGTCGGGGAGCCAGGCGGGTTCGATGTCGTCGTACTTGCCCGAGGTGAGGGCCTTGAGGCCGGTGCCGTCGGCGTTGATCGTGTAGAGGTGGTAGGTACTGGAATCGCCCGGACGGTATGAGAAGAGGATCGTCTTGCCGTCATAGTGTACGGAGGGGTCGCGGATGGAGCCCTTGGCGTCTTCTAGCAAGGTGCGGAATTTCCCGGTCTTGAAGTTGTAGGCGGCGAGGCGACCGACGGAACCGAAGGTCGTGTGCTGGGGTCCTGAACTGTAGTAGCCGAAGTTGGCGTACCAATGCGGCTCGCGCCTGCCCTGGGGCGTGCTGCACGTCGTCCGCGTGGTG
>JAZLJP010000088.1:0-75021 GCA_045617985.1 Kiritimatiellia bacterium
GCATTTTTGGATGATGATTACCCCTTTCTTTTTCACAGATGCGTTAAATTTCGCGGAAGCCCTTGCCGATGATCTCGCTGGTGTTGGAAATGATCACGAACGAGGACGGATCCGCTTCTTTGACGAAGCGCCGCAGACGGATCGCCTGCGCACGGTTCAGCACGGTCAGCACGACCGAGCGTTCGTCATGCGTATACGCGCCGCGGGATGACCACACGGTCGCACTGCGCTTCAGATCCTCACGGATGAAGGCACAGACCCTCTCTTCTTCTTTGGTCACGACGAAGAAATATTTGGAAAGATTGATGGACTCGATGACCTGATCCACGACGAGCGCCTTGGCAAGCAGACCGAGCATGGAATAAAGACCCGTTGCGATGCCGAAAACGAAAGCGTTGCTGACCGCGATCAGGATGTCGACGCAGAACAGCGCCGTGCCGATCGGCATCGAGGTGTGCCGCGGCGTGGGCCGCAAGGATTCGCCCCGCCAAGGCCACCATCGTGTGAGCGCCTGCCTGGCGTGCGGCGTGGCGCGCATGGCGGTGAGTTTCTGCGCGGCAGGCGCCTGGCCGCGGGAGCTGGGAGGAAACCGGTGATGGGCGCGGCGGTGGAAACGGAACTCGTTTCGCTCCTTGCGCGTGAAGGCGCCCTTCGGATTATCGCGCTCTCTCGTATCGCGATGCGTTCCCACACGCCGAACTGGTGCGCGACGGACGCCGAGGGCCGTCGTTTCCTCGTGAAGCTCGCACCCGGAAAAGTGGTGCTGGCGCGCGTGGAAATGCCGCTCGCGGTTCACGATCTTTTCCCCGATCGCATGTTTCGCCTCGACGGAAAACGCGTCTACGTGCTCGACTGGAAGGAGGGGCGCGCGAAATCGCTCGACGCCCTTACGGCCGAAGAACTCGAATCCCTCACGGCCGCGCACGCCGCCTTTTGCGCGGCACTCGGCGCGGGGCGCATCCATGGCGACTTCAATTGCAACAACGTGCTCTTCCGCGGTGGCAAGGTGAGCGGCATTCTCGATCTCGAAGCCGTTCGCAGGGGGCACCCGTGCGAAGACTGGGTGCGCTATGCGCTCACGGGGGCGGAACATCTGCCGGTGTTCGCCTGGCGGCGGCGGCGGCGCCTCGCGGGGAATTTCTCGCGGCTTGTCGCCTCCACCGGTTTTGCCGCGGCGGACTGGCGGCGGGCCATTGACGGTTTTGCCGCCGCGAAGCGCGCGCGTCGTGCGCGGCAGGGGCGGCTTTCGTTTTTGACGCGGGTGAACCTCGCCTGGCGGGCGCGTTTCTATCGCCGCCTCGAAGCGGCGCTCCCGCGTGAAGGAGGGCGTGTTCATGGGTGATTCAAAAGTCAATGTGCTCTGCCTCAAGTGGGGGCGCTACTATTCGGTCGACTACGTGAACCGCCTCTATGCGAACGTGAAGGCCCATCTGAAGCGCCCGTTCCGTTTCGTGTGCGTGACCGACCGTACGGACGGCGTATCACCTGAAATCGACTGCGCGCCGCTGCCGCCCGATCCGGGCCTTCGCTTCCACAAGTGGCCGAACGTACACGCGAAACCCATGCTCTTCCAAAAGGGCTGCGCCGGGCTCGAAGGCCCCACGCTCTTTCTCGATATCGATCTCCTCGTGATCGGCGAGCTCGATAGGTTTTTCGACTATCGCCCGGGCGACTTCTGCATCATCCACAATTGGGTGGAGTTGCGCAAGCGCCTGTTCCGGCAGTTGCCCGCCATCGGCAACTCGTCCTGCTTCCGTTTCGATGCGGGCACGGAGGCCGCCCATCAGGTCTATACTTCGTTCATGCGCGACAAAGACGATCCGTCCCTTGACCGGTTCTTCATCCACGGCTCGCAGAAGTATCAGACGCGCGCGATGCAGGCGGCGGGCAGGGTTTCGTGGTGGCCGAACGAATGGGTGGCGAGTTTCAAGCGCACATGCATGCCCGTTTTCCCGTTCAACCTCTTCTGCACGCCGCGGCGGCCGAAGACGGCGAGCGTCGTCGCATTCCACGGCCATCCCGATCTGCCGGAGGCGATCGCCGGTTTTACGGTCGACCGCCACGGCGTGAAGGTGCCGCCGCACCTCGTCTGCCGCCCCACGCCGTGGGTGAAAACGGCCTGGGAGACGCCTGGCGCATGATCGACGGCCTCACAGATTGCCGGGTGTTCCTCGAGAACAAGTACATCAACGACGTCTTCTACGAAGGCACGTTCCATGGGCGGCCGTGCATCGTGAAGTGTTCGGCGAAGTGCCCGTGGTCCATCGGAAACGAATTCGCGCTCGCGACGCGGCTCTTTGCCGTTGCTCCGGCGGTGGTCGAAGAGGTGCTCGCGCACGGGGACGACTTCGGGGCGGGGCCGGAAGGCGCACCTGCGCCGCGCCGCGCCTACGTGGTGACGGCGCGCGTGAAGGGGCCGTCGCTCGCGCAGCTTCTCGCGCGCGGCCTTTCGCCCGACGAGGCCGATGCCTTTGCCCGCGACATCCAAACGCTTGCGCACGCGCTCCGTGAAACGGGAATTCTCCATCGCGACCTCTTTGCGGAAAATCTGCTCATGGATGCGGATGGCCACCTGAAGGCCATCGACTGGCAGCTTGCGATCGACCGCACCCGCCCTGTGGAAGACCCGTGGGTGCGCCGTCATTGGAAGTTCCGCTACGTCGTCTTCGGCGTCAACCGCGAGCTCGGGCTCGGCGTGTGGAACGACTTCCACGCCCTCGGGAAGATTCTCGCGCAGTTTCCGCAAACGGATCTGGTGAAGGCGGTGGCGCAGGAGCTTGCCGCCGGTGCACGCGCAATGACGTACGCCGCGCCGCCGGGCGCGCTCGATCGGTTCCGGCTCTGGTGCTATGGCTGCTCGCTACGCCTCCAGATGATCCTCCGCGGGAAGAAGCATCGCAAGTACGAACAGCTCGAACGGCGGTGGCGCACGGTGCGCGGCAAGTGGACGACGGAAAAGGGGATGTGAAAAATGAAGACGACTTTGATTCGGCTCGCAACGGCGCTTGTGCCCGTCAAGAAGCTGCGCCGGCGCTGGCGCAAGCAGCTGATGGCCTCTGCACGCGAGGCGCGTTTTGCGCGCACCTTGCCGCGGATTCGCGCGCAGTACGCGGCGCACGAAAAGGCGTGCCGCGAAAAGCTCGCACGCGGCGAGAAGCTCTCGGTGGCGTTTCTCGTGTGCGACGCCTCGATGTTCTCCGGCGAGAGCGTGTTCGCGGCGATGAAGGAGGATCCGCGCTTCACCTGCTCGATCGTCGTCGCGCCGCGCGTGACGCGCGGCGAGGCGTTCCTTCGCGAGACGCTTGCAAAGACGGTGAAGACGCTTTCCGCCCGCTATGGCGCGGCGGTGAAGCCGCTCTACGATCCCGAGACGGGGCGGGCCGACCCCCTTGTGGCGGATCTCGTTTTCAGTACGATCCTCTATGAGGACCAAACGCTCCCCGCCTACACCACGGAGAAGCTTTCCGTGCATTCGCTTGTTGCGATTCTCTACTACGGCTACGGCGGGCTCTTCATTTCGAACGAGCAGAAAACGCCCCACCTTCCGAACGTCGTCTTCGCCTGGCGCTATTTCGTTTCGAACGAGGCGACGCGCGCGATGAATGCGGCGAAGAATCCGCTTCTCGCCGAGAACATGGTCGTGGCGGGCTACTGCAAGATGGATCGGTTGAAGGCCGACCCCGGCGCGCGTACGCGCAAGAAGGTGATCCTCTCGCCGCACCATACGATCGACAAGGCGGCGGACGGCCTTGCGCTCTCCACGTTCCTCACGCATGCGCCTCTCTTTCTCAAGTTGCCCGAGATGTTCCCGGAAATCGACTTCGTGTTTCGTCCGCATCCGCTCCTCTTCCCGCGCCTTGCAACGGCGAAGTGGTGGGGCGAGGCGAAAACGGCCGCCTACCGCGCGAAGATGGAAGCCTTCCCGAATGTCGAGTTCCAGCAGGGCGGCGACTATTTCGATTCCTTTGCGGCGTCCGATGCGCTCATCCACGATTGCGGTTCCTTTCTTGCCGAGTATTTCTATACGGGCAAGCCCCAGGCCTATCTCCTTGAAAGCGAGAAGACGGTGGCGGAACAGTTCCTTCCGTTCAGCCGCACGCTCCTCGCGCACACGTTCAAGTGCTTCACGGGGGATGAGATCGTCGCCTTCATCCGCGACGTCGTGCTCGCCGGAAAAGACCCCGAAAAGGCCGCGCGCGATGCCTTCGCCCGCAGCGAGGTCTGCGTCAACCACCCCCATGCCACCCAATCGGTCATTGAGGCTGTCGTGAAGGCCGTCAGTTGACGGTTCGTTTTGATTGACATGAATGAGGAAAATGGAATTATGAAAATGAAACAATTCTTGACGATGATGGCTGTGATGGCCTGTACGGTTGGGGCGTTTGCCCAAGCGCCGCAAAAGGCGGCGATGCGCGTGGGATCCTACAACATTCGCAATTCGGATGGCGATCGGTGGACGACGAACGATTGGCGCCTGCGTAAAGGCGATCTTGCGGGGCTCGTGCGGAAGATGGACCTCGATGCGTTCGGGCTGCAGGAAGTGCTGCCGGATCAGGCCGACTATCTCTGCAAGGTGTTTCCCGAATACAAGATGGTGGGCGTGCACCGCGACGACGGAAAGAGGCAGGGCGAGGCTTCGCCGGTGTTCTATCGCAAGGACCGTTTCGACGAGCTCAAGAGCGGGTCCTTCTGGCTTTCGGAAACGCCCGACGTACCGGGCTCGAAGTCGTGGGAGACGTGCTGTACGCGCATCTGTTCGTGGGTGTGGCTCAAGGATAGGAAAACGGGCAAGACCATTTGCTTTGCGAACACGCACACGGACCACGTGAGCGCCCTTGCGCGCAAGGAGGGCATGCTCCTCATTCTGCGGCGCATGAAGGAGTTCGCCGGCACGACGCCCGTCGTCTTCACGGGCGACCATAACTGCTTCGAGAACTCGGAACCGGCGCGGGCGGTCGCGAAGATCTTGAAGAACGCGATTCACATCTCCGAAACGCCGCCGAAGGGGCCGTGGCTCTCCTGCCCCGGTTTCCGCGCCGTCAAGGCCACGCTGAGCGCGGCCGATGCGCTGAAGCTCTCCGAAACCGAGCGGAATCGCCGCGATGTGCGCGGGCGCGCCCGCATCGACTACATCTACGTCTCGCCCGGCATTCGGGTGAAAGACTACGAAACCTACCCCGATACGCGCCCGGGCCATAAGGTTCCGCCCTCCGACCACTATCCCGTTGCGGCCACGATCGAGTTGTAGGAGTTTGGAACCTGAAGCCTGGTGCCGGGCGGTCAGAAAATCCGATCGCCCCAGACCGGGACAACGGCCGGGCTACCGGCTTGTTCGGAATCCGCCTTCGCCTTGAGGCCTTCCGCCCAGGTCCAGCGGCACTGGCCGCGCGGATGGCCGAATTCGTTGAGATGCATGACGGCCGTCAGCTTGGGGTGGAACTTGTTCACGCCCTTGGTGATCGGCCATTCGTTGCAGTAGGGGTGAACCATCCAGATGTCGGGGCGGCGGGTCGGATTGAGCTTGGCCTCATCCGCGGCGTCGCCCGTATGGTACACAAGCCAGTTGCCGACATGGATCTCGAACGACGTGATGAAGTCGATCATGGTCTTGGAGTGGTCCACGAGCGCCGTGCGGATTTCGACGTCCTTCAGTTTGAACGTTCGCACCCCGCGGGTGTAGCCGCAGATGCCGTTCCCGTCTTTCACGCCGCTGTTTTTCTTGAAGTTGGAAATGACCGTCTTCCCCGCGCCGTCCATCGCCCGGTAGAATTCTTCGGAGAAGTGGTCGCCGTGGTTGTGGGTGATGAGCGCGAAATCGAGGAACGGTGCGATTTCCGGAGCCCGGCGGTGTTTCAGGTCGATGGAGAAGCACGCCTCCTTCGTCTTCACGATAACGCCCATGTTGTAGATGAGCCAAATGGCGGGTTTATCCGTCACCACGGTCTCGCGGACCTCCTTGAAGACTTTGTCGAAGGCCGCGTCCAGTCGCCGCAGCGCCGCCTTGTCGGTCGGCCCGCCTTTCAGATAGTCGAAGAACATCTTCGGCGTCACTTGGTCGATCTCGGCCTGGATTTTCGCATAATCCGGCAACGCGGCGCCAAAGGCCCCTCCAAACGCCGACACGGCGGCCGCCGCACCAACCGACTTGATGAACTCTTTTCTTGTCATGTTTTTTCTACCGCTCCTTTTGTAGGTATCTTATCACAATCCGCTTCAGAAAGTCAAGGAGGTGCAGATGTTATTGTATGCGATATGAGGATTTGCTATACTATACCGCCCATGGGAGGCAATGATTTTCGGACAAGGTAGAAGGGTGGTTTTTCATGAATAGACAGACGTTGGCCGTTCTGATTGATGCGGACAATGTGAGCCCGGCCGCTGCGCAGGACATTTTTGAAACGGTGTGTCGGCTGGGCGAACCGATCGTCCGCCGGGCCTACGGCATGGTCAACTGCTTTTCGCATCCGGAAGGGTGGTTGAAAGTCCAGCGGGCGTACGGTATCGTGGCGCGGCCGCAAACGAGCAACGTGTCAGGCAAGAATGTCGCCGACATCGCGCTTGTCATTGATGCGATGGAGCTTCTCTACCGTGGTTCGTGTGCGGGTATCTGCATCGTTTCTAGCGACAGCGATTTCACGGCCCTGGCGGCGAAGATCCGAGAGGCCGGGAAGTCGGTGTACGGCATTGGCAATGCGAAGACGCCGAAGAGCTTCCGGGCGGCCTGTACGGAGTTCTTCGAGATGTCGCTCAAGGCGAAGCCCGCGCAGAAGAAGTACTCTCAGGTTGTGGAGCCGATTTGTCCGCGGTGTGGCGGCAAGTTGGAAGTCGCCTGGATGAAATCGCGCCGCAGTTGCAAGTCGTGTGCCGCCTGTGGCGGTATGGCGGTGAATATCGGGGCGCTTAAAACGTCTTTTGTGCCGGAAAGCATCAGCCAGATCGTCCAGCAGGCGAAAGCCCACGAAGAGGCCGGATGCATCTGCCCGAATTGCGGCGAGTCGATGAGCCTCCTCAAAGTGGCTGTTGGACGGCATCAGATTGAAATCGATGTGTGCGGTACGTGCCAGACGGTGTGGTACGACAAGGATGAATTTGAATCGCTTGTGCCGACCGACGGAATCCTTCAGGCGAATGTTTCGGCAGGAAAGACCTATCGGCGCGATATCGCGCTTGCCGTGGCGGCCGATTTGCGCAGCGGGCGCGTCAAGGTCGCCGACCGGGCGAAGCTCTGGGGCCTCTTGCTCTCGTCCTATCATGTGCCCAAGCCTGACATCGGGCCGATCATCAGCGCCCTCCAATCGCAGCAGGTGGTCAAAATCTCGTCGACCGGGTCTTTAAGTCTCGTTGTTCAAGCTTGACATCGTTGTTTGAAATGCATTTTGTGTATAAACTCCGGCATGTGGAAGATTGACAGATGGTTGAGGATTTCGGTATACTGTTTACGTTGATCCGGAGAATGGGCAGGGGCTGTTCGTCTCCTCAACGGAACCGAAACAGAAAGACAGCAATGAAAACAGGAATACTTGGTTTGGCCGTTATTGGGGCCAGTCTCGTGTTCGGCGCAGGGCCGAATGTCGAAGAGGGTTTTGTCTCCCTTTTCAACGGAAAGGATCTCACCGGCTGGATCGGCGCTACGCCGATGTACGGCGTCGAGAACGGCGAACTCGTGTGCATGCCGGAAAGGGCGAAGAACTATCGCGGCGGCGGTAATCTCTGCACGGCGAAGCAGTTCGACAACTTCATCCTCCGCTTCGAGTTCTGCATGCCTGTGAACGGCAACAACGGCGTGGGCATTCGCATGTCCGACACCTCCTACTCCGGGATGTGCGAGCTGCAGCTGCTCGACGACGGCGGCAGCCAATACTACGATGCGAAGGCGAAGAAGGACAAGCTCAAGGCCTACCAGTACACAGCGTCCGTCTATGGCGTCAAGCCGGTGCTGCGGGACAACATCGACAACGCCAAGGAACCGAATTGCACGGGCGGCGGCAGCTATGTGCACAAGCCCGGCCTCTGGAACACCGAGGAAGTGCGCGTGGTCGGCGGTCGCATCCAAGTCGTGCTGAACGGCCACCTCGTGCAGGACTTTGACCTTGCCCAGGTACCGCCGGACGTCCTCAAGAAACATCCGGAGCTGCGCAAGACGAAAGGCCACATCGGCTGGCTGGGCCACGGGCATCGGGTGCGTTGGCGTAACATCCGCGTGAAGGAAGTCGGCGCCGATTACAAGCTTCCCAAGTCGCCCAAGGCGGGTGCCTAAATTCGGTTTATGGTGTTTTTATGTGCTGATTGAAAGGCTGTATAACGAAAGAAACCTTGGTCATGAAAAAATTATTGTTCGTATTTACGCTGGCGACTGCCGTTGCCGCTTCTGCCGCCACATGGGAGGAGCTTCGGGCGCGTTGCGAGAAGAAGGTCTCGTCGCTGACGTTGGACGAAAAATGCCGGCTGCTGATGAATGCCGCGCCGGAGGTGAAACACGCGGGAATCTCGGCCTACGATTGGTGGAACGAGGCGCTGCACGGCGTTGGCCGCCACGTGCGTTCGACGATGTTCCCCATGCCCATCGGCATGGCGGCGAGCTTCGATCCCGAGCTCATCCGCGAAGTCGGCGACGCGATCTCCACCGAAGCGCGCATCATCCACAAGACGGCGGTTGATCGCAACTACCGCGGGCGTTATTCGGGGCTCACGTTCTGGAGCCCGAACGTCAACATCTTCCGCGATCCGCGCTGGGGCCGCGGCATGGAGACGTGGGGCGAGGATCCCTATCTCACCGGCCGCATGGGCGTTGCGTTCATCCGCGGCATGCAGGGCGATGATCCCGTGTACCTGAAGGTGTCGGCCTGCGCGAAGCATTTCGCGGTCCATTCCGGGCCTGAACCGCTGCGCCACAGCTTCGATGCGCGGCCGTCGAGAAAGGATCTTTGGGAGACCTATCTGCCGGCCTTCGAGGCGTGCGTTCGCGAGGGCGGGGTCGACGCGGTGATGAGCGCCTACAACCGCGTCTACGGCGAGAGTGCGACGGCGAGCAAGCTGCTTTTGCAGGATATCCTCCGCGGCCAGTGGGGATTCAAGGGCCACGTCGTCAGCGACTGCGGCGCGGTCAGCGACATCTGCGGCGGCCACGCGATCGTGAAGAGCGGCGCGGAGGCGGCGGCGCTCGCGATCAAGAACGGCCTCACCTACGAATGCGGCAGCTGTTTCCGCAACCTCAAGGCGGCGGTCGAGCAGAACCTCGTTACCGAGGCGGAGGTGACGAAGGCGCTCGTCAACCAGCTGATGACGCGCTACCGCCTCGGCGACATCGAGAAGGATCCCGACTGCCCCTACAACAATCCCGATCCGAAGCTGCTCTGCTCCGAGAAGCATCGGGCGCTCGCGCGGCGCGCGGCGCGCGAGTCGATGGTGCTCTTGAAGAACGACGGCGTGCTGCCGCTTGATTCGCACGGCGGGTTCTACGGCATCTGCGGCCCGTCCGCAACGGACATCTTTTCGCTCATCGGCAACTACTACGGCGTCAACGACCGCATGGTTTCCTATTATGAGGGTGTCGTGGGCGCGGTCGATCCCGACGTGCACGTCACCTTCGCGCCGGGGTGCCTCTACGGCGAGGGCGGCGGTACGGCCATCCCCTACGAGAAGACGATCATCGCGGTCATCGGCAACACCGGCTGCTTCGAAGGCGAGGAGGGCGATGCGCTCGCGACAGGGTCCGCGCGTGGCGACCGCCGGTCGCTCCGGCTTTCCAAATCGCAGATGAACCTCGTCAATTCGCTCAAGCGCTGCAAACGTCGCGGGCAGCGGGTCATCACCGTCATCACGGGAGGTTCGCCGGTGGAACTGAAGGACATCTTCGAAGCGTCCCATGCCGTGGTGATGGCCTGGTATGGCGGCGAGGAAGGCGGCAACGCGCTCGGCGATCTGCTCTTCGGCAAAGCCGACTTCACGGCGCGGTTGCCGATCACGTTCCCGGAGAGCGCCGCGGCGCTGCCGCCGTTCGAGAGCTACGCGATGGCGGGGCGTACCTACAAGTACATGACGCAGGGCATTGCGCGTCCGTTCGGCTTCGGCCTTTCCTACGCGAAATTCGACGGCGCGGTGAAGACGCGCGAGAAGACGGCGGCAGGCGAGCGCGTGGGCGTGACGGTGAAGAACGTCTCGAAGCGCGACGGCACGGCGGTCGTGCAGCTCTACGCTTCGACGGAGAACGCCGGCAAGGGAGCGCCGCTCAAGTCGCTCGTCGCCTTCCGCCGCGTTCCCGTGAAGGCGGGTGCGGCGCTCGAGGCCACCTTCGACGTGCCGGCGAAACTGCTCGTGGAATACGCCGAAGACGGCACTGCGAAACCGGCGACCCGGATTTCCTATTCCCTTGGACTCTAATAACAATACAAAAATCAAAATACCATGAAAACAAAAGTCTACTCCATTCTCGGCTCCGCCCTCCTGGCGAGTGCCTCCGTTTCCGCTGCGACCGTGCTCGTGAACGAGCAGGACCGCCTGGGCGACGACATCCTGAAGGCGACCGGATTTGCGGTCGTCAAGACGCCGGCTGCCGGGGATAAGGCCATTCGCGTGTTGGATTGCCCGAAGTGCCCCTGCCGCGCGAAGCTGGCCCATGACGGGAAGTCCGCAACGGTCAACGTGAGCCGCGTCCTCGATTCGTCGGTTGAGAAGGATCGTGCCGCCGCGTTGAAGCGGACCGTTGAAAAGGTCGCCGCGCTGCTCGAGGATATTCCGCCCGAAGGCGCGGTGAGGCGCCCGCTCATGGGGTGGTCGAGCTGGAATTGCTTTTCGCTCAACATCAACGAGGAGAAGCTCGTCGGCGTGGCGGCGGCGATGGCGACGAACGGACTCAAGGCGGCCGGCTATCTCTATGTCAACATGGACGACGGCTTTTTCACCGGACACGACCCGGTGACGGGGAAGCTCCAGCTCAACCAGGAGCGTTTCCCGAAGGGACTCAAGCCGATGGTGGACCGCATCCATGCGCTGGGCATGAAGGCCGGCACCTACTCCGATGCAGGCGCGGATGCCTGTGGCGGCGCGAAGGGCGTGGGCCTCTACAAGCATGACGACGACGATTGCCGTTTCCACTTCCTCGAGAACGGTTTCGACTTCATCAAGGTCGACTACTGCGGCGGCCGCCGCCTGAAGCTCGACGAACGCACGCGCTACACCGAGATCCGCCAGGCGATCGACCGCACCGGCCGCAAGGACATCCGCTACAACATCTGCCGCTGGACCTTCCCCGGGACCTGGTGCGCCGATGTGGCCGACTCCTGGCGTACGACGGGCGACATTCGCGCGAACTGGAAGAGCATCAAGAAGCTCATCGGCCTCAACCTCTACCTCTCCGCCTATTCGAAGCCTGGCCACTACAATGACCTCGACATGCTCGAAGTGGGCATGCGCCGGGACGATCCCGCGTTCCGCTCGCCCTATCGGTCCGACACGGGCCTCACGCGCGATGAAGAGATCACCCACTTCGGCCTCTGGTGCTTTTTCTCCTCGCCGCTCGTGCTCGGCTGCGATGTGCGCCGGATGTTCCCGGAGTCGCTCAAGCTCGCGACGAACCGTTCGCTCCTGAAGGTGAACCAGAACGATCTCGGGCTCCATGCCCGTGTCGTCGCCAAACTCGCCCCGGACGTCTACGTGCTGGTGAAGGACGCCGACCGGTTCTACGGCACCGCGCGCTATGTTGCGCTCTACAACGGCAGTGACGCCGACTTCTCCTTCGACGTGCCGTTCTCGACGCTTGAGCTCGGCGGCCGCGTCGAGAAGTTCGACCTTGTCGAAGAATTCGACTATGGCGTCGTCGATTCGCTCCGTGCCGTCGTTCCGCCGCATGGCAGCGCCTTCTACCGGCTTGACGGCGGTGAGCGCCTCGCGCGGGTCGTCTACGAGGCGGAAGACGGCTATTGCCCCTCGTTCCAGCGGTTGCGCACCCGCCATAACGATCAGAATGGAACCGCGCACGAAGCGGCCATCGCCGGTGCCTCCGGCGGCTATGGCATCTGCTATTTTGGCGGGCGCCCCGGCAATGATCTTCTGTGGAAGGACGTCCATGTGGCCAAGGGCGGCCAGTATCGGCTCGAATTCCGTGTGCGTCCGTTCGAAGGCCGGCCGTTCGCCGTCGCCGTCAATGGCGCGAAGGGCGTGGAAATCGCCGTTCCGCCGGCGCCGAAGAAGAATGGTTTCGTCACCGTCTCTACAACCGTCACCCTCAAAGACGGCGTGAACGAAGTGCGCCTTTCGTCCGACAAGGCGTGGGGCCCCGATATCGACTTCATGAAAGTGCTTTCGGCCGCCGCCAACTGACGTACGGTCTTTAAAAGACGAATCGGGGGATGTTCTCCCTCCGCATGATTCAGAAAAACGCCGTGTGGAAACGCGGCGTTTTTTGCTGGACTATCTGCCGTTCCTTTACGTATAAGAAAGTGACTCATTCACAGTCCTGCGACTCAATTATGAAAATCAATCGGTAGTGTCGCATGTTTGGTGATGGCGAAACTGGGACAACGGGCATCTTGCCCGTTGGGAACCCACTCCTCAACGGGCGGGACGCCCCTTATCCCGGTTTTTCCGAGCCTTACACCAACGGGCGGGACGCCCGTTGTCCCAGTTTTTCCGAGCCTTGCGCCAACGGGCGGGACGCCCGTTGGGCCAGTTGTTTGCGACATGTCATCCCCAACTTTGCGACAATACCAATATAAAAGGGATTGACGGGGAGATGAAGATTGTGATAATATAATCGAATGCTTACCGAAAGGAGGCTTCAGATGAAATTTTCACACGTTGCGATTGGAACTTTGCTCGGGCTTCTCTACCACGGTACCTGGAATTCGCGCGGTTCCAAAGCCAGCATCCTCCGGAAAATCTGGCACTGCGTGGAGATCGATGGCAATGTTTCGGTTGACATGTTCCCCGGCTTCACCTACGATGCGTACAAGAGCGGCTACCGCAAGACATCCTTTCTTTGGCGCCTCTTCCGCAGCGAGTACAATCCGAAGAAGGGCGACTCGCCCGACTTCCTTTTCCTTCCAATCATCCGTCCGCAAAAGTAAGGCATTGCCGCAAAGACTATGAATATCCGAAAAATCTTGTTGGTGGCCGTAATCGCGGCTGTCGGTTTCAACGGGCCTTCCCAGGTCCTCGTGCCTCGCTCGGGTGAATTCTTTCAGACGACTCGAAGCGGTCCCGGTGAAATCGCATCGGCTCAGTTCCTTTTGGGAGCCATGACGTTTCCAATCGGCTTGCCGTTGTTGGTGACCGGTTGGGCGAGTGCGATCGTCGACGAGGCGGCTATTTCACCGATCGTTGATCTGGTGTGCCTTCCGTATGACCTGTTTCAACTGCGTCACGGTTATTTCATCCGCGTGACGGATGACGACGGCAATCCCGTCGCCGGGGCGAAGTTCATTGCAAATAGCCATATCAGCAGGATTGCAAGTACGAAGCTTGATGAAATAACCGATGTGAACGGTGAAATTTATATTTCCCGCCTGGCGAAGGCCCATTACATAGACAGCATCTACCTTTCAAAGGTCGGGTTCTATGAATCGAATCCAACGGTCAATCACCCGAGTTCGTCGGTGCAATCTTCGTTTCGGCCGTCAAAATGCACTCCGGATGCCGATGGACGGATCGTCTGCAATCTGCGCCTTCGCAAGATTCGCCGTCCCGTAGACATGGTCGTGTCGTCGTTGGAGGTTCCTCGAAAACTGGAGGGACGGAAGTCGTGCACGCTGTTCTATGACTGTGAAAAAGCTTCTTGGCTGAAGCCCTACGGTAACGGGGAGGAGGCCGATTTGAAACTCGACATAAAACTTTCGCGAGAACCACCACCGGGGGAAAGGTTACGGCGGGGCGAGCCTTATCGGATGACATTGACTGTCGCACGATCTGATGACGGTTTTCTCATTCGCGATGTCGTGCCGGGGTCGCGTTTCTGCGCGGATTATGCCGTTCCCTCGAACGGGGTGTTCTCTTCTTCGCTGAAGGAAGGCCCGATAGCCTGGGGAGTCAAGGACGGTCGGCATTTCGCTTTCCCGCATACCCAATACTGCATGATGCGCCTACGGACGAAGCGGGCACCGGATGGAGCGATTACCTGTGCTCATTATGGCAGACTGATGATTGGCCGGAATGGTTTGGCGACATGCTATTTCGTCATTTCGCCCAATGAAAGATCGCTTGAACCGAAAGAGCGAGAGGCGGCCTTGCGTTAACCGCCGCAGGCTGGAGACCACAGGAGAGCGCATGGTTAAAAACTCAGATGCGCCCGCGGCCGCTTGGCCCTTCGATTTTTTTATTCACACAAAACGGATTGATTTGGTATAATATCAACATCGGTTAAGAGGAAGGTGTGATTATGAGAAAAAATTTAGTAGCTCTTGTTGTGGCGGCATTGAGCCTGGTAGCCGTGGCGGACAAGGTGACGTTGAAGTTCGCGACCAAGGGCCCTGATCGGTACGCCGACGGGGCGGTGGTGCTGGAGGGGGAGTACTATGCCCTCGTCTGGGTCAAGGATGGCGTGACGTTCAAGGGCTTCAATGCCGATGGCACCTTGGCCGGTCATGACGCAGCCGAGGCACGGATTCTGACGTTCCGCACGAGCGGGCGCGACACGCCGGGGCGGTTGGGCCCGAACAACTACCAGCTCGATACGAGCGAGGCGGAGCGGCTGAACGGCGGAACGGTGAAGCTGTTCGTGCTCGATACGCGCCTGGCGTCGAAGCGGGAACTCGCGGGGGCGACAGCGGCCGGGCTCGCGGATTCGGTCAACTTCCCGCGCGCGGTCAATGGGTACGGCGAGGCGACGTCGGTGGCGTTTTCCATGATGGGAGCGAGTGCGGCCGCCTCTTCGATCACGTTTGCCGCCACGGTTTCGCAGATCCCGCAGGGGGTGAAGAAGCCCGTCATCAAGTCGATCGTCGTCAAGGGCGGGTTCGCCTATCTGACGGTTGCCGAAACCGATCCGTGCCTGCAGTACACGGTTGCGGCGGGTGATTCTCCGGCGACGATGGCGCAGGCGAAAGCGGCCGAGAACCCTCAAAACGGCGACCGCGCGAGAGAGCTTCTGTTTGTGGTGCCGGTTGACGACGCCCGCCGGTTCTTTCAGGTCAACCGAAACGGGCTTGAGCGTCTAGCCAAATAAGGTGAAAGGAAGTCGACGATGAAACTGAAGATGTGGGTTATGCTTTTGGCGGCGGGGGGCGGCTTCGCGCTGCAGGCAGCCAGAGTGGTGCAGTCCGAAAACACGGTGGGCGTGTTGCGGCTCAAGACGGCGGCGCCGAGAACGATGGTGCCCGTGCCGTTCGTGGCCGTGGGGAGCCATGCGACGGAAACGGAGTCGGCGATCACGGTCGATCGGATGGTGCAAAAGGAGAACGTGGCGTGGTTGGATTCCGTCGAGTCCTGGAAGGGCGGCAAGTATGACATCTGGTCTTTCGACAACGGCGCCTGGACGGTCAGCAAGAGCGGGGCGGTCGATGCGGAACCGCCGCCTGCCCGCGAAGCGCCGCTTGCGTTCGGTGAGGGCGTGTGGTTTTCTCCGAATTCAGAAAACGCCGGGGAAATTCTGGTGATGGGCCAACTTCCCAAGGCGGCGAGTTTGACGACCACGATTCAACCCGGGGAACAGAAGCTGCTGGCCAATCCGCTTCCGGAGCAGACGTTTGAATTGAATCGGATCGAGGGCTCGGCGCGCGACACGATTCTCGTCGTTGCGGGCGAGACGACGAAAACCTATAAGTACGACGAGACGCAAAAAAAGTGGTTCCTCTACAGCTACGATTCGGAATCGAAGAAATGGGGAAGAACGTATTCCAAGGAGAACCCGATACTGCCGCGCGGCGGGGCGTTCTGGTACACGCGCGCCACGGGGCTTGGGCCTTTGACGGTCAATTGGTTGGCAGCTGCTGCCGGGGAGTAAATTATGAAAAAGGTGTTTGCTACATTCGCGGCCGCGTTGATCGGCCTTTTTGCAGGTCTTGCGGCCGAGAGCGAGCCACAGGTCATGCTGAACTGGTCGCCTACCTTCGAGGAGCAAATTGATTTCAACATGATTTCAATTCGCAATGCCTCTCAGGTGGGGCAGAAGGGGGTGGGCGTTTTCGACAACACGGTGTTTTCCAAGGACCATCCGGAAGATCCGTTGGAGGTTTCGAAATCTGTTTTCGATGTCCAAGATCAGAACTCCTATTTTTTCTTCGAGTTCTATTCCGGTAATCAGATTACGGGGTTTACCGACTATTACACGTATGCGGCGTTCATGAGCGCGGTGAGCGAATGGGGGAGCAGTTATCAGCCGTCCGCCTCCCCCGACTATCTAGACGTGACTGTTCATGGCTCCAACTTGGCTCCCGAGCCGACGAGCGGTCTGTTGCTCTTGCTGGGCGGTGCGCTCCTCGGCCTCAAGCGGAAACGGCGTGAAGAGAACAAGCGGCGTACGGCCCGTTCAAGCCGTCGGACATCCTGGCGCAGAGCCAAACAAGTGGCGGTTCTGTGCGGCCTCCTCCTGGCCGTGCCAAGTTCGGTCTGGGCGGGTGCGGGTAACGATCCGGTCTCCGAAACCGTTTCAAAAAACTCTGCGTATACCTATACAGATTGGGGTGGAAGTTATGACGTAACGGCGCAGAAATTCACTGTTGCTGCCAATGATTGGAAGGTTGGAGCGTCTCCCAATCCCGCAGTGGCAAAATTTACGATCACAGGAAGTAGTAGTACCGATCAGCCACAAGTCAAGATTGAGGCCACGGGCTTCGGCGAGACGACAGGTACCGTCACGGCAACGGCGAAATCGAAAAATGGTAAAACGAACTATACGTTCATCTGGACGATTAAGGTTACCGTCAAGGATATCGGTCAAAATCGGACGTCCAGCTTGACTTATGAAGTGGGTGGCGATCCGGCGGCGTTGGAAGCGCCGGGCGAGGTGGCATCCCATGCCTGTTCGGGGTGGAAGGTTAATTCCAATACGAGTCCGGGCGTCGCCGTTGTTTCCGTTGTCTTCGGGGCGACGGAAGCCACGCAACGGCCGAAGGTGACAATCGAGACGAAGTCGGCCGGCACGACCACTTGTGTGATCGGTTCGCCGTCATCCGACAAGATCTGGACGCTCAATATTACGGTTACAGAAAAGAGTGAACCTAGTGAGCCGGAAACTCCGGAAAATCCGCAGGTTGAAATCAAGTACGACAATTACCGCAAGACGGTGGCTTCGGGGAATCCGCAATCGATCATGCTGTCGTATTACGACGGGCCGGATACGCGTGGTTTTGCGTGGCAGACGGATCTGACGGTTAAGCAGGGCGGTGTGAGCGTGCTTGCGGGCGACTATTCCCAGGATCACGCGGCCTTCAGTAACGCGGTGGCGGTTGTGGCGACGACGTCGAGTCACACGGAGTGCGTGTGCTACAAGGCCAGCGTGTCGGGATTGACGGAAGGCGTCCATACCTATCGTCTGGGGACGACAGGCCATTATGCCTACGGTACGTTCACCGTGAAACTGCAATCCCAGCCGCTCACCATCCTCAATGTCAACGACGTGCAAACGAAGGAGCCGACCAAGCTCTACATGTGGCAGAATTGCGTCGCCGCGATGGACCGGCTGCTGGGGGGCGGTACGAAGGCCGACTTCATCATCTCCGGCGGCGATTTCTTCGACCAGAACGGGCCTTCGGGTACAGATAATTATGTGCGTTGGGGTGTGATTGCGGACAATGCCCGACCGGCCTTCGCCGATGTGCCGTGGATTATGGCGAGCGGCAATCATGATACGGGTTATTACAATACAGGTGTCATGGAGCATTATTCCTATACGTCGTCCAGTGCGCCGGGCTGCCATGCCTTCACGAGCGGTCCCCTCCATGTGGCGACGGTGCCTTTCGTAGAAGATCCGGTGTCGAAGACTTGGCCGACGGCTGTTGAGGAGTGGGTCAAGACGGATTTGGCGCAGGCGCAGGATGCGACTTGGCGCGTCCTCGTGATGCACTCGGGGCCCTATACGACGGGCGACCATGGATATGTGGCCTCCTCCACTTACATCCAGCAGGTGTCGAAGATTTGCGCGGCCTACAAGGTGGACCTTGTGCTGCAGGCGCATGACCACACGTATTCGCGCACGTTGCCCTATCGTTGGTCGGGGCAGGGGTACACGACTTCGGAAAACGATTCAACGGTGGTGAATCTGTCGCCGGCGACATTGGAGATCAACGGCAACACCTATTATCAGAAGCCCGAGGGCACGTTCTATGTGAGTGCGGGTTGCGCGGGACATCGCGTGGGCGAACAGGATGCGTACGCGAACCGGAGCGGGACGAGTTCCTACACCAAGCGTACCTACAAGATCGTGACCGACACGGTCAAGGTGGCTTCGGAGTATGCGAAGGTCGGCGACGACGGGGCGAAGGATGTGGGGAAGTCGATGTTCGCCGTGCTGCGTGTCGACGGCGAGCTTCTTGACTATGAGTGGTATGTGGCAGGTGACAACGGTACGCCCGTTCTGTTCGACGTGTTGCGTGTGAGCAAGTACGATCCGGCGAGCGATCCGCTGCCGGCGATTACCGAGGCGGATGGGGATGGGCGCGTAACCGAGGTGCTGGCAGCTTCGCCGGCTTCCTTGAAGGGCTACGTGAAGGATGTCGCGACGTATACGGCGTTTAGAAACTGGGTCAAAGGTAATGGAATCGATCCGCAGACGGCCAAGACGAGCGCGGCGAGCTACTTCTCGTTCGTAGCCGATCAGACGGGGCTCGTGGATCTCGATCAGGTCTTGAACGGGGGCGTCGTCATCTTGAATGTGGAAAGTGCCGGCTCTGCGCGTGTTCGCTTGACGGTGGGGGTGCGCAATTGCACGATTGGCGAAAAAGCCCGTTCGGACGCGTTGGCGACGATGTTCGGCGTTGTGGGGTCGACAACGCAGGCGGGGACGTTCTCGGCGGAACGTGTTCGAGTCGCTGATGACCCTAACTTCCAACGTAACGACGATGGCACGGTGAGCTACACGGTTGAGCTCACGGCTCCGGCAGGTGAAGCGCTGCCCGGCTTGTTCTACTTGAAGGCCCAATTGACGCTCGACTGATCGCTACGTGATTCCCCCACGCCCTCTCTTGGGCCACCAGCCTACAGCGGCCGACACGAGAGGGCGCAAGGTGCGCAAAGGTAGGGCGCGCTCACCGAGCGCGCCGCAAGGCCGGACTAATAAAATCTCCCGGGGACGGTTACCTGTGCTCCCCCTGCGAAATCCCCTGGGGACAGTCCCCTGCGATTCAAAAACGGGTAAACTCCAGGATATGTAAAGATTGACATCCTAGGTGGGATAGTGTAGAATTTTACCATTATTTCGAAAGGAGAATGAAATGTTTGTTAAATTGATCTTGAAAAGAATTCTGCCGTCGTTGATCGGGCTCGTGCTGGTTGTCCTCGCCGGGATGTGGCTGTGGGGTTTCGTAGGCGTGAAGGCCGGCTGGATCGGCCCCACCCAGGTGCCGGGCCTCAACGCGATTTCGCATAGCGGCGCCGAAGCCGCCGGCGGCGTCGCTGCGGCGGCCAAGGCGAAGGTGGGATTGTAAGCAGTACGGAAGAACGCGGATTTGTAGTAAGGTCGAGTTCTTGAAGGGACGGAGAATCATGCAACAGCTTTCGAGACGGAATTTCATTTCTGTGGGTGCTTCGCTTGCGGTGGGCGTGGCGTATGCCGGAGGGGCGGCGCCGCAGAAGGCGGCGAAGAAGCCCGCGCCTCAGGCGCCCGTGCAGCCGGCGGGGGCGCTCATCGATTCGGCGCCCGTTCTGCAGAACGCCGCTGCAACGTCGATCGGCGTGGCGTTCACGGTGACGGACGACGCGAGCGGATGGGTGGAGTATGCAACATCGCCCGACCTCAAGAACGCGACGCGCGCCTACTCGGGCGAGCAGGGGCTGATGGATATCAGCGAGCGCGTGGTGAAGGTGCGCCTCACGGGCCTCACGCCCGCGACGCGCTACTACTATCGCATCGGTGCCGACCGTATCGACTACAAGGGGGGGTACGCGATGCGCAATCTCGGCCCCGAAGTCGCGAAGGAAATCCATTCCTTTACGACTCTCGGGCCCGCCGCCGCCGGTTCCTTCTGCGTGATCAACGATACGCACGAACGCAAGCCCGCCCTCAAGCGCGTCTTCACGAAGCTCGCCGAGTTGAAGCCGTCCGTCGTTGTCTGGAACGGCGACGCCTCGAACACCTCCGAAACGCTTGAGCGCGTCCTTGACGTGTTCGTGCGCCCCCATCCGGACTTCCCCGCCTACGCCGCCGACACGCCGTTCCTGTTCCTCAACGGCAACCACGACTACCGCGGCCGCGCGAACCGCCACTTGCGCGACGTGATGATGGGCCGTGAACCCGCCGAGCGTGCGAGCGTTTTCGCGGGGCTTCCGCGCAACTTCGTACAGCGCCTCGGCGATATCGCCCTCATCGGGCTCGACACGGGCGAGGACAAGCTCGATACGAATCCGCTCTTCGCGAACGTCTTTCGCATGCGCGAGTACCGCGAGCTCCAGGCCAAGTGGCTCGCCGCCGCCGTGGAGAGCGAGGAAGTGAAGACGGCGAAGTTCAAGATCGCCTTCTGCCACATCCCGCTCTACGACGCCAACCCCGCGGCCAATCCGGGCGATGTGGCGCCAGCGGATAAGAGCCCCGCCTACAAGCACGACTTCGCCATCTGGCAGCGCACCTGCGCGCAGCTGTGGAGCCCCTCCTTCGAGCGCGCGGGCGTGCAGCTTGTCATCACCGCCCATCAGCACCGCTTCCGCTACGATGCGCCCACGGCCACGCGTTCCTGGGCCCAGATCGTGGGCGGCGGCTGCGGCGAGAAGCTCACAGGGCACGACTTCCCCACCGTGATCGAAGGGAAGGTCATGGAGGGCCGGCTCGTCGTGCGCGTTTTCGACCTGTTGCGCGGCACCGTGGTGAAAGAACTTTCGTTCCGCGCCTGAAGGATGATTCCATGAATCTCAAACGTTTCTTCGTGAGCGTCGCCGCGGCCGGTGCCGTGGCGGGCGCCTTTGGTTGTACGGGCTTCTATGCGGGCCGGCGGGTGACGACGGACGGCACCACGCTCATCGGGCGCACGATGGACTACTATCCGTGGAACGGGCTCGCCCGTCTCGTGCGCCTTCCGGCGGGCGGCGAGGTGAAGTACCCCTGCGTGATGTCGCCCCTCGTGACGGCGCTCGGCCTTGGCGAATTCGCGGGCGCCTGCGTCAACGAGGCGGGGCTCGTCCTTTCCGGCACCGTGACCGGCGCGACGAACGAGAAGGCCCGTGCAGCCGACCCGTTCGTCACGGGCGAGAAGGGCGGCGTGGGCGAAGCGACGCTGCCCGGCATGATCGCCCGCTCCTGCGCGACGGCGCGCGAGGCCGTGGAGTTCCTCGGCCGCACCGTGGCGGCGCGCGGGCACGACGGCCCCGAGATCTACATGTTCGCCGATAAGGACGAGGCCTGGTACGTGGAAGTCTACACGGGCCACCAGTGGGCCGCCGTGAAGATGCCGGAAGACCGCGTGGCGGCGTTCGGCAACGAATTCATGCTCGGCGCGTTTGCGACGAATCGCACGGACGTCCTCTCCTCGCCGCGGCTCGTGGCGACGGCGGTCGAACACGGGTTCGTGAAATGGACGAATCAGGAGGCGGGCGAGATCGATCTGCAGGCCACCTACGGCGCGCCGCTCGTCGATAGCGCCAACTACCGTACCTGGTACGGCCACCATGTGCTCGCGCCCGAGACGGCGGGCGAGTACGCGACCAGCCGGCGTTTCGATCTCTTCTACGCGCCGAACCGGCGCGTTTCGCCGGCGGACATTTTCGAGCTCATGCGTTCGCGCTATGAGGGAACGGAGCTCTGCCCGGAGGAGACGGGCGCGCGGCGGCGCGTGATCGGCACCGCGAAGCAGATGTACTGCCATGTGCTCCAGCTGCGCCACGACCTGCCTGCGAAGTTCCGCGGCACGCTGTGGTTCTGCCCGGCCCAAGCGGAGCACGCGACGTTCGTGCCCGTGAACGCGTCCGCAACCTGCCTCGCGAGCGCGTGGACGCGCGACCAGGTGAAGGGCCCCTACGCCTACGATCCCGAGCGCGCGGGCGATGCATTCGTGCGGCTTGATACGCTCGCCGAGATGAAGCGCGTGCAGTACGACGCCAATACGAACCGCGTGGACGTGCGGCCGTTCTACGGCGACGGCGTGCGCGCCTACTGGCGGGCCGAGGAGCGGGCGCTTCTCGTCTCGTGGCCGGCGCGCCTTACGGCGGCCGCCGCCAAGAACGACGCGGCGGCGCTCACCACGTTCACGACGAACCTGCAAACCCGCGCCTTCAACGATGCGCGCCGGATCCTCGGCGAACTGCAGTTCTACATGTCCGAAAACAACATCACCCGCGATGGCGCGCCGGCTATTCCGGCCCGGCCGTTCTGGCCCACGCCCTCGCCGCGATGAGCGGGAAATCTCGTGTGCAGCGGATGAAGGAGAGTTGACGATGAAGGTTTCTATGAAGGCGGCGGTGGTTGCGGCGTGTGCGCTCGCGGCGGCGGGTGCGGCGGCTTGTTCGGGATTCTATGCGGGGCGCCTCACGACGGCGGACGGCACAACGCTCATCGGCCGCACGGCCGACTATCATCCCTATTCGGCGGCGAGCCGTATCGTCAAGGTTGAGGCGGGTACGGCGAGCAATCGCTATGCGCACGTCGAGACGCCGAAGGTGACGGCGCTGAAGCGCGGCCCCTACGCGGGCGGCAGCGTGAACGAGAAGGGCCTGATGCTCACGGGCACCGTGACGGCGGGCTCGACCGTCGCGGCCACGAATGCCGATCCGTTCGTTTCGGCGAAGGCGGGCGGCGTAGGGGAGGCGGATTTGCCGGGGCTCGTCATCGGGAATTGCGCGACGGCGCGCGAGGGCGTGGTGCGGCTCGGCGAGGAGATCGCCAAACACGGCCATCGCGCGCCCGATATCTACCTTCTGGCGGACCGTACGGAGGCGTGGTACATGGAAGTCTACACGGGCCACCAGTGGGCCGCCGTGAAGATGCCCGAAGACAAGGTGGCCGTTTTCGGCAATCAGTTCATGCTGGGCGCGTTTGCGACGAATCGCACGGACGTCCTCTTTTCTCCTGGCCTCGTTTCCACGGCGGTAAAGGGCAAGTTCGTCAAGTGGGTGGACGAGAAGAAGGGCGTTCTCAATCTCTTCGACACCTATTCGGACGGCCTCAAGACCCATAGCACCTATCGCGCATGGTACGCCCGCCGCCTGCTCGCGCCGGGCACGGAAGGCGTCTACGCGACGAACCGCGTGATGGAGCTTTTCTACACGCCGAAGAAGAAAGTGGTGCTGGCCGACTTCTTCAACCTCATGCGTTCGCGTTACGAAGGGAGCGCGGCGTGCCCGGAAGAGCGCCCCGGTGCGCCGTATCGCGTGTTCGGCGTTGCGATGCAGGGAAACTGCCACGTTCTCCAGATGCGGCACGATCTGCCGCCGGAAACGTGTGCGACGGCGTGGGTGTGCGTGGGGCCGAGTGCGCATGGCGTGTTCATGCCCGTCAACGCCGCCACGCGCACGGTGTGGCCGGCCTATTCGCGCGACCAGACGGAGGGCCCGTTCCGCGCCGATCCCGCGCGGGCGGGCGACGCGTTCCTCGCGCTAGCGACGCTCGCGGAGGCGCAAACGCACACGTTCACGAATGGGCCCTCGGGCCCGGTGTGGGTGGATTTGCGCCCGCGCTACGGCAACGGCGTGCGCGATTACTGGGCGAAGGCCGAGCGGCGCTTTGCGAGCGAATGGCCCGCCGTCGTCTCCCGCGGAGATGTGGCGGCGATCACGGCCTACACGACGAACGTGCAGGCGCGTGCATTCGCGGATGCGAAGCGCCTTTACGACGACCTCCTCTGGTACGCCGCCGCGAACAACCATTCCGCCGCCGACGGCGGCAAGAAGGCCGAGCTCTACGACCCGCCCTTTAAACCGAGTGAATAGTGGATAGTGAATAGTGGATAGTGAAGGGTGAAGGGTGAAGGGTGAAGGATGAGCGTTCTCACGGAACGAGGGTGAAGTCGACTTTATCGATGTAGACGGCTTTGATGGCGGTCTTATTCTGGTCGTCGAAGCGGCCGGGGGCGATCCAGAGGTATTCGTTGTCGTTGAGGGGCGTGGTGCCGATGTCGTACCAGGCGTAGTCGGCCGAGGTCTGGTCTGTCGAGGGGGCGATGGAAAGGGCGTTATGCCGTTGCGCGGCGTCGTAGATGCCGGCGGAGAAGGCGGGGCCGCGGCCCTGTTTCTCCACGCGGATGCGCGCACGCACGCGGTAGCGCGCGCCGGGCTCGTAGCCGATGCGGTTGAGGGAGCGTTGCATGCACCATTCGAAGTGCGTGTTGAAGAGCTTGATGGCCTTGCCGTCGGCCGCCTTCGGGTCGTTCACGAATTCGCCCCACTTGCCGCGCTCGAAGAGACTGAAGTCGGCCTCCTCGAGTTCGCCGTGGCGCGGAGAGACGCGGAGGGTTGGCGCGGGGGCGGCGACGAGGTCCTTCCAGGCCTTCACGGTGGCGTTATGCAGGTGGATGTTTTCCGAGAGGCGGATATCCTTTGCTTCGTTGAACCAGTCGAGCACGGTGCGGGCAAGGGCCTGTTGCCGCTTGTAGGTGGAAGCGTTCGGCGGCGCGTCTTTGAGCCAGAGGATTTTCAAGGCCTCGCGGCGGAGGCGTTCGAGGCGGGTGTATTCAACGGAGAAGGCGCTCATGCGTACGTTGTAGGCGGTGGCGGGATCGTCCTTCGTGGCGGCAAGCGCGCGTGCGAACTGGGCGGAGGCCCAGTCGAGGAATTCGTTTGAAATCGAAGGAAGTGTGATATCCTCGCACTCGCGCAGCGGGTGGGTGGCGATGGCGGACCATGCGCGCTGGCGCTTGTGGAGCTCTTCGAGGTAGGCGCGCACGAAGGGAGCGCCCTTGCCGTAGTAGCCGGTGAAGAAATCGTTCAGAAGCGGTTCGAGGGGTTGGTCGGGATTCCACATGAGCTTGGCGAGCAGCCAGCCCTTCAGCTCGGCGAATTCGCCATGGCGGCCCTGGTAGGCGCCCTGTTCGAAGATCTCCTTCACGTTGTTGTCGCGGAAGAACTTGAGGTTGCCCTGAAGGGAGTAGATGTTCGCCATGGGGGAGCAGTAGTGGTGGAAGTCGGTTGTGTAGTCCCACACGTAGAGCTGGTCGGGTTGCGTTTTCCAGCCGGCGATGTCGCGGAGGAAGTTGATGTTCTGCTGGTAGGGGCTTTCGGGGATCGGGCGGGCGAAGTCGCATTCGATCGTACAGAGGCAGGGTACGACGTTGTGCCTGAGGCGCGTCTTCTTCGGCGGTTTGCGCGTATACTGGTAGGCGAGCGTTTCGATGATCACGTTCGGGAACTCCTTTTCCACGCGTTCGGCGACGGCGTTCACGAAGCGCACCATCGTGCCGGCGTGGCTCTCTTCCTCGTCGTCGATCGCCTTGCATTTTTCGCATTGGCAGAAGTGGCGCCAGTCGTTCTGCGAGACGCCGTAGAACTTCGCGGTGGGGTCCTTGCGGATGCGTGCGAGCACGCGTTCGGTGACGATGCGCAGCACGTCGGGATTCGTGAGGCAGAGCTGCGAAGGATGTTTGACGCGGCGGCCGTTTTCGAAGCTGTAGTATTCGGGGTGCGTTGCGAAGAACTCGCCGGGCGGCATCAGCGTGTTGAACGTGTGGCAGCTGCCGAGGCCGCCGCCGAAGCGGAAGTCGTCGCCGCCGAATTTGGCGGGCACGGTTTTCCCGGTGTGGTTGTAGCCGTTCACGCGGAGGCGCGAAGCGAAGTCGAGATGCTGGATGTAGTCGAACCAGAAGGGTTGGCGCATCGCGAAAGCGGGCTTCTGCGTGTCGTCGAGCGTGGCGGGCACGGTGACGGCGCCGCGCGAGGGAATCACGCTGCGCCAGGATGCGTACCACTTGCAGCCGGCGTAGGTTTCAAGAAGCTCGTAGGCGCCGTAGAGAACGCCGCGCCTGGGCGAGCCGAGAATGACGAGATGGGGGGCGCGCGCGGCGAGGCGGAAACCATCGTCGCCAAGCGATTTCAGGTTGAAGGAGGGATCCTTGAGAACGCCCGCCGTGTGTGCCGTTTCGCCCACGAGAATCGCCTTCGCGGGCAGGGCGGCAGCATCGGTGGCGAGAGGCAGTTTTACGCCGGCGACCTTTTCGAGGAAGGTCTGCAGCTCTTCGGCTGCATAACGTTCGGCCGCGCTCGCCCGAGCGGGCGTGACAATCGTATATTCCGCCGCCGCCCCGCGTTGCGCGAGAGTGAGGAGAGACGGTGTTTGAGCCCAAAGGCCGGCCGTAGCGAGAAGCCCCGCCACAACCCCGAAGACGTGTAAGTTTTTCATGTCCATGAGTATAGCATAATTAGGGAGAAAGGTAAAAGGGGAAAGGATGGAGCCTGGTGCTTGGTGCTTTGTGTCTGGAGCCTGGTGCTTGGTGCCTCTTGGTGCTTTTGGCTTGCCGAGGGGGATGGGTTGTGGTACACTTGGGGCGAAGGAACGAAGGAGAGGGCGGATTGATGGAACAGGCGATAGAATGGGTGGAAAATGACCGGCGGAGCGACGAGGCTCCGGCGGCGGCGTTTCTTGCCCGTGCGGAGGGTGAGGCACGATGAAGCGGATTGCCGATTGGATGGCGCTCGAGGTGCTGGTTGCGGGTGTTGCCGCGTTTCTTTTCCCGCAGGCGGTGGGGCGCCTCTTCCCCGTGAAGGCGGTGCCGTGGATGCTCGGCGCGGTGATGTTCGGCATGGGGCTCACCTTGCGGGCGCGGGACTTCCTGCCGGTCCTCACGCATCCCTTCGACGTGGCCGTGGGGTTCCTCGCGCAGTTCACGGTGATGCCGCTCATCGCGCTTGCGCTCGCGAAGTGCCTGGCGCTGCCGCCGGAACTCGCCTTCGGCGTGATTCTCGTGGGGTGTGCGCCGGGCGGTACGGCGTCGAACGTCGTTGCCTATCTTGCGCGGGGCGACGTGGCGCTGTCGGTGGCGATGACCTCGTGTTCGACCTTGGCCGCGCCGCTCGCAACGCCGTTTCTCGTCTGGCTGTGCGCGGGGAAGAGCGTGGCGGTGGATGCCCTTGCAATGGCGCTCTCCGCGGTGAAGGTGGTGCTGCTGCCGATCGTTCTCGGCATTGCGGCGAACGAATTCTTCCCGAAGGCCTGCGCGAAGACGGCGAAGGCGATGCCGGCATTTTCGGCGCTTTCGGTGGTGGCGATCGTGGCGGCCGTGGTGGCGGTGAATGCCGCGGCGATTCGATCGAACTTCGGCTGGGTGGTCGTGGTGGTGATCCTTCACAATCTCCTCGGCATGGGCTGGGGCTGGCTTGTGGCGCGCCTCGCGGGGCTCCCCGCCGCGAAGCGCCGCACGCTCGCCATCGAAGTGGGCATGCAGAATTCGGGCCTTGCCGTTTCGCTTGCCACGCTCCATTTCGCCGCGATGCCGTTTGCCGCGGTTCCGGGCGCGCTCTTCAGCGTGTGGCACAATCTGTCAGGTTCGGTTTTCGCCGCCTTCTGCCGCCGTGTTCGGGAGTAGCGGCATTTTCCATTTGTTTCCCTCGGCGATTTCTGATAAAATAGCACTTGAATTTCACCTTGGAGTTTCTCCAGCTTACAATAAAGGAAAACGAAAATGCAAAAAGCGGATATCGGTCTCATCGGTCTTGCCGTCATGGGCGAGAATCTCATCATGAACATGGAGTCGAAGGGCTTTACCGTGGCGTGCTACAATCGCACGGTCGAGAAGGTCGACAAGTTCGTGGCGGGGCGTGCGAAGGGCAAGAACATCATCGGCTGCCACACGATGCAGGAACTTGTGGATAACCTCGCCAAACCCCGTAAGGTGTTCCTGATGGTGAAGGCCGGCGCGGCGGTGGATGTGATGATCGACCAGCTCATTCCGCTTCTCGAGCCGGGCGATATCATCGTGGACGGCGGCAACTCGCACTTCCCCGATACGATCCGCCGCACGCAACATGTTGAATCGAAGGGCCTCCTCTATGTGGGCACGGGCGTTTCCGGCGGCGAAGAGGGCGCGCTCAAGGGCCCCTCGATGATGCCGGGCGGCTCGCCTGCGGCGTGGCCGTTCGTGAAGCCGATCTTCCAGGGCATCTGCGCGAAGGTCGAAAACGGCCAGGCGTGCTGCGACTGGGTGGGCGAGAACGGCGCCGGCCACTTCGTGAAGATGGTGCACAACGGCATCGAGTATGGCGACATGCAGCTCATCTGCGAATCCTACCAGCTCATGCGCGATCTCCTCGGCATGTCCGACGACGAGATGCACGAAGTGTTCAAGGCGTGGAATACGACCGAGCTCGATAGCTACCTCATCGAAATCACGCGCGACATCCTCGCGTTCAAGGATACCGACGGCGCGCCCATCGTGGAGAAGATCCTCGATACGGCCGGCCAGAAGGGCACGGGCAAGTGGACCGGGATCGCCGCGCTCGACGAAGGCGTGCCCCTCACGCTCATCGGCGAGGCCGTGTTCGCGCGCTGCCTCTCCGCGATGAAGAACGATCGCGTGGAAGCCGCGAAGGCCTACCAGCGCAAGATCCCCGCCTTCACGGGCGACAAGGCGCAGTTCATCGACGCGATCCGCCAGGCGCTCTACGCCTCGAAGATCATCTCCTACGCGCAGGGCTACACGCTCATGCGCACGGCCGCGAAGACCTACAACTGGAACCTCAACTACGGCGGCATCGCCCTCATGTGGCGCGGCGGCTGCATCATCCGCTCGGTGTTCCTCGGCAAGATCAAGGAAGCCTACGACAAGAACCCGCAGCTCTCGAACCTGCTCCTCGACCCCTACTTCAAGGCGACGATCGAGAAGCTCGTGCCGGCGTGGCGCCAGGTGGCGGCCGCGGCCCTCACCTACGGCATCCCCGCGCCCACGATGACGAGCGCGCTCTCCTACTTCGACGGCTACACCACGGAACGCCTCCCGGCGAACCTCCTCCAGGCGCAGCGCGACTACTTCGGCGCGCACACCTACGAGCGGCTCGACCAGCCGCGCGGCCAGTTCTTCCATACGAACTGGACGGGCCATGGCGGCTCCACCTCCGCCGCCACCTACAACGCCTAACATAGGGCATTCGCCCGGAAGGAAAATGACGATGAAGCGATTGGTTGTTTTCGCATTTGCCGCATGGACGGTTCTTGTGGGACGCGCCGAATTGAAAAACGGTACGGCCTTTGACTTCACGGATGTTCCGGGCGAAATCGTCGTCCAACGGCGCGTGGGCGAGCCGGTGCGGTTCTCCATTTCGGAGAACCGCACGACGGGCTATTCCTGGACCGCCGAATGGAACACGAACGAATGCACGGTGGCGCTCGACCACCGTGCGAGCGAGCGGCGGAAGAACGCCCCCTTGCTAGCGGGGGCGCCGGGGCGGTTGGACGTGGTGGTGACGAGCCGCATCTACACGCCGGCGCGCGTTGAGCTTGCCTATCGCCGCCCGTGGGAAAAGAACAAGGCGCCGGCCCGCAAGGTGAAGCTCATCGTCTACACGGTGGGCGAGGCGAAGAGCCCGCTCTACCCCGATACGCCCGTCAACCGCCTTCTGAAGGAAGAATGCGCGCGGCGCGGCATTACGATTACGGATTGGCACCTGCACATCCGCGGCGGCATGACGCCCGAACTCGCCTTCCAGCGCGAGAAGGCCTCCGGCATCCGGTCCTCGGCCATGGAGAACCACGGCCGCGAATGGGAAATCTACGACAACGCGAAGCTCCAGGCGTTCGCCGCGCGTTCGCGCGCCGTGAACCCGGCGATGCCCGTGGGCATTCAGGTGAACGACCGCGACTGGTTCGACCAGATCGACGCCGAAACGCGCGCGAAGTTCGACTACATTCTCGCCGATACGATGATCATGGGCACTCTCCCTTCCGGCCGCGCCAACCGCCTCTGGATGGTGAAGGAGATTCCCGATCCCGACAAGTGGATGGAAGAGTATTTCGCGCACACGATGACGGTGCTGAACGAACCGATCTCCATCTACGCGAACGCCACCTACCTTCCCTCGCCGATCGCCGAACACTACGACCGCCTCTGGACCGAACCGCGTATGCGCGCGGTGATCGCGAAGACGATCGAAAAGGGCATCGCGATCGAAATCCAGGCCGAATCGCTCTATCCCCGCCCGAAGTTCCTGAAGCTCGCGAAAGCCATGGGCGCGAAGTTCTCCTTCGGCACGAACAATTTCGACCCCGGCCCGAAAGATCTCTCCCGCTGGTTGGAGGCGATCACCTGGCTCGACCTGAAACCAGGCGACATCTGGCTGCCGCGCAAGTAAGGCACCCCGGGAATGTCAAAGGATTGAAGGAGAGAAATCAGGGTGGGGGTGACAAGCCCAGCCGTTGTTCTTGAGAGCGGGAAATGATACCGACATATAATGTTTTTTTAGGTGATTACATTCTTTACACGGATAGGGCACAAAACTATGACGAAAAAACGGGAAGCTAAGAAGGTACTTGAATTGCTCGGTATGCCTACCGGGCAACAGAGCGGCATTTGCTGCTATTCCTTGTTGGCGCTTCTGAAGCTTTCGTCCTCATCGGCTTGGTCTGATGCTTCCAATGAGTGGACGCGTATTCATGATATTCTCGCGTTCTTGCGCAAGAACTACCGCAGTGCGAAGTATGCGGAGAATAGTCGCGAAACGTTCCGCAAACAGGCGATGCATCATTTCTGCACGGCGGCGATCATTGAGGACAATGGCGTTGCGACCAACTCGCCCAATTATCGTTACCGCGTGACCCCCGAGGCACTTTCGCTTTTCAAGGTCTTCGGCACGGGCAAGTGGGATGCGGCATTGGCAAAGTTCCTCGCCGCCCATCAGACATTGCAGCAAATCTATGCTTCCAAGAAGCGCGTCAACAAGGTTGCGGTAACGGTCGATGGTATTGAACATATGCTTTCGACGGGGGTGCACAATCAGCTCCAAAAGGCCGTGATTGAAGAATTTGGGCCGCGCTTCTTGCATCAGTTCAAGTGCCTGTATCTTGGTGATACGGCGAAGCGTGACCTGATCAAGGACGTCGAAGGTCTAAAGGATCTCGGTTTCACCATCACGGTGCATGACAAGATGCCAGATGTCGTGATGTACGTGCCAGAAAAAGATTGGGTCGTGTTTGTCGAGTGTGTGACGTCGGGCGGTCCGATGTCACCGGCGCGAATTTTGGAACTCAATCAGATGATGCCGAATGTCACGGCGGGAAAGGTGTTCATCACCGCGTTTCTTGACAAGACGACATACAAGAAGTTTTCGGATCAGATCGCATGGGAGACGGATGTGTGGATTGCGGAAGATCCCAGTCACATGATTCATCTGAACGGCGACAAGTTCATGGGGCCTCACCATTCTGCGACATGAAAAAGAAATCGACACAGCTCTTTCTTTTCGATTCTCCTCATGCCGAGCGGGGCTGGATTACGTTTTTGAATGAAACGCTCCAGCTTCCGCAAGAGCGGCCTTATCTTGCAATTGACCTTTTTGCCGGATGCGGCGGACTCTCGCTTGGCTTCGAGTGTGCGGGTGTGAAGACGATTGGCTATGAAATGAAGCCGGAATGCTGTGAGACCTATCGTGCCAATCTGCGTTCCGAGTGTCGTAATGAAATGTTGACCGAAGAGACTGAGTACCCTCAAGCGGATGTCGTTCTCGGTGGTCCGCCCTGTCAGCCGTTTAGTCGACGTGGCAAGCGCAAGGGCAAGGATGACGCCCGCGACGGATTCCCCGCCTACATTTCGGCGATCCGCAAGGTTCAACCGAAGATCTGGGTCTGCGAGAACGTCAAAGGGTTGCCTGAACTCGACGAGAAGTATTTCAAGTCGATCCTTGGACAGTTCAAGTCGCTTGGCTACGAGATCGAATACAAGGTCATCCGCATGTCCAACTACGACGTCCCGCAGAAGCGTGAGCGGCTGGTGATTGTTGGGCATCGCGGCGGTTTCAAGTTTCCCGAAGAGACGATGCATGAGGTGACGTCCGGCGAAGCGCTTGCGGATAAACTCGATACGGTTCCCGACGATGCCGAGTTCCTGACGCCATCGATGGATCGCTACATTGCCGCGTATGAAAAAGCGTCGCATTGTAGTCGTCCGCGTGATTTGCGGCTTGATGAACCCGCGCGGACGCTGACCTGCCGTAATCTTGCGGGTTGTACGAGCGATATGCACCGCATTCGGCTGGAAGACGGTCGCCGCCGTCGGTTGTCCATCCGTGAAGCGGCGCGATTGCAGTCCTTCCCCGACTGGTACGAGTTCTCCGGTACGAGGGAACAGCAGTTCACGATGATCGGTAATGCCGTTCCGCCGATGTTCTCCTACAAACTCGCGCAGTCGGTTATCAGTTATTTGAAGCAGCACGAAGCCCATTCGGACAAGTATTCGGTGTTGTCCGACCTGGCCAAACGTTCGGCAGATCCCGCAATCAAGGCCGCTTCGACGGCTGTCTTCGCAAAGGCGGTTTCGTAGTGATTCTGCATGCGTTTAGAGGGCTTACAGGTTGGGAAAGTTTGCTCTTTGTGCCTTTCGATACCTGAAGTAGTAAAAACGGAAAGAAAAGTGTGGAGCGGGAAATTCCTTGTCTCACGCGGTACATTGTGAAAGGGAACAGAAGAGGATCGTGTTCGTCCTATCTGATATTAGGCAGCGGTGGCAGCTCGTTTTTGATCGAGCATTGCCGCGGGAACGACGTGTGTTTGCCTTTTTTGAGGCAATCTTCATGCCCGTAAGTTTTTTGACGCTCGCTGCTTTGTTCGTTCTTCCGGTTCTTGATTGGTGCGGTGTTTCGGTTTCCTGTTTTCACGAGGGCGGGCTCGGTTGGGCGATGACGATTCTCACTTCCGCTGCGATTGGCTACCTGACGAACTGGATAGCCATCGAAATGCTGTTCAAGCCCTACTATCCGACGAGGCGGCATCTGTTTGCCTGGATTACGCTAGGCGTCTGGCGGCAAGGGCTCGTGCCGAAGAACAAGAATCAGATTGCCGATATGATGGGCAAGGAGGTCGCGGAGAAACTCCTCCAACCCGAAGAGCTCGCGAACGACCTTTGCGCAATGGCGGGTGAGATCATCAAGAACCCCAATCTCGTTTCCTCGTTCCGTAGCGGCGTGCAGCAGGCGATTGCGGCGCACGATCAGGAGATCGCGGCCTTTCTTGCGCCGAAGATCGAGACGGCGCTTGTGGCGGAAATCGATCGACTCGTGACCATCGATAAGGTCGAGGAATTCTGGACGGTCCACATCGAGCCGAAATTGCAGTCCGCCGAAACGCGCGATCGGATTGCGACGATCGTCATCGGCGCCCTTGAAAAACGTGCGCCGGCGTTGGCGGCGAAAGCGAAGCCGCTCGTCGTTGACGCGATTCGGGCGTATGTTGAAGAAAAGGGCGGGATTGTCGGTACCATTCTCACTCCGCTCGTTGGGACGATCGCCGATTCGATCATTAGCCGCCAGACGCTTGAAGACGGTTTGCGCAACTGGTTGGAATCGCCCGATACGGTTCCCATGCTCCGCGACGAACTCCTCCATTTCGTGGGGGCCGTGCGCGACTATGTGAAGTCCGATGAGAGCCGCGGGAAGATCGGTGCCTTTGTGGAGGAGATCCGCTCGACGTTCAAGAATTACGTTTGCACCTATCTTGAGACGAACCTTGCACACATCACAGATCGGCTTCTCAATTCCGAATCGTTCTGGAAGAGTGTGGTGGAGATGATCCCGAAATTCCAGCCCGAACTTGAACGGCTCATTCGCACCGAGGGCATGCCGATCATTCTCGAAAAGCTCAATATCCAAGGCCGCATCAAGACGGCCGTCGACAAGATGGACGTCAAGGAGTTCCACGGCATGATCAACGAAGTCGCCGCCCAGCACCTCGGCGCCATCCAAGTGCTCGGCTTCTTCCTCGGCGCCGCCGCCGGCGCCTTGACGCGCCTGTTCTGATGATTAGATTCCGTGGGGGACTGTCCCCATGCGGGGGCGGATTCCGTGGGGGACTGTCCCCATGCGGGGGCGAAGATTTCGGTGCGGAACGGTTCTGCGTTCTTCGGAGGAGGGGGAAAATTCTTCTATTTGCGTTTGATCGGTTGAATATGATATAATCTCGCCATGGCGACGCAGACGAGAAGCGATCTTAAGATTCCATACGGGATTTCCGATTTCCGGCGAATTCGGCGGGAAGGGTATTACTATATCGATAAGACTTCTTTCGTCGCCCAGCTGGAGGCGCGGGATAGTTTTGCCTTTTTCGTGCGGCCGCGGCGGTTCGGCAAGTCGCTTTTCGTGGATATGCTGCACTACTACTACGATCTCCGCGAGAAGGACAATTTCGAGGACTACTTTGGCGGGCTCTGGATCGGCGAGCATCCCACCGCAGACCGCAGCCGCTATCTCGTGTTGCATCTCGACTTCTCTGCCATTGGCGGGATGGGCGGTGCCACGCTGGAGGACAAGTTCATCGTTTACATGGATGCCGCGCTTGTCGACTTCATCAACCGCTATCGTTCGTACTTCCCGGTGGGAACATTTGACGGCGTGACGCCGGAAAACAAGTACAAGATCGTCACCGATGCTGCGAAGACCCATGGATTTCCGCTCTACCTCATCATCGATGAATACGACAACTTCACAAATACCCTGATCCGATCCGTAGGGCAGAACCCTTACAAGGCCATTACGCACGGGATGGGGTTCTATCGCGAGTGGTTCAAGTTGTTCAAGGGCCGCTTCGACCGCATCTTCATGACAGGCGTTTCGCCGGTGACGATGGATGATTTGACGAGCGGCTTCAACATCGCGAAGAACATCTCTCAGGACGAGGACTTCAATGCGATGCTCGGCTTCTCCGGGGAAGAGGTGCTCCAGCTGTACCGCGACTTCAAAGGTTGCGGCAAATATGTCTCGGGCGAGCCCGAGCGCATCGTGCGGTCGATCAAGCCGTGGTATGACGGCTACTGTTTTTCCAGGGAAAAGATCGGCCACGAGAGCGTCTATAACAGCGACATGGTTCTCTACCACCTTTCCGAACTGGTGGCCAAGGGCCGTCCGCCGGAAAACATGGTGGATGCCAACATCTCGACCGATTACGACAAGCTTGAGACGATTGTGGGCATCCAGCGCCAGATGGGCGCGCTGAACGTGGAGGACGTTTCCCCCCTCGCGGAGGAACTGGCGGCGAAGGGCGAGATACCGTTTGAACTCGTGGCGAGCTTCCCGGCCGACCGGATCGTCGAGCCGGACAACTTCCGCTCGCTCTTCCACTATTATGGCGTTCTCTCAATGGCGGCGCGCAAGAAGGGGATGTCCTATTTCCGCGTGCCGAACGTCTGCGTGGAGAAGCAGATCTTCAGTTATCTGCGCGACAGTTATCGCCGCGTGAAGATTCCCGACTGGATTGGCTGGATGAAGCTCGCGAGCGCGTTCGCCTATGATGGAGCGTGGGAGCCGTTCCTGCGGCGGCTTGCGGCGGACTACGCCAACCTCACGCCCGTGCGCGGCGCGATCGCGGGCGAGATTCGTCTGCAGGGGTACATGCAGGCCGAGTTCGGCCACATCACCTACTATCTGGCGCGGCCCGAGATGGAGCTCTCGCGCGGGTTCTGCGACTTCTGCCTCTTCCCCGAGCGCGTGTACAACGGCGACGTGCAGCACAGCTACATCATCGAGTTGAAGCATTCGCCGGCCGATGCCTCCGATGCGGAACTTGCGGCGAAGGCGGAGGAGGGAATCGCCCAGTTGCGCCGTTATGCGGCGGATCCGTTTGTACCGGAATTGGCAAAAGAGACGACGCTCCATCTCATCCTCTACCAGTTCAAGGGGAAGGCGCCGGTGCGCATCGAGGAGATTGCCCGATAAGGGCGGCCGCCTTGGATGGAATGTTCGGTGGGCGACGAGGCGAGGATCCTATGTTAGATGAAGTGATTGATCGGTGGGCATCTGTTTCTCGGGCACGCTTTTCGGCAGATCGGGGCGTGTTTGGGTGGTGTATCCTTCTCGTCGTTTCGATTTCCGGCATTGCCGGGGCGGGGCGGGTGGTGGAGTCGCCCCTGCTGCGCGGCGGCGATCCGGCGGTGGCGATGAGCGCCGATGTGGCGGGCGAGAAGGAGATTCTGCTCACGGCCACTGTCGGCCCCGACAATTCCGATTACGACCAGGCCATTTGGGCGGAGCCGCAGTTCGTACTTGCCGATGGCGCGTGGGTGGACGCAACGAAATTGCCCGTTCCCTACGCGACGGTGGGCTGGGGCTCGTTCCAGGTCAACCAGGCACCGTGGGTGAAGGGGCGCATCGTCACGTTAGGCTCGTCGGACTTCGCCCGCTACTTCGCCGCGCATGCGCCCTCCGTGTTCTCGCTCGCCGTGCCCACGAATGCGGTTCGATTCGAGGCGAAGGTGGGCCTCACGAAGCTCAACGGCGTGGGGAGTTCCGTCTTCCGCATCGAGACGGGTGTGGGGGCGGCGGTGGCGCGCGCCCGGCAGGCGGGCGCCACGGCGGCAGGGGCGATTCCGGCTCTTGGGCGTTTGCTCGCGCATCGGAAGAACCAGATCGCAGCCGCGCAATGGCAGGCGCTCGCCCGGCGCTTCGCGGCCGCCACGAATGCCTGCGCGGCGGTGGGCGCCGATTCGGCGCACGGACGGAACGCGTGTTCCCCTAGCGTCCTTGACGCGGCGGTGCAGGCGGGGAAGGAACTTGACGGCATCAGGCGCGCGCTGATGATCGATCTCAATCCGGCCCTTTCCTTCGACCAGCTGCTCTTCATCCGCCGCAAGAACCGGCGCAGTTTCCTGCCGTGCAACTGGCAGAGCAATTCGATGCTGCCGAAGGACGGCCACGCGAACGAACTCTGCCTGCTCGACGTGAAGGGCCCCGAGGCCGGCCGCACGAGGGTCGTCTATACCCCGCCGAACGGCCAGCCCATCGCCGACGTGGAATTGCATTGGAACGCCGATCGTCTTCTCTTTTCCGGCATCGGTACCTCGAACGCCTGGCACGTTCTCGAGCTCGACCTCGCCTCGAAGAAGGTACGGCAGGTCACGCCCCCGAATGCGCCCGACGTCAACTGCTACGACGCCTGCTACGTGCCCGACGGCCACATCATCTTCACCTGCACGGCGCTCAAATACGCCGTGCCCTGCGTGTGGGGCTCGACGCCCGTTGCGAACCTCTTCCGCGCGTGGGCAGACGGTTCTGGAATGGAACTCCTCGCGAACGACCAGGAGCATGCGTGGTGCCCCGAAGTGATGCCCGACGGCCGCGTGATGTATCTGCGCTGGGAATACACCGACATTCCCCACGCCCACGCCCGCATCCTCTTCACCTGCAATCCCGACGGCACGAACCAGCGCGCCTTCTACGGCAGCAATTCCTTCTGGCCGAACAGCATGTTCTATGCGCGGCCGATTCCCGGAAAGCCCGCGCAGTTCGTCGCGGTGCTCACCGGCCACCACGGCCTCCGCCGCGAGGGTCAGCTCGGCCTCTTCGACGTGACACGCGGCACCGAGGAGGGCGAGGGCGCGCTCCAGCTGCTCCCCGGCTACGGCAAGAAGGTCGATCCCATCGTGCGCGACCGGCTCTACAGCGGCACCTGGCCGATGAACCTCCATCCCTACCCGCTCGACGATACGACCTTCCTCGTGGCGCGGCGCAACGAGGGCGAGGCGCGGTTCTCGCTCTACTTGATCGACCGCTTTGACAACGAAATCTGCCTTCTCCGCGAGGCGGGCCACGACCTCTGCGAACCCGTGCCGCTCATGAAAACGCCCGTGCCGCATCCGCAGCCGGACCGCATCGACCCCGCGCGCAAAGACGCCCGGATCTACGTGGCCGACATCTACGAAGGCCCCGGCCTGAAGGCGATTCCGCGCGGCACCGTGAAGGCGCTCCGCATCTACACCTATACGTTCGGCTTCCACAACGAGGGCGGCGTCTTCGGCGTCATCGGGCTTGACGGCCCGTGGGACATGCGCCGCATTCTGGGGACTGTCCCCGTGAATGCCGATGGCAGCGTCTACTTCCGCGTTCCCGCGAATACGCCCATCGCCGTCCAGCCGCTCGATGCCGAGGGCCAGGCTCTGCAGGTGATGCGCAGCTGGTTCACGGCGCGTCCGGGCGAGTATCTTTCCTGCGCGGGCTGCCACGAGAAACAGGCGTTCGTGGCGCGCACGCCGCGCGCGGCCGCGAATATGAAGCTGGAAGAGATCCAGCCCTGGCGCGGCCCCACCCGCAACTACGAGTTCCTGCGCGAAGTGCAGCCGGTTCTCGATGCCTTCTGCGTGCGGTGCCACCACGACGCCGATCCGGCGGACCGCGAGATGTTCGGCGACCGCCGGTGGAAGCCCGACCTTCGCCCGACGAAACTCACCGGCTGGCACACCGCCGCACCCGGCGCGCCGAATTGGATGGCGGCGGGCGGGCACTTCACGCGCTCGTATTTCAATCTCGTGCGCTACGTGCGCCATCCCGGCCTTGAGAGCGACATCCACCTTTTCGAGCCGATGGAATGGCACGCCGAAACGACGGAACTCATGCGGCTCCTCGACAAGGGCCACCACGGCGTGACGCTTTCGGCCGAGGCGCGCGATCGGCTGGTGACCTGGATCGACCTTAATGCGCCGTTCCACGGCCGGTGGCAGACCGTGGTGGGCGAGGCTGCGAAAGGGCGCGAGGCCTTGCGCGAACAACGCCGCGAGCGGTATGCCGGGCTCAAGGAAAACCATGAGAAAATCGAGACGCCGCAGGTGGTGCTCGCCGCGCCGCCGCCGCGCGCGCCGCTCCCGTCCGCGCCGCCGCTCGCCGTCGCGGGCTGGCCGTTCGATCCGGCCGTGAAGCCGGCCGCCCCCGCTTCGCCGCTTGTGCTTGCGCCGGGCGTGGAGCTGCCGCTCGTCGCGCTTCCCGGCGGCACCTTCGTGATGGGCTCGAACGATGCGGGGGCGGAAGGGGACGAACGGCCCGCCGCCGCCGTGCGGGTGGTGCCGTTTCTGATGGGCGCGCGCGAGGTGACGAATCGCGCGTTCCGCGAATTCGATCCGCAGCACGATAGCCGCTGCGAGTCGCGGCACAACTACCAGTTCGGCGCGACGGGCTACGACGTGAACGGCGACGACCTGCCGGCCGTGCGTGTTTCCTGGGCGAAAGCCGTCCAATTCTGCGCGTGGCTCTCGAAGAAGACGGGCCGCACCGTGCGCCTGCCCACCGAAGCCGAATGGGAATGGGCCGCCCGCGCGGGAAGTGCGCGGCCGTTCTGGTGGGGGGCGGATGCGGGCGACTTTGCGCCTTTCGCGAACCTGGCCGACATTTCGCTCGGGGACTTCTCCGCGAACTGCTACGAGAACGACCGCTTCAAGGCGCGCTTCGGCAATGTGGAGAACATCTACGACAACTGGATCCCGCAGGCGCACGCGGTGAACGACGGCGCGTTCCTTGAGGAGAAAAGCGGAAAGTGGAAGCCGAATCCGTGGGGGCTTTTTGACCTGCACGGCAATGTGGCCGAGTGGACGCAGTCGAAGTATTGTCCGTATCCCTATGTGGCGGACGACGGCCGCAACGCGCCGGACGGCGACGAGCGGCGCGTGGTGCGCGGCGGCTCGTGGATGTCGCGGCCGAAGTGCGCAACGGCCTCCTACCGCCGCGCCCATCGCCCCTACGCGCCCGTCTTCGACGTGGGTTTCCGCATCGTGGTGGAATAATGTTGAAGGGAGATTCAATCATGAAAAAACGCGAACTGATTTTCAGGGCGGCGCTTTGTGCGGCGATGGCAACCGGCGCGGCGGAATGGCACGTTGCCGTGAACGGATGCGACCGGGCGGAGGGGTCGGCGGCGAAGCCGTGGCGCACGATCCAGCGTGCGGCGGACGTGGCGGTGGCGGGCGACGTGGTGACGATTCACGGCGGCCTCTACCGCGAATGGGTGAAACCCGCGAACGCGGGCCGCGAGGGGGCGCCGATCACATATCGCGCCGCGGCGGGCGAGGCCGTGACCGTGACGGGGGCGAACGAGGTGCGCGGCTGGACGAAGCGCCCTGACGGCCTTTGGTCCGCGAAGGTGCGCTACGACACCTTTGGCGGACTCAATCCGTTTACCGACATCATCTTCGGCAACTGGTACGGTGACGGCGGCCGGCGCCGCTTCCGTACGCGGCTCGTGCAGAACGGCAAACCGCTCGAACTTCATGGCGACGAGGTGTTTAGCGAGGCAAACGACGCGGCGGGCAAGTACCTCGTCAACATTGCCGGCATCACTTCGGCGGGCCGTACGGTGCCGGGCGTCGCCGCCGTGCGGCGGAACGGGCCGCGCGACGGTTTCCAGACGAAGTGGGGGCAGGAACTCGGCTGGATTACGGACGGCATGACGTGTGAATACGAAGGTTTCGATTTCTCGACCCCCGAAGCGCGGCGGCTTAAGTTCCATGTTTCGGCCGGCGAATGGCCGGCGCGGATCGACGTTTTCGACGCCCGCTCGAAACGGCAGATCGGGACGTTGCACGTGCCCAAGACGGCGTCGTGGACGACCTATCGGACACAGGAGGTTGAATTGCCCGGCGAAGCGGCTCGGGCGAAGACGCTGCGCCTTTGCTTTCATTATGCCGGCGAGCGGAAGAAGGGGTTGGCCGTTGGCCATGCGGTGTTGCGCCCGGGGATGGTGACGGGAACGATCCTCGCGGCCTTCGCGCAGGATCCGAACGCGGCCGTGCCGGAACTCGTGGTGCGCCCGGCGTGCTTCTATCCCGTGACGGAGCATCGCGACTACATCACGCTTCAGGGCATCTGCTTCGAGAACGCGGGGCCGAACTGGGCGCCGCCCACGAGCGAGCAGGTGGGCGTGGTGGGTACGAACTGGTCGAAGGGCTGGACGATCGAGAACTGCACGGTGCGCGGTTCGAGCTGCACGGGCATCACGCTTGGCAAGTATGGCGATGAATTCGACAACTTCTCCGACGTTTCGCAGTTCTATGTCGAGACTATCGCGCGTGCCGCCAAGAACGGACTCGACCGCGTGGGCTACCATACGGTTCGCGGCTGCCGGATTTCCGATTGCGGTCAGGCGGGCATCTGCGGGTCGCTCGGGGCGGTCTTCAGCACGGTTGAAGATTGCGAGATTTCCGAGTGCCATTGGAAGAAGCCGTTCGGCGGCGCGGAGATGGCGGGCATCAAGATCCACGGTGCGGTCGATTTCACCGTGGCGCGCTGCCGCATCCACCACTGCGGCCACAGCGGCGGAATTTGGCTCGACTGGATGGCGCAGGGTACGCGCCTCGTCGATAACCGCCTGTGGGCGAACGACGGCTGGGATCTCGTCTCTGAAGTCAACCATGGCCCCGTGCTCGTGGAAGGAAACGACTTCCTTTCGAAACGGGCGCTGATCAGCTGCTCGCAGAGCCTTGCCTTTGTGGGGAATCGTCTGCGGGGAGGGTTTACGCATTTTGACGAAGAACGCCGCACGCCGATTTTCAAGCCGCATACGGCCATTCTCCATACGCTCGATAAAGACGCCTGTCTGGATGGCGCGCACGTCTTCATCAACAACATCATGGCCGAAATGCCCTCGCTCAAGAAAAGCTCGATCCCCAGCCGTTTCGAAGACAACCGGGTCGTGCCGGCGGCGAACTGGCAGGTGGACGACAAGACGGGCTCTTGCACGATCACGCCGCCTGCAGGTGAAAAGGCGCCGGCCTACAAGCCGGTGACGGCATCGCGCCTTGGAACGAGCTGGACGATCAAACAGCCCTTTCCGCCCCCAACAGTCTCACGACCGAAAAACAGGTGATGAGCGCGGCTCCCTGTCAATTACTGAAAGGATTGAGGTTTGCTATGGTGTTGGACAATGGCACTAACAGGTTGCTTCGTATCGCTGTATTCTGTTGTACTGTAATGGCCGGTTTGGGCCTTGGCGCGAAGACGTGCAAGGTGGATGGTGTACGATGGAACTACACCGTGTCAGATGGAGAGGCGATCATCGGCGTTCGGGGAGAAAGGAAAAAAGCAGTACCCGAATCGACGACAGGGGAGATTCGTATCCCTGCCGTATTAGATCGTTGCCCTGTGACGCGCATTGAGGATGGCGCGTTCTACGGTTGTACGGGTTTGACACGTGTGATCATTCCGCAGGGAGTCAGGATAATTGGCGATGGAAGTTTCTTCGATTGCTGCGGTTTGACGGAGATGACGCTGCCATCGACAGTGGGTTACATTGGCAGTCACGCGTTTTTTGGATGCCGTGGACTGACGAATCTAACGATTCACTCGGCACAAATCATCGGCCATAATGCATTTATGGGGTGCAGCGGCTTGACGAGCGTGACGATCCCCGCGAATACGGAGGAAATCTGCGGCCAGGCATTTGACGGTTGCCGCGGTTTGACGAATGTGACGATTTCTTCAAGTGTGCGAAAAATCGAGTCGCACGCGTTTGGAGATTGCACGGGATTGACAAAGGTGGTGATTCCGTCTCGTGTGAGGTCTCTCAATCCCTATGCGTTCAGCGGGTGTGGCGGAATTACGGCTTTTTCCGTTGACGCCGACAATGGGGCCTACTGTTCGGAGAATGGGATGATCTACAGCAAAGACGGGAAAATACTTTTGTTTGGCGTGAACGGCGAGGTGTCGATTCCCTCGCGTGTGACGAACATCTGGTATGGTGCATTTCATGGATGCCGCAATTTGAAGAAGGTGGTCATTCCGTCGAGTGTCAGAAAGATTGAATCAAGTGCCTTTGATGGCTGCCGGGGATTGACCAGTGTCACGATTCCGCCAAGTGTGACGAATCTCGAGTGGCGTACGTTTGGCGACTGCAGGAGCCTCGCGAGCGTGACGATTCCGCCAGGCTTTACGCGTATCGATTGTCGGGTATTTGACGGTTGCAGCAGTCTGACGAATGTGACGATTCCCGCGTCTGTGACGCACATTGGGTCGGATGAGTTCCATCAGTGCCCGCTGCGTACAGTCCACGTTTACGGAGAACGCAAGGGGTGGACGACGGATGCCCTGCCGAAACCCACGCGTGCGGGTTATCGCTTCAAGGGGTGGCGTTTGGCGGAGAAGGAGGGGCGGGCCGAGACGGCGTCTCCTGATGCGGCGCGCGATGCGACTTACACGGCGCAGTGGGAAAAGATCCCCCAAAACGGAACCGTATTAAGGCGCCATCTTCCGTAGTTTCCTCTCGCGTCTGGGGCGTTTTTTTGTTATACTTTCCCCCAAGGAGAAATCGGGATTGGTCTAGAATCGGGCAGATTCCGGTTGAGCATCTGAAAGGAAAGAGAAAATGACGTACGAACAGGCGAAGGCGCTCCTCGAAAAGAATGGACAGGAGCAGGTGTTGCGTTTTTGGAAGAAGCTCGCCAAGGCGGAGCAGGCGGCTTTGCTCGCGCAGATCGAGTCGATCGATTTCAAGGAGCTCAAGCGTTGTGCGGGGATGCTCACGGCTGTGGCCGAAACGGCGAAGAAGGGCAAGCCCACGGCGCCGAAAGTGGCGGAACTGAAGGGCGCGGCCCTCAAGAAGGCGCAGGCGGCGGGCGAGAAGGAACTCAAGGCGGGCCATGTGGGCGTTTTGCTTGTGGCGGGCGGCCAGGGGTCGCGTCTCGGCTATGAGGGGCCGAAGGGCGCCTACTCGATCGGTCCCGTGACGGGCGTTTCGCTTTTCTACTTCCACGCGCGCAAGATTCTCGCCCTCGACGTGAAGTACGCCGTGCGCGTGCCGTTCTACGTGATGACGAGCGCCGCGAACTACGATGCGACCGTTGCGCACTTCGAGGAGAACGACTACTTCGGGCTTGACCCGAAGGACGTCATCTTCTTCAAGCAGGGCATGTGGCCGGGCATGACGGTGGACGGCAAGATCATCCTCGATGCGCCGGGCCACATCTTCATGAGCCCCGACGGCCACGGCGGCATGATCTCCGCCTTGAAGGCGAACGGCTGTTTTGCGGACATGAAGAAGCGCGGCGTGAAGACGCTCTTCTACTTCCAGGTGGACAACCCCATGGTGGACGTGGCCGATCCGGCGTTCATCGGCCTCCACACGCTCGAGAAGAGCGAGTATTCGCTCAAGCTCACGGCGAAGCGCGAGCCCACGGAAGGCCTGGGCATGGTCGTCAAGCGTGACGGCCACTTCGACATGATCGAATACACCGAAATGACGGACGAGATGAACAACCGCCGCACGAAGACGGGCGACCTCTACTTCAAGTTCGGTTCGCCCGCGATCCACGTGTTCGACCGCGCGTTCCTCGAGCGCGAAGCCTCGAAGGCGATGCCGCTCCATCTCGCGCACAAGAAGATCGCTACGGTGGACGAGAAGGGCAAGGTGGTGAAGCCCGCGGAACCGAACGGCTACAAGTTCGAGAAGTTCATCTTCGACGCGCTCGCCGATGCGAAGGGCGTGACCTGTTTCGCGTTCGACCGCGCCGAGGAATTCTCGCCCGTCAAGAACGCCGAAGGCAAGGATTCGCCCGCGACGTGCCGGGCCGACCTTCAGGCCAAGTGGCGGCGCCAGCTCGCGAAGGCGGGCGTGACGGTGCCGGAGACGATGCCCCTGGAACTCGATCCCGTCTATGCCCTCGATGCGGCGGAGGTCGCCCGGACGGGCCTCATCCTGCGGGCGAACTAATCGCATAAAAGGGAGCTCCCCGACATGATGAATTCATTGAAAGTGTTGGCACTTGCCGCGCTCGCGTGCGCACCGGTTTTCGGTGCGGCGCCGGCGACGGCTGAACCGCCGGTTGGGGGGCTGGCGGCCGATTGGATTGCGCAGGACGGCCCGGTGCCTGCGGGCATGACGCACAAGGCGTGGCGGGCCGAAAAGCTCGCCCGCCGCGCGAAGCGCCTGAAGGCGACGGTGGCGATGGCGAAAGCGTGGGTCTACTGCCGCCACTTCGTGATGGGCGGCTCGCACTACGCCTACACGGAGGCCGTTTCCGATGCCCACGCCGAGCGCACGTTCCTCAAGATCGGCTCGTCGCTCTGCCTCGCCGAGTATCGGCCGGACGGCCTCTGGAAGGAGACGACGCTTCTCGAATCGCCCGAAGGCTGCTTCCGCGATGTGGACGTCTCTCCCGACGGAAAGCGCATCCTCTATTCGTTCAAGGCGAGCGACCGCGGGGACGATTTCCATCTTTATGAAATGACGCTTGCCACGCGCGCCGTGCGCCAGCTCACGTTCGGAAAGGGCGTGGCGGACTACGAAGGCTGCTATTTGCCCGATGGTCACATCCTCTTCAACTCCACGCGCTGCATGCAGATCGTGGACTGCTGGTGGACCGAGGTGAGCAACCTCTACCGCTGCGATGCGGATGGCGGAAACATCGCGCGCATCACCTTCGACCAGGTGCACGACAACCATCCCACGCTCACGTGGGACGGCCGCATCCTCTACACGCGCTGGGAATACAACGACCGCTCGCAGATGTACCCGCAGCCGCTCTTCGGGATGAATCCCGACGGCACGAACCAGCGTGCGGTGTACGGCGGCAACTCCTGGTTCCCCACCACGCTCATCCATGCGCGCGCCGTGCCGAACAGCCCGCTGTTCTTCGGCATCGCCACGGGCCACCACTCGCTGCAGCCGGGCGAGCTGATGCGTTTCGATCCGCGCGAAGGGCGCGAGGAGGACCAGGGTGCGTGGCAGCTCGAGCCGCTGCGCAAGGCGAAGGCGGTGAAGGTGGATGCCTACGGCCAGGCCGGCCGCGTGGCGGCGTATCCTTATCCCGTTACTGAAACGGACGTGGTGCTCGCCTTCCTGCCGCAGGGCTGGGGCAAGGCTGCCAACGGGCAGCTCAACTACCGCAACCACCGCGCGCCGTTTGCGCTCTACTGGACGGATGTGAACGGGGCGCGCGAACTGCTCGTGGCGCAGCGCGGCAAGGTGCCGTGCGGGCGGCCCGTGCCGGTGTGCGCGCGCAAGCTGCCGAACCGGCCGTCGGTACGGCCGGATGAAACGGCGACGACGGGCATCGTGGCGATTCGCGACGTGTACGTGGGCGAGGCGATGAAGGGCGTACCGCGCGGGCTCGTGAAGGCGATGCGCGTTTCGTCGATCGACTACCGCCCGGCGGGCATCGGCCGCAACGGCAACGGCGGGCCGGGCGGCGGCGGCCTCTCCTGCACGCCGCCGGCGATCGGAAACGGCACGTGGGGCGTGAAGCGCGTTCTCGGGGAAGTGCCTGTGGCGGAAGACGGTTCCGTCGTCTTCCAGGCGCCGGCGCGCACGCCGCTGTTCTTTACGCTTCTCGACGAGAAGGGGCGGATGATCCAGTCGATGCGCAGCTGGACCGTGCTGCAGCCGGGCGAAACGGCGAGCTGCATCGGCTGCCACGAATCGGCGAACATGGCGCCCGACTTCAAGAAGGCGGATGTGACGGCGACGAGCGCGCTCGTGTCGCTCAAGCGCGCGGAGCGCGGCTTCAGCTTCCCGAAGGACGTGCAGCCGATTCTCAACCGGCGGTGCGTCACGTGCCACGATCCCGCGAAGAATCCGAAGATTCCCGATCTTACGGCGGCGCCGGCGGCGGATGCGCTCTCGAAGCGCACATGGACGAAAGCCTACGTGACGCTCACGGGCGCGACGCTCGCGGGCAAGGGCGCGGAGGAGCGGTGGATTGCGAACCCCGACAACCCGCGCGTCAATTGGATCCACTCCGCTTCGGTGCCCACGCCGATTCCGCCCCTGTGGCGCGGCTCGCGCACGAGCAAGCTCTTTACGGACCGCCTCGACAAGGGCCATGCGCCGGGCCTTACGGACAAGGAACTCCGCACGCTCGCGTGCTGGGTGGATCTGGGCGTACCGTTCTGCGGCGACTACGCCGAGGGGGCGTGCTGGAACGAGGACGACTGCCGGCGGTGGTCGTACTATTCCGAGAAGCGCGCGCGGGACAAGACGAAAGGCGAGAAGCTGAAGTGACACGAATCGACTATCGCGTGTATCTGGTGACGGATGAGCCTTCCGCCTACAAGGGCGACTTCGTGGAAAACGTCGAAGCCGCCCTCGCCGGCGGCGTTACCGTGGTGCAGTACCGCGATACGGAATCGAACGACCGCACGGCGTTTGTGCGCGTGAAACGTCTCCGGGAGATGCTGCGCGCGCGGGGTGTGCCGCTTGTCATGAACAACAATCCGGCGCTCGCGCTTGCCGTGGGGGCGGAGGCGATCCACGTGGGGCAGCACGATCTGCCCGTTGCGGTGGTGCGGCGGCTCGTGGGCGAGAAGATGGAAATCGGGCTTTCGCTCACGTGCCTTGACGATGTGCGGGAAGACGGTCTTGCCGTTGCCGACGTGGTGGGAATCGGCCCCGTGTGGGACGCGCGCGCCACGAAGCCGGACGCGGCGGAGGCGATGGGCGTTGCGGGCTTTCGGGAGATCGCCCAATGGGCGTTGAAGCCGGCGATTGCGATTGGCGGGATCAATCTAGAGACGGCGCCGATCGCGCTCAGTGCGGGGGCGGACGGGCTTGCGATTGTTTCGGCCTTTTCGCGTGCGGCCGATCCGGAGGAGGTGGCGCGGCGTTTCCGCGCGCTCGTGGACAAATGAGCGGTCGACGAATCCAGCCTTGTGTGCTCACGATTGCGGGCAGCGACTCCGGCGGCAATGCCGGAGTGCAGGCCGATTTGCGGGCGTTCCACGGGTACGCGCTTCACGGGTGCACGGTTTTCGTGGCGCTCACGGCGCAGAATCCGCGCGGCGTGCGGAGCGTTCACATGGTGCCGCCGGATTTCATTGCCGACCAGCTGGACGCCGTCTTCGAGATGTACAACGTGAAGGCGCTCAAAACGGGCATGCTCGGCACGGCGGAGGCGATCGAGGTGGTGGCGCGGAAGCTTGCCGCCTGCCCGCGCGTGAAGAAAGTGGTCGATCCCGTGATGGTGGCGACGAGCGGCGCGAAGCTTCTCGCGGACGACGCGATCGACGTTTTGAAGGCGCGCCTTCTGCCGCAGGCGACGCTCATCACGCCGAACCTGCCGGAGGCGGAGGTGCTCGTGGGGCATCCGCTTGAGGATGCGGCGGCGGTGCGGGCGGCGGCGAAAGAGCTCGCGCGGCGCTTCGGGTGTGCGGTGCTCGTGAAGGGCGGGCATGCGGTGGAGCGCGCGGCGATGGCGCGCGGGCTGAAGGTGGAAGAGGCGGTGGACGTGCTCTTCGACGGCCGGCGTTTTCACGTCTACACGCGCCCCGTCATCCCCCATCCCGTATCCACGCACGGGACGGGCTGTACGCTTGCGGCGGCCCTGGCGGCGGAACTCGCGCGCGGGGCGTCCCTTGTAAAAGCCGTCGAAGGGGCGAAGAATTTTGTTTACGAAGCGATTCGTTTATCGTATTATATTGGGCAGCAGTGCGGCGTACTCGGATTGCCACAACAAGGAGGAATTTAAATGCCGATCGAAAAGGAAACGGAACCGGAAGACTTCGAAGAGGATGAAATCATCATCCGCAAGAAGAAGGCGCCCGAGCAGAAGACGGGCGTGACGGCGCAGGGCGTCTTGAAGACGGCGGCGGAAGCGCTTGAGGCCGTGCGGGCGAAGAAGCCGCTCGTGGCGTGTATGACGAACATCGTCGCGGCGAACTTCACGGCGAATGCGCTCTTGGCGCTCGGGGCGTCGCCCGCGATGGTGGAAGACCTGGGCGAGGCGTCGCAGCTCGTGACGATCGCCGATTCGCTCTTGATCAACGTGGGCACGGTGACGAAGCCGCAGGCGGATGCAATGCGCGCGGCCGTGTCGCACGCGAACATGGGCGGGCGGCCGTGGACGCTCGATCCCGTGGGCGTGGGGGCGCTGCCGCTTCGCACGTTTACGGCGAAGGAGCTGATGCGCCGCTTCCCGGCGTTCATCCGCGGAAATGCGAGCGAGATCGAATTCCTCGTGGGCGGCACCACGTACGGGCGCGGGATGGAAGCGACGATGCCGAGCGACCAGGTGGCGCAGTCCGCGCTGCGGCTCGCGGGCGTGACGCGCGCGGCCGTTCTCGTGACGGGCGAAAAAGACTACGTGGCGGGCGAAGGCGCGCCGCTCGTCGAGGTGACGAACGGTTCGCCGTTCATGACGCGTGTGACGGGCGTGGGGTGCACGCAGGGTGCGCTTGGCGCGGCGTTCCTCGGGGCCCTTGGCGCAAAGGCGCGGTGGGAGAGCGCGCTTGCGACGGCCGTCGTGGTGGCGCTCGCGGGCGAGATCGCCGCGGAAAAGGGGAAGACGCTCGGCGCGTTCCCGGCGGCGTTCATCGATGCGCTTGATACGCTCAAGCCGAACGATGTGATCAAGCGTGGTAAAGTGAAAGTGCTGGCGTGAGCGAGAGCGAGAAAAATTGCGTGGGCGTTGTCGAAACGCGTACCATCTCCCTGACGTTGCCCGAAGGCGGGTTTCATCTGGAGGAGGGCGGCGTGTTGCCGCATGTGGATGTGGCGTGGGAGAGCTGCGGCCTTGAGAAGCCGGAGAACGACAACGTCGTTTTCATCTGCCACGCCCTCACGGGAGACGCGCACGTGGCGGGGCGGCATCCGGGCGAAGAGGATCCGAGCGGCTGGTGGGAGAATATCGTGGGGCCGGGAAAGGCCATCGATACGAACCGTTTCCGCGTTGTCTGCGCAAACGTGCTGGGCGGCTGCAAGGGCACGACGGGCCCTTCGAGCGTCAATCCCGCCACGCTCAAGCCGTGGGGCGGGGCATTTCCGCGTTTTTCGATCGGCGATACGGTGGAAGTGTATCGCGCGCTTCTTCATGAGCTCGGCATCACGCATCTCGTAGGGCTCGTGGGCGGCAGCTTCGGCGGTATCCAGGTGATCGAGTGGATCGCGGCGCATCCCAACGAAGTGGATGCGGCGGTGATGATCGCCTCGGGCGCCGCGCTCAACGCGCAGGCGCTCGCCTTCGACATCGTGGGGCGCTCGGCCATCACGCAGGACCCGCATTGGCATGGGGGCGACTACTACGACAAGTCGCCCGAGGATCGGCCGAACGTGGGCCTTGCCGAGGCGCGCCAGGTGGCGCATATCACCTATCTCTCGCTCGACCTTCTGAACCGCCGGTTCGGCCGGAAGCTGCAGGAGGATTGGCTCGCGAAGGACGCGGCGTGGCAGGAGGCGCATGCCGCGATGTTCGGCACGCATTTCGCGATCGAGAGCTATCTCGGCTATCAGGCGCGGAAGTTCCTTGCGCGGTTCGATGCGAATTCCTACTTGCAGATCACGCACGCGATGGATCGCTACGACGCGGCGGTGAAGTACGGTTCGCTCGACGACGTGTGCCGCCGCATCACCTCGCGCCTCCTTCTCATTTCCATTTCCGGCGACTGGCTCTTCAGCGAAGAGCAGAGCCGCACGATCGCCGCGGCGATGCTGCGCCAGCACAAGCGCGTGACCTATTCGCACCTCGACATCAAGGTGGGGCACGACGGCTTCCTCACGCACACGAAGGAACTCTCGCGCATCATGGGGGCGTTCTTCGCGCCCACGCCGCGCGAGGTCGAAGAGGTGAAGCGCCGCAAGCTCGCGCCGATCGTGGAGATGATTCCCGCGCACGCGCGCGTTCTCGACATCGGCTGCGGCACGGGGTCGCTCCTCTCGCTTCTCAGGGCGCAGAAGGGCACGACCTCGACGGGCATTGAAATCGATTTCGATAAGATCGTGGGCGGTACGGCGGCCGACCATGACGTTCTCTTTGAAGATGCGGATGAAGGGCTCGGGCTTTTGCCGGACAACGCCTACGACGTCGCCGTGTTGAGCGAGACGCTGCAGACGGTGAAGAAGCCGCGCGAGATTCTCGTGAAGATTCTCGACAAGGCGAAGGAGGCGATCGTCACGATTCCAAACTTCGCCGCAATCGGCATCCGTTTCCATCTCCTCTTCACCGGGCGCATGCCGGTGGGGCGCGAACTGCCGTTCGAGTGGTATAACACGCCGAACACGCACTTCTTCACGTTTGACGACTTCAAGGCGCTCTGCGCGCAGGAAGGAATTGAAATCCGCGAAGTGCGGGCGATGGCTTCCGGGCTTGTGGGGCGCCTGCTTCTCGCGCTTGGAATGAAGAACCTCGGGGCGGACCGCGTGGTGTGCCGCCTCGCGCGGGCGGCGGCCGGCGAAGGAAAGTGAGGCGTGTGCGATGGGCGGACGCGGAAAAGGCGTGGTGGCGGCACTGTTCGCCCTTGCGTTTCTCGTGGTTGCGGGGGTGTTCTGGCTGCGGCGGCCGGAAGGGCCGAAGGCGGTGCGCGTTGAAAACGTCCAGGTGCGGCCGCCCCGCGCGGCGCAGCCGGTGGCGCGTGCGGCCGTCGTGAAACCCAAGGCGCCGGAGCCGAAGCCGGCGGTGGCGGCGTCTGCCGCGAAGGTGGAGGAAAAGGAAGCGCCTGCCGAGGCGCCGGAGACGGCGGAAGACCGCGAAGAGAAGCTCGTCAACGCATTCGACGATTTGACGGACAAGTGGCAGGAGCCGGCGGCGGACAAGGTGACGATGGAAGAGATCAACACGTTCCGCGACCGGTTCAACCAGGTGCCGAAAGCGCGGAAGGAGGAGTGCCTCCAACGGGCGCTCAATCTCGTGCCGGATGAAAACGTGATGCTTCTGGCGGGAATCCTCTTCGATAAATCGCAGGAAAGGGAGCTGCTCGAGACGGTCTACAACGACATCCTCAACCGCGACGAGGAGGTGAAGAAGCCGATTCTCAAAGAACTCTTCAAGGACAAGGCCCATCCCTGCTGGGCGGATACGGCGTGGATTCTCGACGTCACGGATGAACTGCCAAAGCAGAAGAAAGCAAATCCCTAATTCCCCACTTGAATTTCCCCCGAAAATTTACTATAATACCACATCTGTTTCTAAATAGTAGACAAGAGGATAACAATGAATACCGATTCAACGTCGCGTAACGACATTTGGAAATGGCTCGCGTTGCTCATCATCGCGGTCTTCTCCATCTATGTCACCTTCCCGGTACAGGAGAAGCTTCGCTATGGCCTTGATTTGAAGGGCGGCACGTCCTTCACGTTGGGAGTGGATAAGGAGAAGCTCCGCGAAACGATCGTCGCCGCCAATCCGGCGATTTCCAACGACACGGACGCCGTTGAGAAGAAGATCAACGAAACGCTTCTCGGCTGCGATGCGCGCACGATCCAGGTCGTGCGGCGGCGTGTTGACGGCATGGGCATGAACGAGCCGGTGATCCAGGGAATGAAGGACCACCGCCTCCTCGTGCAGTTGCCGGGCATCGATGAAGAGACGCGCGCGAAGACGAAGAAGTCGCTCCAGAGCGCGGCCTTCCTCGAGTTCCGTCTCACGCATCCGCGGAACGACGAGCTCATTTCCAAGCTCATGACGACCGAGGCATGCCCCGAGGGGTACGAGCGTGGCGGCGACGGGTTCGTGCGCACGAAGGATTATGAAAAGCTGGCGGCGCAGCCGGGCTATTCGGCGCGTTTGGCCTCGTTCCGCGTACCGGATCCGCGTTATCAGTTCATGCTCGAGGAGGCGAAGGACGGCGTGTCCTATCGCGGGGCTTTCGTGAGCCGTAGCGCGCCGGCGCGTGATGCGAAGGGCAATCCGCTGCCGATCACGGGCGAGTACCTCACTTCGGCCGCAGTGGAACGCGACCCGAACACGGGTTCGCTCGCCATCAGCTTCACCTTCAATTCGAAGGGCGCGAAGCTTTTCTCCGACGTTACGCGCAACTATGTGGCGCATGGCCCGAAGAATCCGAGCGACCGCGGGCGTCAGCTCGCGATCATTCTCGACGATACGCTTGTTTCCGCGCCGGTGATCCAGAGCGAGATCGGTGCGCGTGGCCAGATCACGGGCAGCTTCTCGGCTGCCGAGGCCCAGCAGCTTGCGAACGACTTGAACGCGGGTGCCCTGCCGGCGCCGCTCAAGCTCCTCGCGGAATCGTCCGTCTCGCCGACGGTCGGTGAAGATGCGAAGAGCGCGGGCCTTATCGCCGCCGGCCTCGGGTTCGGCCTCGTGGCGCTCTTCATGTTCATCTACTATTGGTATGCGGGCCTTGTGGCGGATATCGCGCTCTTCCTCGATGTCGCGCTTCTTCCGGCGGCGCTCGTCTTTGTTGCGAACGTGCTCGGCGTGTTCGCGAAGGATGCCTCGATGGGGGCAACGGGGTCGTTGCAGCTGCCGGTGTTGACGATGCCGGGCATTGCTGGCCTCGTGCTCACGCTCGGCATGGCGGTTGACGCGAACGTGATCATCTTCGAGCGCGTACGCGAAGAGTTCGCGACCAAGGCTTCGGTGGGTACGGCGATCAAGCACGGCTACGGCCGCGCCTTCACGGCGATTCTCGACTCGAACATCACGACGATCGTGACGGGCGTCATCCTCTTCATCGTGGGCACGGGCCCGGTGCGCGGTTTCGCGATCACCCTCACGGGCGGCGTGATCATCTCGATGTTCACGGCGGTTGTGGTCACGCGCCTCGTCTTCGACAACACGACGAAGGCCGATTCGGTGAAGCCGTTCAAGATGCTCAACATCTTCAAGAAGACGCCGAACGTCGACTTCGTGAAGTTGGGCAAGCCGTTCTGCCTCACGGCGTTTGCGGCCTGCTTCCTCACGGTGGCGATCTTCGCGGTGCGGGCGGTGTCGAAGCCCGAGTCGGTTCTCGCGGTCGATCTCACGGGCGGCACGTCGCTCGTCTATTCCGTGGACGCGAAGGCGAAGCCGGCGGATGGCGAGGTGCGCAAGGTGCTCAATGATTTCGACAACGCCGCGGTGGTCCAGTACATGGGCGAGCAGCTCCTCGTGAAGACGGGCGAGACGGCGGAAACGGCGAAGGGTAAGACTGTAGCGAAGGGCGACGTGGGCGCGTATGTGACGAAGCTCCTTCAGGACAACTTCAAGAACGCGAACGTCAAGTCGGTCTCCGTGGACGAAGTCGGCTCGATGGTGGGTGCGGACCTCAAGAAGTCCGGCACCTGGGCGGTGGTCCTCTCGCTCTGCGCGATTCTCATCTACGTGGCGTTCCGCTTCGAGTTCGGCTTCGGCCTCGGCGCGCTCGTCGCCCTCGCGCATGACGTGTTGATCTCGCTCGGCATCTTCTCGCTCTGCGGGCGTCAGGTGTCGCTCCTCGTGGTGACGGCGCTTTTGACGATCGTCGGCTATTCGGTGAACGATACGATCGTCGTGTTCGACCGTATCCGCGAAGACCTCCGCAAGGATCAGAAGTCCGACTTCAAGACCCTCTGCAACATCGCGCTCAACCAGTGCCTCTCGCGTACGGTGATCACCTCGCTCACCACGTTCTTCGCGGTGGTGGCGCTCTTCGCGTTCGGCGACGGTTCGATCTTCGACTTCGCGCTCACGATGCTCATCGGCGTTGTGGCGGGCACGTTCTCGTCGATGTTCATCGCGACCCCGATCATGATGGCCTTCTACAAGGGTAAGCGACCGCAGTTCACGAAGGAAGAGGGCGAAGGCCCCCAGCAGTAAGTTCAAATTCCCCCTTGCCCTCGGGTGGGGGGATATGATATAATATCAGCTCAATTTTTCGAATAGGAGAAGTAGAAATGAGTCAGCATCGTAGTTTGAAGGGGTCCGGCAAGATCACGTCCAAGCGCAACGTTCTCAAGCGTTTCGAGCGCGTCAACCTGCTGCAGGCCCGTGGCCAGTGGAAGGAAGGCGATCGGGGTCTCGGTCTGCGTAAGACCAAGCCCGAGGCCTAAGCGCCCCGCCATCCGGAAATACGGAGAAAAAAGAACCTCGGTTCGTTCGCGACCCGAGGTTCTTTTTTCATTTTCCAGAACCTTTTCGGGCTTGAATTTCCCCCGAAAACGGCGTATAATAGTAACTCAATTTTTTATTAACCCGAAGAAGGAAATAGGAACATGGCAAAGAAGATCATGGTCGACGGTAATACCGCGGCCGCGCAGATCGCCTTCGCGTGCTCGGAAGTGGCGGCGATCTACCCGATCACCCCGTCCTCGCCGATGGCGGAAACGTGCGACGAACTCGCCGCAGCGTGCAAGACGAACATCTGGGGTTCGATCCCCTCGATCGTTGAAATGGAATCCGAAGGCGGCGCGGCCGGTGCGGTGCACGGCTCGCTCACGACGGGCTCTCTCACGACGACGTTCACGGCGTCGCAGGGCCTTCTCCTGATGATCCCGAACATGTACAAGATCGCGGGCGAACTCGCTCCGACCGTGTTCCACGTTTCCGCGCGTTCGCTCGCGTGCCAGGGCCTCTGCATTTTCGGCGACCAGGGCGACGTGATGGCGTGCCGTCAGACGGGCTTTGCGATGCTCTGCTCGAACTCGGTGCAGGAAGCGCACGATATGGCGATGGTGGCGCATGCCTCCACGCTTGAATCGAAGGTGCCGTTCCTTCACTTCTTCGATGGTTTCCGCACGTCCCACGAAGTGCAGAAGATCGACGAGATCCCGATGGAGACGATCCGCGAGATGATCGACGACAAGTACGTTGAAGACTTCCGCAAGCGTGCGCTCGATCCGGAACATCCGACGATGCGCGGTACGGCCCAGAACCCGGATATCAACTTCCAGGGCCGCGAGAGCTGCGAGAAGTACTATCAGGCGACGCCTGCGATCGTGCAGAAGTACATGGATAAGCCCGCGAAGCTGACGGGCCTAGCGTACAAGCTCTACGACTACGTGGGCGCCCCTGACGCCGAATACGTTGCCATCGCCATGGGCTCCGGCTGCGATACGCTCCATGAGACGGTCGATGCGCTCGTCAAGGAAGGCAAGAAGGTCGGCCTCGTGAAGGTGCACCTCTACCGCCCGTTCTCGATGAAGGATTTCGTGAAGGCGATTCCGGAGACGGTGAAGGTGATCACGGTTCTCGACCGCACGAAGGAGCCGGGCGCGATCGGCGATCCGCTCTACCTCGATGCGTGCGCCGCGATCGGCCAGGCGAAGCAGCAGGGCCTCGTCAAGTTCGCGTATCCGAAGATCCTCGCCGGCCGCTATGGTATCGGATCGAAGGACTTCACGCCGAACATGTGCGCGAACATCTTCAAGAACATGACCGAAGCCGAGCCGAAGGACCGTTTCGTCGTTGGCATTGTCGACGACGGCACGCCGAATGCGCAGTACATCCTCGGCGACGAGAGCTTCGTCGTGCCGAAGGGCGACCGCAAGGAATGCATGTTCTGGGGCCTTGGCGCCGACGGCACGGTGGGCGCGAACAAGAACTCCATCAAGATCATCGGCAACTACACCGAGAACTTCGCGCAGGGCTACTTCGAGTATGACTCCAAGAAGTCCGGCGGCGTCACGATCTCGCACCTCCGTTTCGGTTCGGACATGATCCGCAGCCCCTACTTCATCAACACGGCCGACTTCACGGCGTGCCACTGCTTCCCGTACCTCGAGAAATACGACATGCTCAAGGCCGCGAAGCCGGGTTCGGTGTTCCTCCTCGCCTCGCCCTTCTCGGCGGCCGAGATCTGGGATCACATGCCCGATGAAGTCGAGCAGGCGATCATCGACAAGCAGCTCAAGTTCTACGTGATCGACGCGGCGAAGATCGCCCGCGAGAACGGCATGGGCACGCGTACGAACACGGTTCTCCAGACGGCGTTCTTCAAGCTCTCCGGCATCACGCTCAAGAAGGCGGATGGCACGGTGCTCGATCCGGTGCAGGTCCTTAAGGACTACGCCACGAAGGCATACTCCAAGAAGGGCGAAGAAGTCGTGGCGATGAACCACAAGTGCATCGAGGCCGCTTCGGCCGCCATCGAGGAAGTGAAGTATCCGGCCCAGCCCGCCGGCAAGGCGAAGATGCCGCCGGCCGCCTCCGAAGAGGCGCCTGCGTTCATCAAGGAAGTCTCCGCGAAGATGATCGCGCAGAAGGGCAACGAGCTCACCGTGAGCCAGATTCCGGACGACGGCACGTGGCCGACGGCGACGACGCAGTGGGAAAAGCGCAATGTGGCGGCCTTCATCCCCCAGTGGGATCCTGCGGCCTGCATTCAGTGCGGCAACTGCCTGGCGATCTGCTCGCATGCGGCGATCCGCATGAAAGTGTACGATGAGAAGGATCTCGCGGGTGCGCCGGCGACGTTCAAGTCGGCCGAGGCGAAGCCGCTCACGAAGAACTTCGGTTCGAAGGTGACGATCCAGGTTGCGCCGGAAGACTGCATGGGCTGCGAGCTCTGCGTCGTCCAGTGCCCGATGAAGGCGAAGGGCGCGCTCAAGATGGTCGAGCAGATCCCGCTCCGCAAGACCGAGGCCGAGAACTGGAAGTTCTTCCTCTCGCTCCCGGAAGTCGATCCGCTCAAGCTCGACACGAAGAAGCTCCTCGACAGCCAGCTCAAGCGGCCGCTCTTCGAATTCTCCGGTGCGTGCGCGGGCTGCGGCGAAACGCCGTATGTGAAGCTCCTCACCCAGATCTGCGGCGACCGCCTCCTCATCGCGAACGCGACGGGTTGCTCGTCCATCTACGGCGGCAACCTGCCCACGACCCCGTACTGCCAGCGCGCCGACGGCCGCGGGCCTGCGTGGTCGAACTCGCTCTTCGAAGACAACGCCCAGTTCGGTCTCGGCATGCGCGTCTCGGCCGATAAGCTCTATGGCTATGCGATGGAACTCGTCGACAAGGTGCTCGCGAAGGAAGAGGCGCCGGCGGCGATCAAGGACGTGCTCACGAAGATCAAGAGCATCGACCAGTACGATGAAAAGGGCCAGGGCGTTGAGCAGATGCGCGCGGCGGTCGCCGAACTCAAGGCGGCGCTCGGCGGCAACTGCTGCTCGGGCAAGGAAGGCACGCCCTGCACGTGCCCGATCGGGCGTCAGCTCCTCGCGGTGGCGGATAACCTCGTTCGCAAGTCCGTGTGGGTGCTCGGCGGCGACGGCTGGGCGTACGACATCGGCTACGGCGGGCTTGACCATGTTCTCGCCTCGGGCAAGAACATCAAGATCCTCGTGATGGATACGGAAGTGTATTCCAACACGGGCGGGCAGGCTTCGAAGGCCACGCCGATCGGCGCGATCGCGAAGTTCGCGGCGAGCGGCAAGACCCAGGCGAAGAAGAACCTCGGTCTCATGCAGATGCAGTACAAGAACGTGTACGTGGCGTACGTTTCGATGGGCACGAATCCCGCCGCGACGGTCAAGGCCTTCAACGAGGCCGAGAACTACAACGGTCCCGCGATCATCATCGCCTATGCGCACTGCATCGAGCAGGGTCTCCTCACGAAGACGGGCCCGGCGCACCAGAAGGCGGCGGTTGAATCCGTCCACTTCCCGTTGTGGCGCTATAACCCGACGGTGGGCAAGCTCCAGCTCGACTCGGCCGACAAGTCCGACACGGTTTCGTTCGCAAAGAACGCGATCTCGAAGGAACTCGGCGAGAACCGCTTCAAGCAGCTCGTGAAGAAGGTCGGCCAGGAGAAGGCGGAAGCCATGCTCCAGACGGCTGAACAGGGCTTCAAGGAGAACTACGCGCTCCTCAAGAAGCTCTCCGAGATGTAAGAGCGAAGGTGCTTGGTGCCGGGCGCTTGAAGCCCCGGTGCCGAGTGCGAAACGAAAGGCGCGGCAGCAATTGTCGCGCCTTTCGTTTTTTCTTTCAGAAAAATAGTGGATAAAATATGGTGTTCGTGAACCTTTCCTCGCCAGACTGCATTAACTCTTGTTGAGGGGCAGTTGCGGTGACTGCCGTCTGAAATGAGGAGATGACAATAAGATGGCGTTGATGGGACAAGGGATCGTGCTGATGTTTTTTGGCATGACCGTGGTGTATCTTTTTCTCTGGCTGATGATTGTGGTGGTCAAACAGTCCAGCCGATTTGTGTGTAAATTCGAGCATTTGCTACCCGATGACACCCCCAAGCCGAAACGGAGGTCCATGACAGCGCCCGCCGCGCAGACCGTCATGGTTTCACCTGCTGCTACGATGGTGAGCGGTACCGAGGTCAAGGCGCCCGTTCCCGGTTCCGTCCTGCGGATTTCGGTCACGAACGGCCAGCAGGTTCACTCTGGCGATGAAATCCTCGTGATGGATGTCATGAAGATGGAAACGCCGATCACCGCTCCGTGCGATGGGGCGGTGACGGTTCGCGTCGCGGCTGCGGACAAGGTGGCGACGGGCGATGTTGTGGCGATTGTCGGCTGAGGAAGGGGATGCGGCGGTGAAGAAGTTTGTTGTGGCACTATTGGTCGTTGTAGGATGCATGGTTTCGTTGGCGAATGACGATTGGCGTTCGACGTGCGGCAAGATTGTGGACTTGTCGGCTGATACGGGCGTTGCAGGATTTGTGAAACGTATGGCTCCCGCCTATCTGACGGGTGACTTCGAGATGGCGGACCGTCCAGAACGGAAACCATTTGCGACGAACAGGAACGGCTACTATGATAAGGGGCTCGAATGGCACGGCGGCTACTTCAATGACACCGGCGCGTTCGTCGAGGGCCATGCGGTCACGACGCTCTTCGGGATGCCTTATGGACTAGGGCAGCTCATCATGATTCCGGTTTGCCTCGTTCTCATGTACTTAGCTATTGTGAAGGGATTCGAGCCGCTTCTGCTCCTCCCCATTGGTTTTGGCGGGCTTCTTGCGAACTGTCCGATGTCCGGCATCACGGCACCCGCGATGATGCATGACGGCGTGATTACCTTCCTTGCAAGCGGCATCCCCGTCATGGCGGATGGCATCGTCGAGCCGGGCGGTTTTCTCCACTACTTTTTCAAGTTCGGCATCGATACAGGCGTTTTCCCGATCATGATTTTCATGGGTGTTGGGGCCATGACGGATTTCGGGCCGCTCATTGCGAATCCGAAGTCTGCGCTCCTTGGCGGAGCGGCACAGCTCGGCATCTTCTTCGCGCTCTTCGGGGCGCTTGGCCTCGCATCGCTTTTCCCCGACCTCGGGTTTGGGCTCAAGGAGGCGTCGGCCATCGGCATCATCGGCGGTGCGGACGGTCCGACCGCGATTTGGCTCACTTCGCGGCTCGCTCCCGACCTGCTGGGGGCGATTGCCGTTGCGGCATATTCCTACATGGCGCTCGTCCCGATCATCCAGCCGCCGATCATGAAGGCGCTCACAACAAAGGAGGAGCGGCAGATTCGGATGCCGCAGCTTCGTAACGTGACGAAGATTGAGAAGATCGCTTTTCCGCTCATCGTTCTCCTGATGTGCGCGATTCTCTTGCCGTCGGCAGTTCCGCTCATCGGTGCATTGATGCTGGGTAATCTTGCGAAGGAGGTGGGTGCGTCCGTGAATCGTATCGCCGATACGATGGCCAATGCGCTCATCAACATTGTCACGATCATGCTCGGCCTTTCGGTCGGTTCGAAGCTTGCCTGCGAGAAGTTCCTCTCCGGGCAGACTCTCGCGATCCTCGCGCTCGGGCTCTGCGCGTTCTGCGTCGGCACGGCGGGTGGTGTTCTCATGGCCAAGTTGATGAACGTCTTTTCCAAGAAGGAGAACCGCATCAATCCGCTGATCGGTTCGGCGGGCGTATCGGCAGTTCCAATGGCTGCTCGTGTCTCGAACAAGGTCGCCCTGGCGGAGGACTCGACGAATTTCGTCCTCATGCAGGCGATGGGACCAAATGTGTCTGGCGTGATCGGTTCGGCAGTCGTTGCGGGCATTCTCTACACGCTTTGCCGTTAAACGGTATTTACAGTTTTGACGATGTACGCCGATATCCCGCTTTGGCTTTCGCTTGTTTTCATGTTGGGAGGCCTCGCCGTTCTCGCGTGGTCGAGTGATGTCTTCGTTGATGGTTCGGCGGCCGTTGCCAAGGCGCTTGGGGTCTCGCCGTTCATTATCGGCATGGTGATTATCGGTTTTGGGACTAGTGCTCCTGAGCTTTGCGTTTCTACGCTGTCGGGGTTGTCGGGCCATGCGAATCTTTCGCTTGGCAACGCCTATGGGAGCAATATCTTCAACATCGCGATGATCCTCGGCATCACCGTTTTTATCTTTCCGCTTGTCGTTCGCCCGTCGGTGTCGTTTGTGGCGGGGCCGGGGCTTGCGGCGATCTCGGTCTATTCGTTTTGGGTGTTGCGGGATGGTGTCTGTTCAAGAATGGAGGCGTGTTTTTTTCTTGGTGCTTTTCTTGTCGTACTACCGCTTTATTGCTGGTATGATCAGAAGACGAACGTTGCTGCAAATGTGAACGGCGAGAATGGTGTGAAACCTCTACAGCGCGTATGGGTTTCGTTGTTCAAAGTGCTGTTTGGATTGGGATTTTTGATAGGATCATCGCATCTTCTCGTTTGGGGCGCAGTGGATTTTGCAAAATTCATGCATGTGAGCGACCTTGTGATTGGGTTGACCATTGTCGCGGCGGGAACATCGCTCCCGGAGTTGGCGAGTGCTGTTGCTTCGGCTCGGCGCGGTGAGCATGAGTTTGTCCTTGGCAATATCATCGGCTCGAATCTGTTCAATACGCTTGCCGTTGTGGGCGTTGCGACGTTTGTTTCGCCGCTCGTGCCGGGATCGAACGGCGAACCGGCTTTTTCACGCTACATCCTAACACGTGACATCCCGCTCATGACGGTCCTGTCGCTCTCAATTCTGTTCTTTGGAATCAACTGGAAACATCCCAAGTGGCCAGGAACCATCTACCGAAAAGAGGCATGGGCGTGGATTGTGATCTTTGTCGCCTACACGTTGTTGATGTTCTATCAGGAAACGCACTGATTCCAGTTGGAATCGATTCCGAAGGAGCTTGTCCTCGATAGTCTCACGGATTCTAGTGGGGGACAGTCTCCAGGACTCCAACGGGGACTGTCCCCAGATTCCGTTGGACTCCAACGGGGACTGTCCCCGGATTCCGTTAACGGGGATTCCAACGGGGACAGTCCCTGACAGTTAGGGTTTTAGTGGGGACAGTCCCCGACAGTCGGGGGGGGCACGGGTTTCCCTGACGCGGTCGACAATGTCTTTACATTTCCGCTGACAATGTTTTGACATTTGCCAGCCGATTTCCGCATACTCCATATCGGCCCCGAGTTGTCGGGCGGAAGTGCCGCCTAGCGGGGGCTAACTTAAAAAAGGAGCAGAAAATGGCCAGAAAGAACCGTGTCGTCCTCAGGGACGCCGTCTACCACATCACATCGAGGGTCGCCCACGGGGCGTTCCTCTTCGCGGATCCGGCCTTCAAGGACCGCATCGCGGAATGGATCCACGGCGTTGCCGAGTTCAGCGGCGTCGAGGTCTACGCCTGGAGCGTCATGGACAACCACTTTCACCTGGTGGTCCATGTGCCGAGGGTGCCCGAGAGGTACTGGACCGATCCCAGGCGCGAGCCCGACTCGCAGGCCTTCGGTATGCGCCCAGCCGAATGCCGCGTCCCCCGCTGGGCCCCCGTGGACGGGGACAGTCCCCATGGAGACACGCCTGGTGCCGAGGACGGGCCTCGTGCGGGCGACGGGGCCTCGGGCGGCGGGGACAGTCCCCACCGAGACGCGTCGGGTGGCGGGGACGGTTACGGGGACAGTCCCCGATGGGGGCGGCCCGCACGGCCGACGGTGGGGTTCGAGCTGTCGGACGAGGAGATGCTCGGGCGGCTGCTGTTGCTGTACGGCGACGAGGGGCGGGTCGGGCGGTTGCGTGGCGCGTGGGCCGGGATGCGCGCGGAGGGGAACGGCGCGGCCGTTGATGCGGCCAAGGAGCGCTACGCGCGGCGGATGTACAACGTCTCGCAGTTCAACAAGACACTCAAGGAGCGCGTCGCGATGGTCTACAACCGCGAACGCGGGCACGAGGGGGCGGTGTGGCAGGGGCGCTTCCACAGCACCCTCGTGGAGGATGCCGCCGAAGTGCGGGCGATCGTTGCCGCCTACGACGACTACAACCCGGTGAGGGCGGGCATCGCCAGCCACCCGTCGGAGTACCGGTGGTGCAGCTTCGGCGTGGCGACGGGCAACGGGCCGCACGCCGAACACAGCCGCCGCGGGTACGAGAGGCTGCTCAGGCGCCCATGGGTGGAGGCTCGGGAGGTCATGGAGAGGATATTCGCGCTCAAGGACGTTAGGATTCGTCGCCCGGAGGGTTCCGGGGACGCGCGGACGAGCGCGGCGGCCGCGATCCGCAGCCGGGTACCGGAGTTCACCCGCGGGGTGTACGTCGGTTGCGACGCTGGGCTCGCCAATGAGGTGGCGTGGGCCCTGCCGTGGGACTTCCCCGGGGCGTCTCTCGCGGCGGCCGTCGAGAAATGCAGCAGGTTCGTCTGGGACAGAGTGGCATGAGCGGAAGAATGGAAAACGGAAAATTGAGCCGATGGGGACAGTCCCCCCTGTACTTTTCACCTTTTGTGGGGACAGTCCCTCTCGAGATTCGACAGTAGAAAGGGTGGTGGTGACCTACGGGGACAGTCCCCATATATTTCGACAGTAGAAAGGGTGGTGGTGACCTACGGGGACAGTCCCCATATATTTCCTACTCGGTAAGTAGAATCTGCATAGACGGTTGTGGAGGAATGTTGTATGATCACGACTAGTGCTGTGATTCAAATCGAAACAATATCGACCTCGTCGTCGACTGTACCGGGAGGGTGGAACTTTGCGAGATCCAAATCGGGGCGATGTTCCGTTCGAATTGTACGAATACGATTTATTGCTCATTTCGTTGTTTTTCCAACAGACTTTACGCGGTGATTTTGGCATACTATTCGCCGCCGGGAGGAAGGGCGGATTTCGTTCGGGTGAATGAAACCGGGAGTAGTTCTGAACGGCATGACGAAGGAGGTACAACATGAAGTTCTATAAATGCGACATCTGCGGCAAGATCATTGCGATCGTGAAGCCCACAGACGTTGAAACGGTCTGCTGCGGCGAGGCGATGCGCGAACTCGTGCCAGGTACGACGGACGGCGCGGCGGAAAAGCATGTACCCGTCTACACGATCGAGGGGAACACGGTGACGGTGAAAGTCGGCGCTACCGCCCATCCGATGCAGAGCGATCACCATATCGAGTGGATTGCGATCGAGACCGAAACCGGCAACCAGCGGAAGGAATTCAAGCCCGGCGACAAACCCGAGGCGACGTTCGCGCTCGTTCCCGCCGACAAGGTGAAGAGCGTGTACGAATACTGCAATCTCCACGGGCTCTGGAAGAGCTGATCGCTGCGGTCGAAGTTGCGCGGAAGCGCAAACGTAAATACTCGAAGCCGGGGGCGCCTGAACGGGCGCCTCCGGCCGTTTTTCGGAAATTTCTCTTTTGTTGTTTTTCCAACAGACTTCACGCGGCGGTTATGGCATACTATGCGCCGCCGGGAGGAATGGCGGCATCGGCCGTGGTGGTCGAACCGAGTAACAATTCCGAACGGCATGAAAAAGGCGGAGGTGCGATATGACGGAAATGATGCTCGTTCTGGGTGGTGCATTCGGTTTAGTGCTCCTCTATTATGGAGCGGATGCGCTCGTGCGTGGAGGGCAGGCGATGGCGGCGCGTTTCAGGGTGTCGCCGCTCATCGTGGGGCTTACGCTTGTCGCCTTCGGTACAAGCGCGCCTGAGTTGTTCGTTTCGTCACAGGCTGCGCTTGCAGGGCTCGGGGATGTGTGCGTGGGGAACATCGTGGGCTCGAACATCTGCAACATCGCGCTCATTCTCGGCCTCGCGGCCGTGGTGGCGCCGATGAGAGTGAACGGATCCTTGTTCTGGCGCGACATGCCGCTTCTCATCCTCGTTTCAGTAGCGGCGGCCTGGTGCTGTTTGGGCGGGGGCGGTTTGGACCGTGGCGTGGGTGTGTTTTTCCTCGTGGCGCTCGTCGCCTACACGGCGCTCGGCATTCTCACGTCGCGGGAAGGTCCGGCAAGAGAACACGCCGAGCCCGGGATGGGAAGCCTCCGTGCGAGTGTTGCGGTGGTCGGCGGTTTCGCGGCGCTCATCGTGGGGGCGAAACTGCTCCTTGCGGGCGCGGTGGGGCTTGAACGTGGGCTCGGGGTCTCCGACGAACTCGTGGCGCTCACGGTTGTCGCGGTGGGAACGAGCCTTCCGGAACTTGCCACGAGCGTTGTCGCGGCACGGAAGGGGGCTGCCGATATCGCCATCGGGAACATCGTCGGCTCGAACATCTTCAACATCCTCGGCATCCTCGGCTTCTCGGCCGCCCTCAAACCCTACACGGCAGAGGGCATCAGCGGGGTCGACTGGATCATGATGATCGCGACGGCGGTGATGCTCTGGCCGCTCATGTGCTTCAACCGGGAACTCGGGCGCAAGGAGGGTGCGGCCCTCCTCGTCCTCTACGCCGGCTATCTCGTTTGGCTTTGCCTTTGCCGTTAACCCATGCTATAATAACGCCATGACGAAACAGCAACCCAAATCGGTCAAAGCGAAGGCGCTTGCCTTCCCGAGGCAGTGCGCGCTTCTGAAGGACATCGACGAGGTGGAGTATCGCGATTTATGCGAGTGCATGAAGGTGCGCGAGCTCCATCTCGCGAACCGCGAGATGTTCATTTCCGAAACCGACCCCTGCCGCTGGATCGGCGTCGTCGTCGAAGGGGCGGTGCGGTTGAGCCGGTCGCGCATCGACGGCGGGCGCAACGTCTTGGAAACCGTGCCGGCGAACGATACGTTCGGGGCGACCTACGTCTTTCGCGGGCAGGCGACGATGGGCCTTTGCATGAGTGCCGTCGGGGAAACGTGTGTGCTCCTTTTCGATACGGAACACATCCTGAACCCCTGCCACAACATCTGCCACGCGCATCTGCAGTTCCTGCGCAATCTCCTGACGATCATGAGCCAGAAGACGTTCCAGATGAAGCAGAAGCTGCGCATCCTTTCCCAGCATACGATTCGCGGCCGGCTGATGCTCTATTTGAACATCATGGCCAAGCGGAAGAAATCGGCCGAGTTCGACATCCCGTTCGACCGTCAGGCGCTCGCCGACTTCCTTTGCGTGGAGCGTAGCGCCCTCTCGGCCGAAATCTCGAAACTGCGCGGAGAGGGACTGCTTGAATCCGTGAAAAATCATTTCAAATTGCGCTTCGCCAAATTGTAAACTTGTTTCCGCGCCGTTTTTCTGCTATCATACTCTCATTCATGCAACCAAGACAACAGAACTTCGATTTCTGGTACGCCGTGCACCACACAAAAGTGGTGCGCGGGCCTTCACGCGCCCTTGAAACCTTCGGGGAGACGCGGATCAACTATCGTCATCTCGCGGAGCTTGCGGATGATCCCGGCAAGATCCGTGTGCGCGAGGGGCGATTGGAGGCGCACAAGCCCGCGCTCATCACGCCCGAGGCGTACATGCAGGGCATGATGGAGGGGTTTGGCGAACAGGCGCGGCAGTATCTCGAGTTCCTGAAGGAGCATGAAGATTCCGTGCGGATTCTCCAATACGGCTATCAGCTTTCGCAGGAGGCCTTTTCCGAGCAGGTGGTCACGGATTCGCTGGAGGCGGTGACGGCGCGCGTGGTGGCGGATGTCGTGGCGCAGAACGATGCGTTTGCGGCGGTGATCCAGGGCGTGGACGAGCCGTGGGACGTGTCGCTCGTCCATTTCTTCTGGCTTCATGTCAACGCCTCCGCGCCCGTCAATGTGCGCGAGTTCGAGGCGGCGCGCGAACGCGAGGCGCGCGAGGGCCTGCCGCAGGCGCTTCGAAGCGAGGTGGAGACTGCCTTTCGCAAGGCCGAGGCCGATCCGCGCTACGTACACGAACTCGGGGCCTTCCTCCAGCGGCGCGGCGTGTTTGAAACCTATCAGGATCGATTTTTTAAATTGGTGAGACGGGGATAGCAGCGAAATGGACGAAAAAATCAAGACATGTGTCATTGCGATCGCCAACCAGAAGGGGGGCGTGGGGAAGACGACGACGGTGGTGAACCTCGCGGCGGCGCTTTCGAAGATGCGCCGCACGGTGCTCGTCATCGACCTCGACCCGCAGGCGAACGCCACGACGGGCCTCGGGCTTGCGCCGCAGGAAGGCGTGTCGCTCTATCCGTGCCTTCTCGGCACGCAGCCGATTGCGGACATGATCCAGCCTACGCCCTACGAGAATCTCAACGTCATTCCTTCGGAAGTCAACCTTTCGGGCAGTGAGATCGATCTTGCACAGCGGCCTGATCGCCTGCAGGTGGTGCGGAATGTGCTCCAGGCGATTCGCGATGCGAACGTCTTCGACTACATTCTGCTCGATTGCCCTCCCTCCCTCGGCATTCTCATGACCTCCACGCTCGCGGCGGCGGACGGCATTCTCGTGCCGATGCAGGCCGAATACTATGCGCTTGAAGGCCTCGGCGTGATGCAGGATCTCCTCTCGCGCCTCAAGGCGAACGGCGCCAATCCCGCGCTTGAGCTCAACGGCATTCTCATGACGATGGTCAATGCGAACACGCGTCTCTCGCAGGATGTGATTACGGAAGTGCGCGAGCATTTCGGCGCGAAGGTGTTCGAGACGATGATTCCGCGCAATGTGCGCACGTCGGAAGCGCCGAGCTATGGCCAGCCGGTCGTCTTCTACGATCCGTCCTGCCGCGGCGCCGAGGCGTACCGCGCCTTCGCGAAGGAATTCGCGAAGCGCAATCCCACGCGGGGAGGGGCGAAGCCCGCGAGCGCACCTGGGCCGGCGGCGGAAGTGCCGGCGGAGAGCGCGCCTGCGGGAAGCTCCGCTCCTCGGCCCGAGGTTCCTGAGCCTGAGGTGGCGGCACCCGAGGTGGCGGAGCCTCAGCCCGAGACGGAGGGTGGTAATGACCAAATCGCTTGAGGACTACCTCGAGGCCATTCATGTACTCATTCGCGAAACGGGCGCCGCGCGTGTGCGGGACGTCGCGCGCGAGTTGAACGTGAAGATGCCGAGCGTTGTCAAGGCGATTGTCGAGCTCAAGAAGCTCGAACTCGTTGAGCAGGAGCCCTACGGCAACATCGAGCTCACGGAGAAGGGCGCGCGCGTCGCCTCGCTCGTGTTGCGGCGCCACGTTGTTTTGAAGGCGTTCCTTCTCAAGCTCGGCGTGAGCGAGGCGATTGCGGAGAGGGATGCCTGTTCGATGGAGCACATCCTCAGCGCGGAGACGATGGAGCGCGTACATGAATTCCTCGGCGACGAGGCGCTCGTACGCACGTCGGCGCGCACGAAGAAAACTTCAAACCAAAAGAAAAACGGAAACAAGAAATGAACGAAAGTAAAATGACCAAATTCCGGTGGACGATCTGCCTCCTGCTCTTCGTCGCCACCACGGTGAACTATCTGGACCGGCAGGTTCTTTCCCTGACTTTCCCCGACTTCATCAAGCCGGAGTTCCATTGGACGGACAACCACTACGGCAACATCACGGCCTGGTTCTCGCTCGTCTACGCACTTGCGTGCCTCTTCGCGGGCAAGTTCATCGACTGGATGGGCACCAAGAAGGGCTATCTCTGGGCGATTTTCGTGTGGTCGCTTGCGGCCTGCCTGCACGCGGGGTGCGGAGTTGCCACATGCTGGTTTGTGAGTGGCGTCGATTCCGTTCAGGCGCTGCGTGCCGTCCAGGCCGGGAGCGCCCTCGCGGCCGGCGTCGCCGGCGTTTCGATGTGGCTTTTCCTCGCGTGCCGTATCGCGCTCGCCTTCGGCGAGGCGGGCAACTTCCCGGCGGCGATCAAGGTGACGGCGGAATACTTCCCGAAAAAGGACCGTGCGTTTGCAACTTCGATCTTCAATTCGGGCGCGTCGGTAGGCGCTCTCGCAGCGCCGCTTACGATTCCGCTTCTCGCGAAGGCCTGCGGGTGGGAAATGGCGTTCATCATCATCGGCGGCGCCGGCTTCATCTGGATGTTCTTCTGGCAGTGGCTCTATAGCAAGCCCGGGCAGTCCAAGTTCGTGAACAAGGCCGAGCTCGACTATGTATCGCAGGACGACGCCGAAGGCGCGGCGGCCGCCGCGCCGGTTGAGGACGAGAAGCCGATTCCGTTTGTCAAGTGCTTCGGCTATCGTCAGACCTGGAGCTTCATCGTGGGCAAGTTCTTCACGGACGGCGTGTGGTGGTTCTATCTCTTCTGGGCGCCGGCGTACTTCAAGGAACTCGGCCATGGCCCGACCACCTTCCAAGGCCAGGCGCTCATCTTCACGCTCTACCTGATCGTGACGGTCGTTTCCATCTACGGCTGCAAACTGCCGACGATCTTCATCAACAAGGGGCTCATGGGCGGCAACCCCTACATGTGCCGCATGCGCGCGATGCTGATTTTCGCGTTCTTCCCGCTCGCGGCGCTCGTTACGCAGCCCCTCTCCGGCATTTCCGTGTGGTTCCCGGCCTGCCTCATCGGCCTTGCGGCCGCAGGCCACCAGGCGTGGAGCGCGAATATCTTCTCGACGGTCGGCGACATGTTCCCGAAGTCGACCATCGCCTCCATCACCGGCATCGGCGCGATGGCGGGCGGTCTTGGCTCCTTCTTCATCCAGAAGATCGCCGGCTCCCTCTTCGACTATTCCCTCGGTACGACGGTCGTTGACGGCAAGACGGTCATGATGACGAAGGATCTCCTCGCACAGGGCGCGCAGTACGCCCGCCCGGCAATGGAGTTCCTCGGGTTCGTGGGCAAGCCCGCCGGCTACATGGCGGTGTTCTGCTTCTGCGGCATCGCCTATCTGCTCGCCTGGTTCCTGATGAAGACCCTCGTGCCGAAGTATTCGCCCATCAAGGGGTAAGAGATAGGGAATAGGTAATAGGGAATAGTGAATAGGTGAAAGAAAGGTAATGAAATGACGATCGAACAATTTAAAAACGTTTGGACCAAGGCCGCCGAAAAGACGGCTGCGCGTGAAGTCGAGTATTCCCAGCTCGATGCCGCCGCCGGCGGCGACGGCGACCATGGCGAGGCGATCGTGGCGGCGACGAAGGCGCTCGCCGCTGCGGAAGGGGCTGACTTCAAGTCCCTCCTCGAAGGCATGGTCGAACGCCTCGAAAGCGATGTGAGCGGCTCCACGAGCTCGCTCTACGGCACGCTCTTTGAAGGCATGGCCGATGCGGTCGAGGCGGGCAAGGCGGAGCTGACGGCGACGGAGATCGCCGAGATGTTCGCGGCGGGCCTCGAAGAACTCAGCTTCGCGACGAAGGCGAAGGTGGGCGATAAGACGTTCATGGACGCGCTCATTCCCGCAATCGAGGCCCTCCAGGCCCACGCCGCGGAAGGCGAGGAGGCGATGTTCGCCGCCGCCGCCGCCGCCGCGAAGGCCGGCAGCGAGGCAACCGCCCAGATGCAGGCCAAGTACGGCCGCGCGAAGAACCTCGGCGCGCGCTCGATCGGCCCGATCGACGCCGGATCGGCCTCCAATGCCGACATCTGGAGTTGCTTCCAAATGTAGAATGGAAAATGGAAAACGTAAAATGGAAAGCGTAAAATGGGTGGGGCCGTAGGGGGCTTCGTCTGTCGTTCATTTTCCATTTTTTTGAAACGACGCGGTGTGTTCAACACGCCGCGTCGTTTTTTGGGTATAATAACCGCGTTCGAAGTTCGCGGCATCTGCCGCAGACAGACGACATGATCTTTGATATCGGCGGCGATGCCGTGAGAAAACAGGTCTGACCTGTTTTCCCGTTTCGTGTCGGAGGAGAAACGCAAGAACGTGCTGCCGCAGGGGCTTTTCGTTTCGTGCGACTTCGAGCCGTCCGTTCTCAAGGCCGTGATGGGAGAACTGGACAAGATCGATCCGAAGCGGTTCGGCGAAAAGGATCTCATCGGCCGCGTCTATGAATGCTATCTGCAGGCGTTCCCCATCAATGCGGACAAGGAGGAGGGGAATTCTACACGCCCCGTTCGCCGGTGGAGCTGATCGCCACGTTGATCGAGCCCTTCGACGGGACGCTTTACGATCCGTGCTGCGGGTCGGGCGGCATGTTCATCCAGTGCGCGAAGCTCGCCGAGGCATACGGCGGCAATACGAAGACGATCAATGTCTACGGACAGGAGTCCGAACCCGCTACGTTCCGCCTCGCGAAGATGAACCTCGCCGTGCGCGGCATCTCGTACCACCTGGGCGAGAAGGCGGCCTCGACTTTCACGAACGACCAGCATCCCGACCTAAAGGTCGACTACGTGATGACCAATCCGCCGTTCAACCCCAAGAAGTGGCGCGAGCCGGATGCCCTGCTGGACGACATCCGCTGGAAGGGGTATCCCGTTCCGCCCGAGTCGAACGCAAACTACGCCTGGATTCTCCACATCCTCTTGAAGCTCAACCCCGCAGACGGCGTGGGCGGGTTCCTTCTGGCGAATGATGCGCTCGACGATTCGGACGCGAAGGAGATCCGCAGGAAGCTGATCGAGGACGACAAGGTCGAGGCGATCATCGTCCTTCCGCGCGAGATGTTCTATTCGACGGACATCTCGGTGACGCTCTGGATCCTCAATCAGAACAAGCGCGGCGGCATCTACCACGACCGCACGCTGCGCGACCGTTCGGGCGAAGTGCTCTTCGTCGATCTCCGCACCTGGAACGAGACAGTCTACGAGAAGAAGTACGTGAGGTTCACGCCCGAGTTCTACTACTCTGCCACGAAGCAGGAGATCGCCGGGGTGGCAGAAAGGACTCTCGCTCGTGCCTTCGCGCTACATCGAATTCGTCGACCGTGACACGGAACTCGACTACCAGACGGCACTCAAGACGATTGGCGCCGAGTCGACCGCGCTCGTCGAACGCCAGGTGAAGAACGGTCTCAAACTCGTCGCCGCGCTCAAGGCGCTCGGCTATGGCAAGTGAGAAGATCGTGAAACCAATAACCCTCGGTCGCATGGTAAAAAAGAACGTTAGCCAAAGGGGTTGTGATAACGATGTCGATGGACTTGTGGTCACGTTCGAGAATGCGGCGATTGGCGACGACCCGACGAAGATTGCGAGCGTGCAGATGGAACTCTTTCCTCGCACGGGCGAAGTCGCGCTGCGGTACGACCTTGCGAATGTCGGCGATGCGACCTATACAGCGGGGCTCGTCGTAAATGGTACGAACCACTTCGTCGAAGTCGGTGCGAGGACAAGCGAAGTGGTGTTCCAACGCGTACATCCCGACGACTGGGATATGGACGGACTGCCCAATTCGATTGATGATACGCTCGCGAAAATCAACCAGCTCGCCACCGATCTCACGACGCTGCTCTACATCGAGGGGTATCCGCCCGACTGGGACGACGAAGTGTTCCGCCGAGTCCTCGAACAGATGGAGAACTACAAGCGACACCATTCGACAAGCCGATGATTTATTTTCTCATTTTCCCCCTTGCATTTTGTTCCGTTTTTTGAGATAATATTTCCTTGTTCGACCACCAAATAGGGTAAATCATAATGAAAGTACGTAGTTCTGTTCGTCGCATCTGCGAGAACTGCCGCATTATTCGCCGTAAAGGCGTAGTGCGCGTGATCTGCACCAACCCGCGCCATAAGCAGCGCCAGGGCTAAACAAAAGAGGAAAAACAAACCATGCCGAGATTGATGGGTGTGGATATTCCGGGCAAGAAGCATACGCGTTATGCTCTCAGGTATATCCATGGAATTGGGCCGAAGCGCGCCGATGACGTGCTGGCGGCGTGCAACATCGAGCCGAGCAAGAAGGCCGATGATCTGACGCAGGATGAAATCCATGCGATCACCACGTACATTCAGGACCATTACCGGGTCGAAGGCGATCTGCGCCGTGAAGTGTCGCAGAACATCCGCCGTCTGATTTCGATCGGTTCGTATCGGGGCCTCCGCCATAAGCGCGGTTTGCCGGTGCGTGGCCAGCGCACGAAGACGAACGCGAAGACGCGCAAGGGCAACCGCAAGGCGTCCACGGCCGTGATTCGCGCTGCCGCCCCCGCGAAGAAGTAAGTTGCGAGGAGTTTAACTAATGAGCGAAGAAAACATCAAGCAGGAACCCGCTGCGGCTCCGGCCCCGGCGGAGACCGATGCGGCCTCTCCCGCCGCTGAAGGCGAAGGCGCTGCGAAGAAGGGTCGTCCGCGTAAGTCGATCCCGGCGGGCATCGCGTTCATCCGTTCCACGTTCAACAACACGCAGGTGTCGATTGCCGACGCCCGCGGTGGTGTGATTGCCTGGAGTTCGGCTGGCAAGGCCGGTTTCAAGGGCAGCCGCAAGTGCACGGCGTTTGCCGCGACGATGGTCGCGCAGGATGCCGCCCGCACGGCGTATGCCAAGGGCATGTCCGAGTGTGAAGTGCGCATGCAGGGTGCGGGCGCTGGCCGTGAGTCGGCCGTGCGTGCCATCCAGGCCGCTGGCATTCGTGTCACGATGATTACCGACTGCACGCCTGTTCCGCATAATGGCTGCCGTCCTCGTAAGCGTAGGAGAGTTTAATCATGGGTCGTTATACTGGTCCTCGTTCTAAGATCGCCCGCCGTTTTGGCGAGCCCATCTTCGCGAATGCGAAGACGTCGAAGGCGATCGAGAAGCGTCCGAATCGTCCGGGTCAGCACGGCGCGAAGCGCGTGCGCAAGCTCTCCGAATACGGTGAGCAGCTGCGTGAAAAGCAGAAGGCCCGCTTCACCTACGGCATGATGGAGAAGCAGTTCCACCTCTTCTTCGAGCGTGCGCGTGCGATGAAGGGCATCACGGGTGAAAACCTCCTCCGTCTCTGCGAGACGCGTTTGGACAACGTGATCTACCGCATGGGCATCGCGCCCACGCGTGCGGCGGCTCGCCAGCTCGTGACGCATCGTCACGTGACGGTGAACGGCAAGATCTGCGGCATTCCTTCGTACATCGTGCGTGTCGGCGAAACGATCAGCCTCCGCGAGAAGTCGCGCCAGCTGGTTGCCGTCGAACAGTGCCTCGAGCACAGCAAGATCGCTGTGGCGTGGCTCACGTTCGATCGTGCGACGATGCAGGGGTCTCTCACGAGTCTGCCGACCCGCGAGGAGATCCCCGAGTCAATCGACGTTCAGGCGATCGTCGAATTGTACTCGCGTTAAGGTCCGCGGGTTAAACCCGCTTCTCGTTTTAACAATTTCAAGGGAGATTTCAATGCCGATTCGTTTGAGTCGTTTTGAAATGCCGAAGAGCGTCCAGAAGGACATCGAAGCATCGACCGGGAACTATGCCCGTTTCGTCGCCGAGCCGTTTGAAATCGGTTATGCGCGTACGATCGGAAACTCGCTCCGGCGCGTGCTCCTGTCGTCCATCGAGGGATGCGCGATCAGCTCGGTCAAGATCGAAGGCGTGAGCCATGAGTTCTCGACGATCGAGGGTGTCGCGGAGGACGTGACGGATATCATCCTCAACCTGAAGCGCGTGCTGCTGAAAACGTTCACGCGTGAAACCACCTCGCTCCATCTGAAGAAGACGGGGCCCTGCACGGTGACGGCTGGCGATTTCGCGGCTGAAAATTCCGTGGAGGTTCTCAACCCCACGCTCGAAATCGCGCACCTCGAAGAGGGCGCGGTGTTCGACATGGAGTGCGAGATCCGTACGGGCCGCGGCTTCTGCTTGGCCGAGGGCAACAAGACCCCGGATCAGGAGATCGGCCGCATCGCGATCGACTCCATCTTCTCGCCGGTCACGCGCGTCAACTTCCTCGTGGAGAACTGCCGCGTGGGCCAGCGTACGGACTATGAGAAGCTCGTTCTCGATGTCTGGACCGATGGTCGCGTGACCCCCGACGAAGCGCTGAAGACCGCCGCGGCGGTTCTCCGCCGTCACCTTGACGTGTTTGTCGACTACACGAACGTGGAAGCGCTTGAGTTCGACGACACCGAGAAGAAGGGCGCCGATGAGCGCGAGCGTCTCCGTAAGCTGCTGAACATGTCCGTGAACGAAATCGAGCTCTCGGTTCGTGCCGCGAACTGCCTCAACAACGCCAACATCACGTCGGTGGGCGAACTTGCGCAGAAGACCGAGGCGGACATGCTCAAGTACCGTAACTTCGGCAAGAAGTCCTTGAATGAAATCAAGGATAAGCTGAAGGACCTCGGGCTGTGCCTCGGCTACAAGTTCGATGCCGATCTGCTCGAATCCAAGAAGTAATTGTAAGGAAGTTTTCCTATGCGTCACCAGAGAGTTATGAAGAAGTTCGGGCGTTCGATGGAACACCGCAAGGCCCTCATGAAGAGCCTTGTGACGAACCTGATCCTCGCCGAATCCATCAAGACCACGCTCCCCAAGGCCAAGCAGGCCCGCAAGGAC
>JAZLJP010000089.1:0-27537 GCA_045617985.1 Kiritimatiellia bacterium
ATCCCGTTCGCGATGGGCCCGATCGGGAACCCCATCACCCAGTACGGCATCGAAATCACGGATTCGCCGTACGTCGTCGTGAACATGAACATCATGACCCGCACGGGCGATGCCGTGATCAAGCACCTCGGCACGGATGGCGATTTCATCCCCTGCATCCACTCCGTGGGCGCGCCGCTCAAGAAGGGCCAGAAGGATGTGGCGTGGCCGTGCGCGAAGAAGATCGAAGACAAGTTCATCACGCAGTTCCCGGAAGAGCGCCAGATCTGGTCGTTCGGTTCGGGCTACGGCGGGAACGCCCTCCTCGGCAAGAAGTGCTTCGCGCTCCGTATCGCCTCGAAGCTCGCGAAGGACCAGGGCTGGATGGCCGAGCACATGCTCATCCTCACGCTCACCTCGCCTGAGAAGAAGCAGTACCACGTCACGGCGGCCTTCCCGAGCGCCTGCGGTAAGACGAACCTCGCCATGATGCTCCCGAAGCTCCCGGGCTGGAAGCTCCAGACGATCGGCGACGATATCGCATGGCTCAAGCCGGGCGAAGACGGCCGCCTCTACGCCATCAACCCCGAGAACGGCTTCTTCGGCGTGGCGCCGGGCACCTCGATGGATTCGAACCCGAACGCGCTCAAGAGCTGCAAGAAGGGCACGATCTTCACGAACGTCGTTCTCACGCCCGATGGCGACATCTGGTGGGAAGACATGGGCGTCAAGGCTCCGAAGGAAGGCGTTGACTGGAAGGGCAATCCTTGCTACGTTTGCGCGGACGATCCGTTCCGCATGGGCCCGAAGCCGGGCATGACGAAGAAGGAAATCAAGGAAATGGGCTATGTCGCGGCGCACAAGAACAGCCGCTTCACGGCTCCTGCCGAAAACTGCCCGGTGCTCGACAAGTCCGGCTTCAACGGCCTCTTCAACAAGAAGCCGACGGGCGTGCCGATCGACGCGATCCTCTTCGGCGGTCGCCGTCCTTCGACGATCCCGTTGGTGAACGAGGCCAAGAGCTGGACGCACGGCGTGTTCATGGGCTCCGCTGCGGGCTCGGAAGTCACCGCCGCCGTCATCTCCGACCAGATCGGCCAGGTTCGCCGCGACCCGATGGCGATGCTCCCGTTCTTCGGCTACAACGTTGCGGACTACTTCCAGCACTGGCTGGAAATGGAACGCACCTCGGCCGATGCGACGAAGCTCCCGAAGATCTACTTCGTGAACTGGTTCCGCAAGGGCGACGACGGCCGCTTCATGTGGCCGGGCTTCGGCGACAACAGCCGCGTTCTCAAGTGGATCTGCCAGCGTATCGAGGGCCAGGTCAAGGCCAACGAGACGGCGATCGGCAACATCCCGTTCGCGAAGGATATCGATCTTGCGAACAACGACGAGAAGGCGAAGTTCCATGTCGTCAAGGCCGACCTCGAGGAAATCCTGAAGGTCGACGTCGAAGGCTGGAAGAAGGAAATCGCCACGGTCGGCGCTTCGTACGACGAGTATGACGCCAAGGCTTCGAAGGATACGGCGGTCAAGTCCACCACGGCCGCGCGCGTTCCGAAGGCGCTCCGCCAGGTGCTCGCCGATGTTACGGCGGCCCTCAACAAGTAAGCGAGCCGATCTTTCGGTTCTCGAAAAAAGGACGTCCGCGCCTCCGCGTGGGCGTTCTTTTTTGCTATAATATCGGAAACTTCAAAAAGGAGAAACGAAGATGTTGATGAAATTCCTCGCCGAGCTGATCGGTACCGCGCTTTTGATCCTCTTGGGCAACGGCGTCGTGGCGAACGTCCTCTTGGATCGTTCCGGCATGAAGGGCGGAGGCTCCGTGCAGATTACGTTCGGGTGGGGCCTTGCGGTGATGTTGCCCGCCTTCATCTTCGGCGCGGCGAGCGGCGCGCATTTCAACCCGGCGCTCACGCTCGCCCTTGCGGCGGATGGCTCGCTTGCGTGGAATCTCGTGCCGGCCTACATCGGTGGGCAGTTCCTCGGCGGTTTCCTCGGTGCCGCGCTCGTGTGGGCGCTCTTCTACGACCAATACAAGGCTACGCCCGATCCGCTCCTCAAGCGCGCGACGTTCTGCACGACGCCGGCCGTGCCGAACACCTTCCGGAATTGCCTCTCCGAATTCATCGGCACGTTCGTTCTCGTTTTCGCCATCAAGGGCATCGCCCAGGTGACGGGCTGCGCGGGCGGCCTCAGCTACTTCTTCGTGTTCGGCATTATCGTTTCGATCGGCATGTCGCTCGGCGGCCTCACGGGCTACGCGATCAATCCGGCGCGTGACCTCGCTCCGCGCCTTGCGCATTGGCTTCTTCCCGTTCCCGGAAAGGGACCCTCGAACTGGCCCTACGCCTGGATCCCCGTCGTGGCCCCGATCTTCGGCGCCCTCGCGGCCGTCGCCCTCTACAAGGCCCTGCCGTGGGACGTGGTGGGGTAAGAGAAGCGATATGAAGGACGCGATCGTGAACCGTGGCGGTTGTGCCGTTGTCGCCGCGGCGTTATTTGCCGTTGGCGTGGTGGCGGAACCGGCGGCGCGGGAGGAAAGCCTGGAAGCGGGATTCCGTTCGCCGCCGCCGGGTTTTGGCGAAGTGCCGTTTTGGTGGTGGAACGGCGACCGGCTCGATAAGGCCAGGCTCTTGTGGCAGCTCGATGAATTGCACCAGGCGGGTGTTTCCGGCGTGCAGATCAACTACTGCCACCTGATTACGGGCCCGTGGGACGAAGTGGCGGGCGAGCCCGAAATCTTTACGGACGCCTGGTGGGACGCCTTCTCCTTCGTTGCCGTCGAATGTGCAAAGCGCAACATGGGCGTGGGCGTTTCGGACTACGCGCTCGCCTTCCCTGGCCGGGAAAATCTCTACAAGCGCCTCCAGATCTGTACGCCCGAAACGTACAGCCAGCATCTGGTGATGCAGCGCGACGGTTCGGTCAAGCCCGTGGTGCGCCCCGGCACGCTCGATCCCATGAACCCCGAAACGGCGCGCCGCCTCATCACGCGCTTCTTCGATCCGTTCCTTCAGCGTACGCCTCCCGAAGCTCACAAGGCGCTCAACTACTTCTTCCAGGACGAATTGATCCTCACCGATCACCAGCGCATTTGGACCGCCGATTTCGCTGTGGAGTTCAAGAAGCGAAAAGGCTACGACATCGTACCCAAGTTACGCGGCCTCTTCACGGATATCGGCCCCGAGACCTACAAGGTGCGCCTCGATTTCAACGACGTGCAGGTGGCCCTCACCGAAGAGCGCTACTTCAAGCCCATCTACAACTGGCACGCCTCGCGCGGCCTCATCTACGGCTGCGACCACGCCTCGCGCGGCAAGAATCCGATGCAGTTCGGCGACTACATGCGCACGACGCGCTGGTACACGGCGCCGGGATTCGATACGCCCGGCAGCGGCCCCGACCCCGTGAAGTGCAAAGTGGGCTCCTCGATCGCGCATCTCTACCATCGGCCGCGCGTGTGGCTCGAAGGTTACCATTCGCAGGGCTGGCAGGCCTCCACGGAAACGATCTTCGCCGCGACGGTGCGCAACTACGTCTATGGCGCGAACCTCTTCAACCTCCATGGGCTCTACTACACGACCCACGGCGGGTGGTGGGAATGGGCGCCGCCGTGCTACCACTTCCGTCAACCCTACTGGAAGCTGATGCCGCACACGTTCAAGTATTTCGAGCGTCTCTCGTGGATGCTCACACGCGGCGACCACGTTTGCGATGTCGCCATCGTGATGCCGCAGGAGATGATGATCGTCAATTCGTTCGTGGGAACGAAATCGACGGCCCTCTCCCATGCGCTCATCAAGAAGTTCGCCGTTGACGGCTCGTGCGATTGCGATGTGATCGACTCGGATTCGCTCGCGGCCGCGACGATCGGCCGTGGCTCTGGCGCGGTGACGCTCGACGTGGCGGGCGAACACTACCAGGCCATCGTGATTCCGCTCATGGATACGCTGCGGCCGACTTCGCGCGCGAAGCTCGATGCGTTTCGTGCGGCGGGCGGGACGGTGGTGGAGGCGAAGACGGTGGCCGACGTGAAGCTGCCGCTTGTCGCCGTGCCCGATGTGGCGGGCAATCCCGGCCTCAAGGTCAACCATCGGCGCACGCCGGCGGCGGATATCTACTATGTGGTCGATTGGGACGGCAAGAGCCCGCTCTCGTTCCGTACGGAGGGCGTACCTTCGCTCTACGATCCGTGGACGGGTGCGACATATCCTGCAGGCGATCGGTTCCAGGCCTCCACGCAAAACGGACGAACGACGATTCAGCTGCCGGTCGATCCCGGCGAGGAGACGTCTTGCCGCGCGCTCCTGTTCGTGTTCGATCGCACGCGGAAGGGGGCGCCATCGCCGCTCGCGCCAAAGGTCCTCACGCGCAGAACGCTCGTGACGCTGCCGGACGAGTGGGAGGTCGAATTCAAACCGGTTCTCGACAACCGATGGGGCGACTATCGTCTCCCGGCTATGCCTGAATGCATGGGCCCGGACGTGCGCGAGATGACATGGGTGGAACGTGGGGAGAAGGCGCGACTCGAGTTTGGCCCCCAATTCCTGCAGGACGGCACGAACGTCTTCTCCTTTGGCTGGCGTTGGAATGTGGCCGACAAGCCCCAGCAGCAGAACCGGCACCATGGGCTCAACGCGCGCGTGGGCGATGAGTTTTTCGTACTTGGCCCCTACTCGCAGGGGTGGGATGCGTTCTACGACGTAAACCCGCAGCGGGTGAAGGGGAAGAGCACCCCCACCGCCTTTACATCCTTCGTCTATGCGCCGTGCGATCTCGAGGCCGAAGTCGTGTGCACGGCCGAAGGCGCACGTGAACGAATCGACAAGGCGCCGAAGGAAAAGCCGTGGCCGACGGCGATCAAGGTGGCGGGGAGGCCGGTCGCGCGCGGCGCGAAGGTGCGTCTCGCGAAAGGCTACACGCCTGTCGAGGTGGCGTTTAACGGATTCGGCCGCGCCGCAGTCGTCTTCCGCCGTACGGATGTCGCCGCCGAGGCGAGCACGATGCCGCTTTCGATGCGTTGGTATCGCGATCCGTCCATTCTCCGTTACGATCCGTTTGGCGGGAAGGTGGGGCGCGGCACGTTCACGGCCACGGTGCCGCCGGGCGCGTACGATGCCGAAGTCGACGTGAACGGCACGCTCCTCAAGAAGGAGATCAAGGGCGGCGTCCTCGCGCTCGAGATCGCCTTTGCGCCGGGGCTCTTGGGCGGCAATGCGTTCAACGGCCCTGTCAAACTGAAGATGAAGGCTGCGCCGATGAAGCTGGGCGACTGGGCGAGGGTGGAGGGGTTGAGGTGCTATTCGGGCGGCGCCGTGTATCGTTCGTCCTTTACATTCGGCGTGGTGCGGGAGGGACGTCTTCTCCTGAACCTCGGCCGCGTCGGCTGTGCGGCGGAAGTCGCGGTGAACGGCCGGCCGGCCCATGCCGTGATGTGCCCGCCATGGGAAGTGGACGTGACGGACGACGTGAAGGCGGGTGTGAACGCAGTCGAAGTGACCGTCTACAACACGCTCAACAACCACTACCAGACGATCCCCACGCGTTATAAGGTGCCCACGGAAAAGAGCCCCAGCGGCCTCCTCGGCCCCGTAAAACTCATTTCACTCTCTGTGCGTGGAAAGTGACATTGACGCGACCGGCGTAGCGGCGGCGTCCCGCCCTTGCCCCCCGCCCTTGCGTGACTTTCGGCAAGACAAAGGAATGGAATTTTTGTATAATACTCCGTACCAAGAAAGGATGTGTTTGATGAAGGCGATGAAACGGAATTTGATGGCGGCGGCCCTGGTGGCCGCAGCGGGGGTCGCGTCGGCCGAGGTCGTGTGGCAGATCGGCACGAAGGACGGCACGGGCAACGAGTTCGCGCTCGCGCCCTCGGGCTATGCGGATTTTCTCAGTAAGGATTTCGGCTGGGAAGATAAATGGTTCCTCGTGGGCTCGTCCAATCCGAAGGTGGATTTCCCCTACGTGCTGCCGGGTATTAAGGACAAATGGGCGGGTTCCGGCCACCCGGCGGGCGACCGGGCGCAGCAGGTGAACATCCTGTTTGACCTCGACGCCAAGGGAACGACGGCCGGCGAGTGGAGGCTGGTAATCGACTTCGCCTGTGTGCACTCGCGCGAACCGCCCGTCTTGAAGGTGCGTGTGAACGGCCAGTCGCACAAGTTCAAACTGGCGAAGGGCGTCGGCGGCGACGAGACGCTTCTAAAGGGCGACTTCTCGAAGGCGAAGCCGGTGGAGCTCGTAATTCCGCTCGCGGCGGATGAGATGCGCGTCGGAGCGAACGAGGTGATGATCACGTCGATTGAAAACAGCTGGGCGATTTTCGACGACATCCGCCTGGAGGGTCCGAAGGGCGCGAAGGTCGTGACGGGGCACAAGGGCGCCTATGTGCGCAATGTTACGGACGGACAGTATCTCGTCGATGAAAAACAGCCGCTGCTGGTCGAAGTGGAACATCTTGACGGCAAGCCGGAAGTCGCGGTGGAGATTGATGGAAAACAGGTTTTCAAGCAGGTCGTCGAGAAAGGCGCCTATACGTTTGAAGTGCCGATGCCGAACAATGAACGTGCGCAGGTGGAGGAACATTCGTACAAGGTGTTCGTCGACGGGCGCCTTGCGCGGAGCGGCCGCGCAAGACGTTCGCCCGTGACCGCGCGCGGCGTTGCGAATTACGTGGATACGCGCATGGGCACGGGCCATAGCCGCTGGATGCTCGCGCCGGGCCCCTGGACGCCGTTCTCGATGGTGAAGCTCGGGCCCGATAACGAACGTGCCCGTTGGCAGGGCGGCTATGAGGTGATCTTGGAAAGCGTGGGCTGTTTCAGCCACATCCACGAGTGGACGATGGCCGGCTTTGGAACGATGCCGGTAACGGGGCCCCTCAAGACGAAGATCGGCAATCCCTCGGAAATCGCCGGCCATGCGGATGGCTATCGTTCCTACATCGACAAGGCGACGGAAGTGAGCGAGGCCGGCTACTATGCCGTGACGCTCGCGGACTACAACATCCGTGCCGAACTCACGCAGACGGACCGTTGCGGCTTCCAGCGCTACACGTATCCGGCGGGTGCGACGCCGCGTGTGATGCTCGACTTCCTGATCCCGGCCGAGTACAACTACGTGCTGGGCGACTGCGTGGTGGAGAAGGTGGGCGCCTCGCGCATCGAAGGCAGCATCCGCCAGGTCACGAAGCACGCGTGGGGCGGGCGCGACCAGGCGTATACGGTTCATTTCGTGGCGGAGTTCGACCGCGAAATCGCCGCTTTCGGCGGTTGGGCGTCGAATCAGGCGTGGACGGGCGAGAAGCGGCAGTGCAAGGCGCCGAAGAACTTCGGCTGCTGGGCCGAGTTCAAGCCGGATGGCGAGAAGGCGACGGTGGTGCAGCTGCGTACGGCGATCTCCTACGTCGACCGCGCGGGGGCGGCGAACAACCTCGCGGTTGAAGTCGTCAAGCCCTTCGGTTGGAACTTCGAACAGGTGCGGGCGGCGAATGTCGAGGCCTGGAACACGTTGCTCGGCCGCGTTCAGATCAAGACGGCCGACGCGCGCGAAAAGAAGCGTTTCTACACGAACATGTATCGCTCCTTCTGCTCGCGCAACACCTTCAACGACGTGGACGGGCGGTGGATGGATCCGCTCGACCGCGTGGCGAAGCTGGACGATCCCGATGCGCGTGCGATGGGCTGCGACGCGTTCTGGAACACGTTCTGGAACCTCAACCAGGTGTGGAACCTCATCGGCCCGGAATGGAGCGCGCGCTGGACGAAGAGCCAGATGGCGATGTACAATGCCGCCGGCTGGCTCGCGAAGGGCCCGGCCGGTATGAAGTACATTCCCGTGATGGTGGCCGAGCACGAGATTCCGCTCATGGTCTCCACTTGGCAGATGGGCATTCACGCGTACGATCCGCAGAAGCTGCTTGAGGCCTTCGTGAAGATGCAAACGACGCCCGCCCAGAACGTGGGCGTGGGCCGTGCGGGCAACAACAAGCTCGTGCCGTATCTCAAGCACCACTATGTGCCCAGCGACGTGAAGGGCTTCTCGAACTCGATGGAATACAGCTTCGACGACTGGACGGTGGGCCAGTTCGCACAGGCGATCGGGGCGGAGAAGGAGGCGAAGGTGTTCGGCGAGCGCGGGTATTGGTGGAAGAACGCCGTCAACCGCGAGAGCGGCTATTGCCATCTGCGCAACGCGAAGGGCGAGTGGGCGAAGAACTTCGATCCGATCCATGCGGGCGGCTGGGGGCAGTACACGGAAGGCAACGCCTGGCAGCTCACCTTTTTCGTGCCGCAGGATGTGCCGGCGCTTGCCGAGTGGATCGGCCGCGACCGCTTCATCGAACGTCTCGACTGGGGCTTCCCCCGCGCCTGCGAGATGCGCTATAACGCGCCGAATGAACGCTATGAACTCTACCCCGTGGTGCAGGGCAACCAGCAGACGATGCACTTCGCGTTCCTCTATAACTGGGTGGGCCAGCCGTGGAAGACGCAGAAGTGGTCGCGCTCGATTCTCGAACGCTACTACGGCTATGGCAATGCGAATGCGTGGCTTGGCGACGAGGACCAGGGCCAGATGAGCGCGTGGCTCGTGATGGCCTCGCTCGGCCTCTTCCAGACGGACGGCGGCTGCCGCGTGGAGCCCGTGTATGAAATCGCGAGCCCCCTCTACAAGGAAGCGGTGATCGACCTCGGCGGGCGTTACGGCCGCGGCCAGACGTTCACGATCAAGGCCCACGACGCCTCGCGCCTCAACATGTACGTGCAGAAGGCGAAGTTGAACGGCCAGGATCTCAACACGTTCCTCTTCCCGGCGAAAGCCCTCCTCAAGGGCGGCACGCTAGAACTGTGGATGGGAAAAGAGCCCAACAAGAACTGGGGCGTGAAATAGGGTGCTGGGTGCCTGGTGCTTGGTACTTGGTGCTGGGTGCCAGGTACCCGGCGCGGGGAACTTGATGCTTGTGCCGAAGGGGGGATTGTAGTACAATATGAGGCTGAAAAGGAGCAGAGAGGAAAACAGAAAGACATGTCTGACTGCGGAAATCGTTGCCGCCGTGCGGTTTGGTGGCGACAGTGACGGGTTGGATTCGTTTGATAGACCATGAACTTGTTCTTGCAGTTGCTTGGAAATGGCCTTGTGCAGGGTGCAGTCGCGATACTCTACGCGGCTGGTTTCGGTTTTGTCTATCGTTCGTTCCGGGTGTTTCATATTGCCATGGGGGCGCAGTTTGTCTTCTCCTGCTATGCGTTCTATCTGGGTGCGGCGGTGTTGAAACTGCCGATCGCGGTTGCGGTTTTTGGAGCGCTGCTCCTTTCGGCGGTGTTCGCAGTCCTCATCGAGTTTGCGGTATATCGCCCGTTCTTTCGAAAGGGGTGTTCTTCGGGTGTGGTGATGATCGCCTCGCTCGGGGTGCTGATCGTCGTGGAGAACTTGATCGCGCTTTGTTTCGGGAACGAGGTGAAGACGATTTCGAACCAGCTCGAGCCGTCCGTGGCGTTTGCCGGCTTACGGTTCACGCGTATTCAGCTTCTCCAGTTCTTTGTCGGCTTGGGCGTTTTCGGTCTGGTCGGCGGGTTGGTGCGGTATGGCCGTTATGTTAAGGCGGTCTGGGCCATGGGCGACCAGCCGGAGCTGCTGCCGATCTTGGGATTGCCGTTGGGGCGGCTACGCTTGCTCGTTATGTCCCTTGGCGGCATTCTGGTGGCGATTGCGGCGATGCTCATTTCTTGGGATATCGGCATGGATCCGCACGTCGGCATGCATTATCTCCTCGTTGGATCGGTTGCCGTCTTCTTCGGCGGAACCGATCGGTATTGGGCTTGGGGCGTTGGGGCGATGTTGTTGGCCGTCTTGCAGAGTCTGGCCGTGTGGCGGTTCTCGGCGCGGTGGACGGATCTCGTCACGTTCGGCGTTTTGATTTTCGTGTTGCTGTTCCGTCCGCAGGGGCTCTTCGGCATCCGCAAGCGATTGGAGGAGGCGGCGTGAACTATCTCCTCCATATCGCGATCATGCTTGGCATCTATGGGATGTTGGCGCTTGCCACCAATCTGCTGATCGGCTTTGGCGGGCTTTTGACGATGGCGCAAGCGGCGTTCTACGGGCTTGGGGCGTATGCCTACGCCCTGCTGACGACCAAGTTGGGGTTGCCGTTTGTCGTGACGTTGCCTGCGGCCATCGCGATCTGTGCGTTCGCGGGGGGACTGTTTGGCCTCGTCGCGCTCCGGTTCCGCAATGAGGCGTTCGTATTGGCGACGATCGGTTTCCAGATGATCGTCTACGTGGTGCTGTATAATTGGACGGGCCTGACGCGCGGGCCGTATGGCATCTCCGGCATTCCGCGCCCCGCGTTCTTCGGTTTTGGCATCGAGTCTGTTCCGGCATACTTCGTGTTCACGCTCGGGCTCTTCGCGTTGGTGTTCGGCTTCATGCATCTCGTTTGCCGGAGTCCGTTTGCGCTTTCGCTGAAGGCGCTCAGAGACGACGAGGCCGCTGCGCAGACGCTGGGGATTTGCCCCAAGGCGCAGTACACGCGGGCAATGGTGATCTCCGCTGCGGTGGCGGCCGTGCCGGGCGTCGTGTTCGCGAGCTACATCACCTACATCGATCCGACGAGTTTCACGCTTTCGGAATCCATTTTCGTTGCCTGTATCCTCCTGGTTGGGGGATCGGGCAACTTGAAAGGCCCGATGACAGGCGTCCTGTTTATGATTCTTCTGCCGGAGGTCCTGCGTTTCGTGGGGCTGCCGGATGCTGTTGCGGCGAATCTCCGTGAGATCATCTACGGTGTGCTGTTGATCGTGATCGTCTATATGAAACCCAAAGGACTGGCAGGTGCGTATGCAATCAAATAGCGATCCGCGCATCATCGAGCCCGTCGAACTGCGGGTGGTGAACGTCTCCAAGAGTTTCGGTTCGTTTCGGGCTCTGCAGAATGTGAATGTCACGGTTCCCGTCGGCAAGGTGACGGCGCTCGTCGGCCCGAACGGCGCGGGCAAGACGACGCTTTTCCATGTCATCGGCGGGAACCTCGCGCCGGACGCGGGGCGGATCCTCCTCAACGACACCGACGTCACAGGCCTTCCGCCTTACAAGATCGCCCGCAAGCACGTCGGGCGGCTCTTCCAGGATGTGCGGGTGTTTCCGGCTTTGTCCGTCATCGAGAATGTCCAGGTTTCGTTCCTGCACCGGAGCGACTACAAACTTCTGACGACGCTCGCCTGGTGGCGGCGTGAGGCGCGCGAGGCCGACCGCCGTGAACGGGCGATGAAGTGGCTCGAGTTCGTGGGGCTAACGGACGCCGCCGAGCAACAGGCCGGGACGCTCTCCTTCGGCCAGCAGAAGCTCCTCGCGCTAGCGCGGCTTGCGGCCCTGCGCCCCGCACTCCTTCTCTTGGACGAACCGACGGCGGCGCTTTCGCCTGCGATGGTGGAGAAGATGGTCGGGCTCGTGAAGCAGCTCGTCGCCGAACAGAAGATGACGGTCGCGCTCATCGAGCACAACATGGGCGTCGTCCGCAAGCTTGCGGATTATATCTACTTCCTGCACGAGGGCACCGTCTACACGCACGGCACGCAGCAGGATGTCCTTGACAATCCCGAGGTCCGCGACCTCTACACCGGCAATTCAGGAGGCGCGACGCTATGAGGACAAGTATTGCTGTGAATGATCTCCTTGGCTTGCGCGAGGCGGTGAAGGCGATTAAGACCGCCATCTTGAAGAGCCGCTATATGGCGGCTCGCAAGGCGAATTTAGAACACCTGAAGCTCTATTTCAAGGTTGGTGCGTACGTGTCATCGAATTCGCGTACGGGTGCATGGGGAACCCGTGCGATTGAGACAATCTCCGAGCAGTTGACGCGTGAGCTTCCCGGACTGCGCGGTTTCTCAGCATCTAACATCAAGAACATGCGTCAGTTCTATGAGGAGTGGACTGCTGATGCAAATCGCCAGTTGACGACTGACGATTTGAAGAAAAACGTTTCAGACGACAGTGTGCCGGCAATTCGCCAGTTGACAACTGGCGAATTGGGCGAAAGTGACATTGCTGCGTTTTTCAGTGTTGGTTTTACGCAGCACATGGAGATCGTTTTCAAGTGCCGGTCTGTTGCCGAGCGGCTGTTTTACATTCGCCAGTGTGCGATGCACTTCTGGACGGTTGAGGAGTTGCGGCGTCATATTCGGGCGAATGACTACAAGACGGCGGGCAAGGTCATCAACAATTTCGAGCTGACATTGCCGACCGACAGGCAGGCGTCGAAGGCGGTGCAGTCCTTCAAGAGCGAATATCTGCTGGACTTCGTGAACATCGTCGACTCGGATGACGATGACGAGACTCTGGACGAGCCGGAGTGGATGATGGAGATGGTATTGGAGGTGCGCAAGTTCATCCAGGCGCTTGGCCCCGACTTTTGTTTCATGAACGTCAAGAAACGTTTTGTCATCGGTGAAGAGGAGTTCTATTCCGATCTTGTGTTTTACCATCGGACGCTCAAGTGCATGGTGGCGATCGAGCTCAAGAAAGGACGATTCAAGCCTGCTTATCTCGGCCAGCTTGACTTCTATCTTGCCTGTCTTGATAAGTATGTAAAGCTTGAGGACGAGAACCCGTCCATTGGTCTTCTCCTGTGCCATTCGGTGAATCGCCCCGTGGCCGAGCTTGCGGTTCGTCGCTATTCGATGCCGTTGGGCGTCGCCACCTATCGTACTTCTCAAGATGTTCCGCCGGCCTACAAGGCGCTCCGTCCGTTGTTGGAAGGTTCGCAAAAACTGCTTCAGTCATTGACGATGCCGGCGAAGAAGCCACGGCGGAAAACGGGGAGGCTTTCATGAGCGAACTCCTTTCCATCGAACATCTATCTTGCGGCTACGGCGATCGGCCCGTTCTTAGCGACGTGAATCTCACGGTCAAAGAAGGGGAGACCGTGCTCATTGCGGGGCCGAACGGCTGCGGCAAGTCGACGCTCCTCAAGGCCGTCATCGGCATGCTCCCGCTCACCGGCGGCGACATCCAATTCCAGGGCCGTTCGATTACCTCGCTCTCCACCGAGCAGCGGCTTCTCTCCGGCATCGGTTACCTCCGGCAGTCCAACAACATTTTCCCAAGTCAGACGGTCGCCGAGAATCTAATGCTCGCAGGCATGACTCTGCCGAAGCCGGTCTTCGACTCCGCCCGAGCCGAGATGCTGGATCTCTTCGACTTCCTCAAGCCGAAACTCAACCAAAGGGCCGGAACCCTCTCTGGCGGCCAGCGCCAAGCCCTCGCCCTTGCGATGGTCTTTCTCCGCCCTCAGAAGCTCTACCTCCTCGACGAACCCACCGCCGGCCTGTCGCCGAAGGCAGCGGAGGAGGTCGTTGACCGCGTCCGCCGTTTTGCGGACATAGACAAAAAACGGTCGTTCATGATTGTTGAGCATCGCATGGATCTCATGAAGTGGATCTGGCGAACACTTTTCCTTGTTGAAGGTAAGATCCATTCGACAATGTCAGATTTTCGTCAAATCAAAAACATCAACTGGATAGAAAGGAACTACTTTCAATGAAAAAAAGCATTCTTGGTGTAATAGCAATTGTCGGTATTGCTTTTGCCTTGGTGAGTTTTGTTCATCAAAATTCTCGACATTTAGATAGTCGAACCCTAAAAGTTGGCGTGATTTCATATCTTACAGGATCAGTGGCTCAAATCGGTAATGATTATCTGCGTGGCATAGAATTGGCCGCAAAAAGATTTAATATTGAACATGATGATTTGAGCATAACATTGGTTGTTGAGGATGGCAAGAATAGTGCCAAAGATGCGGTTTCCGCATTCAATAAGTTATTAATGAATGATGTTTCTATTGTGTTGATGGTTGGAGATAATCATGTAAATTCCACGGCACCGATTGCTAAGAAGCGGCGTATGCCCATTTTGGCAACAATGACAGGCTCTACAGAGTTCCTAAAACACAACAAGGAAGAGCCATATATCTTTTTGGATTGGATAACAATTGATTTGATAAGTTCTCGGCTTGCTCAATGCGCTAAAAATGATTTGCAATTGAACAAAATTGGCTTGTTGACTTTAGAAGACGAGTATGGAAAAGAAGCTGCGATTGAATTCAAAAAAGTATATGAAGGATTGGGCGGAAAAGTTATCGCCGCTGAAACTTACGGGTTTGAAAGCAAGGATTTGGGCCCACAAGTGACAAAATTGTTGTCGCTCAAACCTAATGCCATTTTTGTGGTAGGATATGGTGGGGCGTATATTTCTGCAATTAATAAACTTAAAGAACTGAAGTTTAATGGGACTATTTTGACCGATACGTCAATAATGAATCCAGAATCAAAAGAGGGGGTAGTTGAATTCTCTAATATAGTTTATGCCGACTCCATCTATAATGACGAGCCAGAATCAGATCGAAAAAGACAGTTCGTCAGAAACTATAAGGAAGAATACGGTCATGTTCCCTCTCTTTTTTCAGCATTTGGGTATGACAGTCTGTATATTGTAGCGCAAATTGTTGAAAATAGTGAGAATGTGGATTCTAGGTTTTTGCAGAATAGGTTGTTGTCAGTGCAGAATCTACGAACATTAAATGGGGATGTGTCAACTACTAAAACGGGGGCGATGGTAATGCCGTTGGTGTTAAGGAAATTAAATTCAAAAGGTGAAGTTATTGAGATTTTGAAGTGAAGGGATTTGTAGATATGGGCACTAATCTTTATATTGGAATCTTAACTTGGTCAGTTGGGAGAATCGAAGACGAATTGCACGCTGTTCTTGAATCGAAGCTTGACAATTGGCTGGAATCAGTAAGCAAGTTATTGACATTGAGGCAAATCGCAAAACAAGTAGAAGTTGGAATTCTTAGGAGCGTTGGACATGATGTTAAATTAAAGTTGAAGAAGATTGAGGATGAGGAATGTATTTTCACGTGTTCCGATATTGAAAGCAAGATAGAGAAAGCTTTCAAGACTTTTAATGATGATAAAGATTGTGTAGCTATTTTGGCATATAATGATGAACTAATAAAACATCTTGCTTCGCAAGAGAAAACAGGGAAAGATAGCATTTTTAAACAATTGAAAAAGCCAATGGTTATGACATTGGTAGCAGATGTTAAAGACGAATGGATGAGGGATGCAATTTGTGCTGCTAATGGGCGGTCAAGGTTGTTTTCATTGTGGGCACCTCAGGCCAAGGCGATAGCAAAAGCATTTTCAAGGTATATATCCAAAGAATTGGAGTTAACAAAAACCGATGTTGACATTGCCTATGGTAACGAAAAATATGCGAAAGAAGGATATGCAAAGATTGTATGGGACGAATTCGTAAAGAGAATTGATATTGAGTCTTCGAATGATCAGAGTGATACTCAGGGTGAATCCAACGCGCCGAGCGTGAAAATCCTCCTTGGGTATGGAATTCCTTATTTGGAAGAATTAAAAAATTGTTTAATGCAGTTTTTGGAAAATGAAGATTCGAGAAGAAAATTCATTATAACAGATACAACGTTTGCAAATTTTACAGCAGGCGAGATCATGGATTATTTGAAGCGGGGGGCTTCAGGATTATTACATGAGGATAGATTGTCGGAAATAAATATTTGTTATATTTCAACAGGGGAAAAGATTCAAGCAGGTGAGACGGTAACAGATGCAATCGTAACCGCATGCGAGTTCATTAATTATGCTTATGATAAAAGAGTCGCTTATCAACGTGATAGTTCTAAAGATTCAGAATGTGTCTCGAGCCAACTTTTTGATGCTATGTGCGAGATTAAATCTTGCGCCCTAAGGTCAGGGGAATTGCTTATTGACGATAATTGGGCGCATGTCAACCTTTCCGTTCGTCAAGTAAAAATTAGTCCACTAGATCGTTGGTATGCCCGTTCAGATGACGACAATAATTACGATTGCTGTATAAAGGTGTGTAATGAGACACAACTTTATATGAGTGATATTACGACAAGGGAATTCGTAGCGGCACGCGAATTTATTGATGATTCGTTAAAAAATACAGGGTTAAGTGGACTTGATTCTTTTGAGACGACAGATAGTTGGAAAAGAATAAGCACACGCATTAAGGATGGTTTATTGAGTAGATATGGAGTTTGTTCGATTAGTATTGATTTGAATGCGTTAAAAGATGAATTTCGTGTTTTTGACACATCAGGATTTATTTGCCAATACAACTTAAAAGATGATTGTTTTGGGAATAACGGATCTTATCGTTGTTATGTTGAAGTTAATGGTGAACACGGCGAAAGTGAGATATATCCGCTACCCTTGGCAATAAAAAAGTATAATAGAAAGGCTGTATTTCGCCAAAATGTTAAGGTCATGTATATGGCGAGAAATAAACACATAATAAGTAAAACACAGGAAGACAATGTTAGCCGTGATGTCAAACAACTGGGGGAGGGAGCGGTAGACAGAATCTTTGATTTGTGTACAGGGGAATGCTCTTTTGTGTATTATATTCCTGGAAGGTGCATATCAGCATATAATAGAAGCGATGGTGGGTTTTCGATATTAGAAATAAAGACGAAGCGCGAATTAGCATATTCGAGCTTGGAAGTGTTAAAGTATACAATTGATGCTATATCATCTTGCATACACGATGCATTAACTACAAGAGTTCTAATGAATTCTAACATTCGAACAGCAATTGGGACAATAATGTCGCGGAATGGCTCGCATAATATTGGAAGTCATGTGTTGGCTGCGTTGTCTCATAATGTAGGAACAATGCCTGATGATCGGGTGTTGTATCAGTATATTCAGCATCGGATGGACTACATTGCGACGGTGACGACGGGCATGCCGAAATGGCGTCATCCAATGCAGTTTGTAGGTGATATAATGAAGCATTTCTTGTCGCAGCGACATTTGCTTGACTATATTGCTGGCAGCGAGGGGTTGAAGGCGTGGCAGTTCCAGAATCCCAATGCAAACAATTCGCATTGTCTGAAGTTTCATGTGCGGCGGATGGAAACGTGCTCGGTTGATGTTAATGGCGTAAAAGTTCACAAGAGGGTGCTTGTCCATGATTTTTTGGAATATCCTGAAAGCGGTTCCATTGACTTGACGTATGATGTGCCGTTGGCTATTCCTGGTGGCATTGTTGGACAGCATGCGGTGTTTACGATTTTTGAAAATGTAGTGCGTAATGCGGCTAAACATGATTGGGCGGTCCTGCATCCTTTGTCCGCGAAAAGTGAAGATCCGTGTGATGATGACAATCTGGATATCTACATTGAATTCGAAGATAAGCCGGAGTCAGGAGTTGTCGAATTTATCGTTTACACCTCAAAGTCAGATGCAAATGTGGTAGATGGAGTTTCCGGGAAAGCACTATGGCGACGGCAGAACGAACGGTTAAATGCCCCTTTAATTAATGATCAGGGTGAACTTCGGCGAGAGAGTTGGGGCCTTGCTGAAATGAAAATTTCGGCAGGATGCCTTCAATCGCGTGAGATGAACGAAATCGGCGGATTGGATGTGACAGATGAAAAGATCCTGAAAGACAGAAAGTGCTTTGGCCCAATTATTGAGGCTGTGCCGATAGATAAGGATGCAGAGGACAAGGATAAGCTTGAACTAAAAGGTCGACTTGGATATAAGTTTAAGGTTCCCAAACCCAAGACAATCTTGTTGGTGGCGGAAAGTAAAGAATCTGTGCCACAAGGTGTGCAGGCCGTGAAATTGATGGAGGCGGGGATATATGTGCGAGCGCGGGAGCAGATAAAGCCAGTTGATGATGACATGAGTGCCGAGTTCGTTATAGTTTCGGCATTTGATGAAAAATGTCTACATTGGCACTTGCCGTTTCGCATTATAACGATGCATCCAGATCAGAATTTGTCTATTGTGAGCAACCAGTTGGCTTCGTGGTTGAATCCTTTGTCTAATATCAAGTTTGATTCTGTGAATTCGATTGTTCGGGCTCTTTGTTGCGACTCTCTAACTCCTGAAACATTGACGAAACATGTGGCGACATGTTGGATGGATTACATTGTCGGGAGAAGGTCGGATTTGTCCGGTAAGCTGAATTTGATTGTTGCTCCGACTTTTAGTGAGACCGTGGACGATGAAGGTCGGGGAGGTAGAATTTTACGTGTTGGGGACGATGGAAAATCACATGGTTCGGGTAAAAGTTTAATTAATCCTGCGAGTGTTGTGTCGTATGTCTTTGAGGAGGGATTTGATCGAGCGGTAAACTCATTTATAAAATTGTACAATCTAGAAAATGTTCATGGCGAAGACCATGCAGCGGTGGAGAAAAAAAACACTTATGTTGCTTTGACGGCGATGCGGGATATGCATCCGCGCCAAGTAGAATCTAATATCCGGAAAAGTGAAGCTGAATATGAGACATTGGTACTAGAGCAACTCAAAGGTTGGATGGCGTCGTTGGAGTGTTCGAATGATGTTCTTCGTTATCTTGAGAGTCGCTGCGCGTGTGGCGACGATTCGGAACTCGCGGACATTTCTCAGCAAATTGCCGAGTTGAAAAAGTCAATGCCGTCAAAATACTCAGTAGATCCGAGATGGCGGGATTTGGTTCGTAGAAGCAATAGGATTAATTCTCGTAGACGCGAGGCGGCGTGGGAACATTTCTTTTCACATTTTGTAGACTATCTTGTAGAAGTGTGCAAACAGGCCAAGGGGTATTTGGGAAAATATGCAGAGAATATATCTTCTTTGCCTGCTGGTTATGAAATCAAACAGAACGGAAAGACGTTGGAGGGGGATCGTTTCAACCTTGAAGGTACAGGGGGTTCTGACTGGGAGTACGGAAATTTGCATGTTTACACCAAATGTGTTGATTGCGAGCAGCAACCTGTTGTCCAGTATGTTCGGCACTTGAATCAGAGCGACGGCATAGAGAGACCGCAGGGGAGCGTTAAACCGCCATCGTTTGTCACCTCTCCGTTCGCTGCGTTTCAAGGTTCGGTGCTTTATGCTGAATCGCTTAGCGGAACGCAATCTTATCTGAATCAATTGATGAGGTTGAGCCCTGAAAAGGCTATCCTGCAAGCGAAACTTGTGGAAAATGCGCTAGTACGGTTACTGATTTTGGATGAACGAATGTCTCAGTTTGTGCGAGAACATTCAGATTTGATGCTCGCGACATTTGCCCGAATGTCCATAACCATCGCCGAAGAGCGGACTGTTGGCGCAAAGGAGGCGGCGTCGGTCGTTTCAAATTTGGAAAGGAAAGATTCTGAATGTACTTTGCACTATACATCACAAGGGTTGTTGGAAATTAACCCTGCGCATGTGCGGGCGCTTTTGGATCTCGTAACGCAATCTGAGGATCGGGCTGCGTTTGAAGAGAGGTTTGATAAGGCAAAAATCGGCGCAGACATGTATCGCAATCGGTTTGATATACTCATCATACATCAGGGTATTATTGACAAGTGGTTTTCGCCTGTTGCCCATGATCCAGAGAAGATGCCCTTGTTGCTTTACGGTCTTCGACGTGTTTTCCCTTATGTGGTGATAACGACGGGACGGGGAATTCCGGCGAATGTTCCGGAAATGGCGAGAGTACTCCCCTTCCCTACAGTAGCGACAACGATGTTCAAAAAGTACCCCGAGAAACTGGTACTTGTTGATGCCATTATGAATCTTCTTCCCGTCCGAAAGCGATAAGGAGTATTTGACATGGATAACGACATGAAAATTTTGGCTTATGTGATTATAACGGACGACGAGTTCGTTAGATATGTTGCCGATGCGGGAGGGGGCGGCACCTGGAAGATCAGAGCAGAGAAGGACTGCGCTCCTGTTGTCGTTATTGATGGAGGACGTGGGGAGAAGATCCATACTTGTAAGTGTGAGGTCGCTAAGGGTAAGTTGTTGCCTGAGGAGGACATATCTAGAACGCTTTCTTTTTATTTGGATGCGTTGGCAGGGGTGTTGAAGAATGCTGGAGTAATAAAAAGAGATGAAGCGTCGGAAATCAGGGGGGTGATTAAGGTCTTAACACACTGGGGCGGGGGAATGCCGCAAGATGTCACAGAGTTGGAGGAACAAGTTTCCAAGTTGGTAGAGAGTGAAAATTCTCTTGTGTTGAGTGATCAATGCCCGAACGTGAAGTGGGAGTGTCGCTCAATCAGTTCTCTTCGGAATGATGTTTTTAACATTTCGCGCGGACGAATTGCCATCCCTTCGGCCGAAGAGTGCGAGCAGATTATTCGCTGGCTGAAACTTTATGGCGGAGGACGCGACGCGTTGACACTTGTTTCCTCGCTTTTGTCGGTAAGCGAGTTGACGAGTGAGAATGATGGAAAGCTGCTGAGAGAAATAATACCTAATGATGTGGTGACGGGGATTGAATCCTATGTGGAATCGATTCGGGAAGAGTTCGGGAACTCCGCATGCGGAAAGTCCGCAGACGAACTTATGGCATTTTTAGCGGCGATAAAGAAGTATGTGACGGCTTCCGAAGTATGTCTTGATTCATGGGATGAATTGGTCAAACGGCATGCGGAAATCTGCAAACCTGAACAACGCATGGGAGTAGCGAGTCTAATATCGGAGATTTTAGCAGGAGGGATTTGACTATGGGCACACCCTATAGTGTCATATTGATAGATTCGTTCGCCGAGCCGGGTATTTGCGCTCTGGCCCAGCATCTTGTTTGTCGGTTGAAGTACGTGCCCTCCGTTCTGTTCAGCAAAATGGAGGCGTGGCCTCAAGGAGTCGTTTTGCCTTTTTTCGTGTGTGAAACGAAAGAGGTCTTGCGAAAGCATGGAATTAAGGCTCCGCGCGAGTTCATCATCGAACGTCAAGATTTGCTGACGAACGATATGGAGGACGGTTGTGAGTCGCCTTACGAGAGGATGCGGCAACGTGTTGACTGTATTCTGGGGGCGGAATCCGGGGACGGCAAACCGACCGGTATCGAGAAGAAGGAGCTGAAACTGTGGTTCGAGGGTTGGTTCCGATCTTATTGTTTTCAGGATAAGAACGTGCATGGCGGCGGAACGGTTCTGAAGCTGCCGCAAAAGGAAGTATGGTTACATCAGTACGAGGATGATGCTGCGAAAAAATGGGTCGAGGGAACCGACGATGTGGAAGGCAAGATGCTGTATCCGTTTGTTCTGGAAAACGAATTGCTAGATCGATTTTTGCCGAGGGAGAACAGTGCCCCACCGCTTGGCAATCGACGTCAAATGATTCTTCATTACTGTTTCATGGACGAGTATGACGAGATCGGTGCTGTGGTTAGCGCTTTTAGAAGCGAAAAAAGTGAGAAACAAGAGGCAGACTGTATCAAGATGGCTTGGGCCAAAATCTGCATCAGGATTGCGAAATGTCTGCACAAACTTTCGGTTGTACCGGAATCGGGCATGCCAATTCGTTATTTGTCGCCCACGACGACGATTAACGTTTTACTGATTGATGATGAGGCGATTGACATCGGAAAGAGGATACAAGATCGGTTCAAGCCCATTTTCGACGTGAAACCATTGCAGATTAAGAGGGGCGAATCCGGGAAATGGAAAGTGGAAGACGAGAAAAATGACCACCGCCCCTTAAATGTTAATTCGTCAAGTGCAGGGATGCCCTTTGGCGAAATGTTGAGGGGGTTGGGAGGAAATGGAAAGACTTTTGACATTGTATTGCTTGATTTGTGTCTGAACAGCGGTCGGGGCGCGGACATGGAGGGCTATCATCTCATCAAGATTATCAAGTATTTTCTGCCTCAGGTTCCGGTTATCGCCTATTCGCAGTATGATGACATGGGACATGTCGTCCGTGCGTTGCAGTCGGGGGCTAGCTGGTTCCTTAAAAAGTCGGAAACTTGGAAGTTGCCTCGGCATGTATTCACCTTGCTGACGAATCGTGAATGGAATCGCGAGTGGCAGACAATGGCGAAAATGGGATTGGGTGAAATCGCTGACTGGCCCGAGTCGAAAGCCAATGAACGCAGCTTTCGAAGGAAGCTAACCCAGAAGCAACAGTATCTTACATGCAAGTGTCTGGAGAAATATCCAGGTAAGACGATCTTCGTCAAGTCCATGGCAGGTGATAACAGTTCATCGGTCACCTTCCAAGCGGCAAAGGGGGCGCGAACGGATGACGGATGGTTCTTGCAAACGCCGGTCATCGTCAAGATAGACAGCGCGTTTAGCATGCGACTCGAGTACGAGCGCTATTTCCGCTTCATCCGTCCTTACATTGCGAATGAATGTGGACGGGTTGAGAATCCGGAACGCGTGATCGATGATGAGAACGCCGCCATTGTCTATACCTTCGCCGGCAAACAGGACAAGTTTCATGAGCTGGTGTCGATGCGAACACGGCTGATCGATGACATTGCGAGTCGCGCGAGCTGTGATTATGAGAAGTACCGCAAGGCCTTTGATGTTATTTTTGATGAGATCCTGCCGCGGATACACGGCGTAACGATTGGGCTGGAATTCTATGACGGTGACGTGCCTTCAGACGGTGGACGTTCGCTTAAGCCGATAGAGGGGTCTGATTTCCCGAATTGTGCTTTTGGAGAGGTGGATGGTGACTTCCTGGCGAATTACCTTTGCCGTATGCCTGTCTGCAGGGAGCTGAAGAATCCCCAGTTCGTATCGCAGAAGGCTGCGGAATCGGACGTGGGCACGGTAACGGCATACGAGTTCGCGTGTTCACACAAGTCTCGGGGTGCCTGTTCCATTGATGCGTTTGACAGGAGTAATAAGTGTACGGTGATGATGACGGGGCCGAGCGTGGATCACGTTGTCCGCTATCGCCCGCATTCGTATCCCAGCATGTCGCTCTGGGTGAAAGACGCCGCTGCTCCTACAGAGACTCTGAGTAAGACTCTGGGTGAGACTCTGATTATAGATCCAGGTGTTATAAGATCGCTTGCGAAGGCGGTTGGACAAATGCCGGCTGAGGTTGTAAAGGAGCTTGGTTGTTCCGTATCCTATACACCCGATGGGCTCGCTTCGCCGTGTTCGGCCGGTCAAGTTTTCTCAAAACTGGTTCAGGAGCTGCTGAAGGTTGAGGGCGTGTTGGGGAACGGGGAGGGCCAAAGGTGCGATTCAACAAATAATATGGGGATATTCGGTGGTGGTCAAATTTCGAAAAATGGTTGGCTGCCTTGTTGGGATGAAGCCTTGAAACGGATTGAAAGCGATAAAGTATATTCGGCGTTCTGGGCCATTCCGAAGCTCGTTGACCTTGCGCAGATGTTGTTGCGGGGGACGCTTAAGTCAAGGATCGAGGATTGTCCGAAAGGTATTGTCCATGGTGACGTAAACCTTGACAATATCATGTTGGAATTCCGCAAGCGGTGGACGCAGCATGCTGCCTTTACTGATGATAACGCGGACATTCAAGACGTGTGGATGATCGGTTTTGCACGGACACGAAGGGATTACATTGTTCATGATTTCAGCGTCATGTTCACCTCCGTGCTTGGGCTTTTGTTTGATAAGAATGTTTGGATGGCCTCCAAGGCGACGTTTAAGACTTTGATCTGTAATGCCGTGTTCGGGCGGTTGGATGCCGTGCCGGATGATCTTGCGGATGACCTGCGCTTGGCTTTCATTTATCGGATGTTGAGACGGATTCGCGTGGCGGCACTGCGGGCACACGTCTCAAAGGAAGCCTATGCGCTTGCCGTTGCGCTTGATTGCATGGTCGCCGCGCGGGTGTCGTTGATATGGGATTGTAATGCACCGGCTTCGGCTGCGATGATTGCGACAGCATTCATTTGCCTTGATCGGCTCAAACGGATGGAAATCGGGGAGGTCATTTCGTGAGGGTTGGATTGTTTTTCCGTGCGCTGGGAATCAAACTCTTGTGTTTTTTCGGCGCATTAGTTAACATCGTGCTGACATATATCGCCAATCGGTATATGCTTGGGCTGTTGCCTGCCCTTACTCTGGGTTGGTTGTTCGGCACGCTTGTGCATTATGTCACTTCATCTGAAAAGCATCCGTCGGTGTTCTGGCTTGCCGAGAAAAAAAATCTGTCCGACGCGAAGAAGCGACTTGTGACAAGTTGGGGCGTCGAAGCGAATGACTACACGATAATGGGCTGTGTTCAAAAGCTGTCCGACTACGTAGAGGCTTGTCGGGAGTCGGCTTCGTTTACGCCGAGGGTGTCGCTTGTTGAGTGCATGCTTTGGAGTTTGGATTGCATGTTTGACTATTCCATAGTGCGAGGGATATTGAGCGACGGTAATGAAAACGGGGCTGTGGCGGTGTTCTTGTTTCTGTTCTCTTGGTTGATTGGAAGCGGAGGGTTGGTGACTGCCTTTATTTCAACTGCTGTTGGCTTTGAGTCGGGTGCGTGGCGACGTTGGGTGCGTCTACTCCAGGGACATACGGTTATTCTTGGGTGGAACGATAACGTTCCGACGATTATCACAGAACATCTCGAGTCTCGGCGCGTACTTTTCCTTCACAAACGGCGTTGGGCCATGCCCGAACGAATCGTTGTCGTCACGGATTACGATATTGGCGAGGTTAGGCGGCGGCTCAGAGTGCTTTTGCATGGCCATTGGCTCGTTACTTGGAGCGTATATCGCGGGACGTATGATGACGTTGCAGAGATTAGATGCTTGAATCTTCGTAAGGCTCATGCGGTAATTGTTCTTGGTGAGATGAATGACCCATCGCATGATGCACATGTATTGCTAATGCCGAGAAGATTGTGCGATGTACTCGAGAAATGCGGACAGACGTTAGCCCCATCGTTGCCAATCGACTTGCACCTTGATTCTTATGGCTTGTATTGTCAGATGTTGCGAGCGAGTGCGGGCGTTTCGTCGTCTCAAGCATCAGTCAACGAGTGTGCTCAAAACGTGAGTTATCATAATTTTTATGACAGTTGGGCGAAGCGTCTGTTTGCGAACTGCCATCAGATTGTGGAATTGCCCGACCAGGATTCTAGTGGCGTAAAACTGAATCGGACTTGGGAAGGTGGGGATGTTCATCTTGTACTTGTCGGTTTTACTGAAATGGGACAGGCGCTCGCGACCCAGGCGGCATTAGTGGCCCATTATTGCACATCGAATGGAACGGCCGTCCAGACGTATGTCACTGTGTTCGACGATGCGCTGCCCACGCGCGAACGTGAATACCGGGCATTATTCCCCAATATTGACGAGTTGCCTGATGTCCATTGGTCGTTTGTCGAAGATGTCGCAGTCGGTTCAGAGTCGTTTGTGCGAATGGTTGAGGGGTACGCAGCGCGGAGCGAGCAGTTGACAATCGCGATCTGCGTCGATGATGCAGCTGCGGGTATGAAGTACGCAATTCCTATCATGAACGTGCTGTATGGCCTTGGTAAACAGAAGGATGTGGAATTGCTTGTGCGACAGGATGTCCATGATCGTATCATGGGGAAGAAGGGAGAGGTGATTTCGGAGCCTCAGTATGGCGGCCGCAGACTCCAGGTGTTTGGCATGCGGGACGGCGCAGGTTACAATGCATGGTTTCGCAATCGGTTGGTCGAGCAGTTGTACGCGAGTAGCGGGAGTAGCCCGGCTGAGCATTTTGAATATACTGGGTGGCTGAGGTGGCTGATTCATTGGTACAAACAGATTCGGCATCCTCAATCTTGCGGAATTACGCGACAAAATCGGGTCGACGCCAGTCATTCAGCCACCCAGTTTGAATATTCCTGCATTGCCGACGCTCTTGAGGAGATGACGACAAGAGAACATCGAATCCCCTATGCGCGTGCGTTGCACAATCGGTGGTTGGCGATGTGTTATTTGTATCCGACGGGGGGGCGAGACGGCAAAGCTGATCCAGATATGGTTCCTGTGGACAAGGGGAACGCGGAAAGGCTGTTTGAAAAACGTCGTGCGGAATGGGCCAAGATGGTAAAGTTGTGCTGGCCAGAACAGAACTCGTGAAAAGGGATTGTCGATGAGCTGTGCGCGGGGCTGGCGAAGATTTGGGCAGCGAAGCTGTCGTATGGATTTGTGCTCCTGGGACTGCGGTTCGGGCGGGGGCTTTGTGCCCGTCGCCGTTGGGGGAGGCTGTCGGCGCGCGCGGCCTCTCTGGCCTACGACGCCAAGCAAGAACCGAAAACCACCAACCGCGCACCAAGTACCAAGCACCAGAAAAATGGCGCCCCTGGCGAGACTCGAACTCACTACCCGCTGCTTAGAAGGCAGCTGCTCTGTCCAGATGAGCTACAGGGGCTGAAAACCGTTGGCGGATAGTTTACCACAATTTGACCCATTTGTGGTATAATCTTCTTCATAAATTTATCACAAAGGAGGAACGCATGGAAAACTTGATTGAATCGCAGAGCTGGGGCACCTTCGAGGGCGAAGAGGTTCGCCTGTGGCGCCTCGTGAACGCCAATGGCCTTGAGCTCCAGATCACCAACTGGGGCGGGCGCCTCGTGAAGGCAATCGCGCCGGACCGCAACGGCAAGCTTGAGAATGTCACGCTGGGCTGGCCGACGCTGGGCGAATACGTGGCCGAAAACGGCGGCACCTACTACGGCGCGCTCGTCGGCCGCTACGGCAACCGCATCGGCAAGGGCAAGTTCTCCTTGAACGGCAAGAACTACACGCTCGAACTCAACAACGCGCCCGCCGGCATTCCCTGCGCGCTCCATGGCGGCCTGCGCGGCTTTTCGCTTCGGAACTGGAAGGTTGTGGAGGAAATCCACACGGCCGAGAAGGTGGGGCTCGTGCTTGAAATCGCTTCGCCCGACGGCGAAGGCGGCTATCCGGGCAATGTGACGGTGCGCGCCACGCTCACCCTCAACAACGCCAACGTGTGGCGTATCGACTGGGAGGCGACCACCGACCAGGCCACCCCGATCTCCCTCACCTGCCACGCCTATTGGAACCTCGACGGCGTTTCGGCGGGCACGACCTGCATGGACCACGAGCTCACGGTGAACGCCGCCGCGATCACGGCCTACGGGGCCGACATGATCCCCACGGGCGAGCGTCGCGCCGTCGCCGGCACGCCCTTCGACTTCCGTACGCCCGCCACGATCGGCAGCCGTCATGATGAAGACGACCCGCTTCTCAAGTACGGCGCCGGCTACGACATGAACTGGATCGTCGATCGTACGGACGATTCGCTCGTCAAGGCCTGCACGCTCGCGAGCCCGAAGACGGGCCGCCAGCTCGAAGTGTGGACCACCGAGCCCGGCATGCAGATCTACGACGGCTACTATCTGCCCGTGCGCAATGCGGGCGTGGCGCTTGAAACGCAGCACTTCCCGGATTCGCCGAACCATCCCGACTTCCCCACGACGATCGTCGAGCCGGGCACGGTGATGAAGTCGGCCACGGAATTCCGTTTCAGCGTGCGTTAATGCGAATCGAGGGAACGCCATGAGCGTGACGAGAAGAGGATTCCTCGGCGGTACGGCGGCTTTTGCCGGTGCGTCCGCCTGGGCGGCGCTCGATGCCGCCGCGCCGGCGCCGAAGAAGACGGCGCCCTCCAAGGCGGCCGTGAAAAAGGCCGCGCCGTTGCCGCCCGAGCCGCCGCTCTACGAGACGGGGGGCGGCGGTGCGGCGCCGGCCGCTCTCGGGCGGCGCCCCTCTCTCGCTCTCCTCGGGCGCCTCCCCCCC
>JAZLJP010000090.1:0-18595 GCA_045617985.1 Kiritimatiellia bacterium
TTCCGCCCGACAGCGCGGGGCCAACCATGGAGTATGCGGAAAATGGCGGGCAAATGTCAAAACATTGTCAGCGGGAATGCAAAGACATTGTCGACCGCGCCAGAAAAAACATGGAACCTCGACTGTCGGGGACTGTCCCCATACGATTCTGGAACCTCGACTATCGGGGTCTGTCCCCGTTGGAATCTGTCCCCGTTGGAATCGACTGTCGGGGACTGTCCCCATACGATTCCGGAACCTCGACTATCGGGGTCTGTCCCCGTTGGAATCTTGTCCCCGTTGGAATCTCCAGTTTTACCTGAACGCCGATTCATTAGGCCGGCTTTGCGGCGCGCTCGGTGAGCGCGCCCTACCGTTTCGAGGGGGCATCCCCGACAGTGCGACAATACCAACCGTCTACCGTACGAAAATGACGAGTCCTCGGAAGGCGCACAAGCCATCGGGTTCGACTGTCAACATGTAGTTCGCGCGCGGGGGCTTTATGAAATGGACCTGATCGGACGGCTTGGACGTGTCGTCCCATGTGATGACGTACTTGTCCTTCACCGGCTGGTTTCCGAGTTCGACGGTGATTACAGCGCCGTCTTCAAACGTCACCAGCTTCTCTTTCAATCCCGTCGTGCTCTGCAGACTCACCGGCAGGGCCGACTCCGAGAGGTCGATCGTCACGCCGTCTTTGAGCAAACACCCGTTGAAGCAGGTACTGACCGGCTGGAACTTGCGATACACCGTCATCTTTCCGCCGTAATCTCCGCTCGCCTGTTCCGTGCGGCAAATATAGTCGCCAACATGAACCTGACTGATCGGCAGAATGCTTCCATAGACATCCAACGTCGTTTCACGCGCCTCAAGCGCGCCCTCCTTATGAATGATGGCGTCGCCGTGCAAGACGACCGTGCCTGCGCTCATCGTCAACTTGCAGAGTTGCCCGCGATTCAACGTAAGATCAAGCGTATGCCCCTGGAGATCAAGCGTGGTCGGTGCATAGCCGCTCCCAATGAATCCATACTCGCTGCAGGTGAATTCAATCGTTGAATCATCTTCCAAACGCACATACGCGAGCATTGCCGTCCCGCTCGGGTTGAGCAACGGCGTACCTTTGGTATTCTTCAGCGTTCCGCCGTTGAGTACAAAGCGATAGCTGTAGAAGTCTTTTTGGCAATTGAGCTCAAACGTCGCCCCGCGTTCGATCCACACCTCTCCCGAAGGCGAACCAAGATAATGGTCGGGGCCTATCGTGTCCATTTCAATCGTTCCAGCGGCCACGTCCGTTCCGCAAAGGTGCGTGGACGCAGTTCCCGGAATATAGGTACCTTCGCCTTCCTTGACCACCTTCATCTCACCCGTGAACGTGACGCCCGCATTCCGCCGCACTTCATTCGCCGGAATGTCGACATGTACAACGCCACGCAGTTCGCGGCCGGCAACGACCGGACCGCCCGTAAAGGTTCCCGTGCCGCTGTTCGTATAGAACTCGTCATGATTCGGATCGCCCTTCGCCAAATCCAGCAGGCCGAGTACATTGTCGGACTTCCGGCGCGCGGGCACGAAATCGCGTACGACCTGCCCTCCCGACGTGATTTTGAACGAATAGAGCTTCATCTTCGTCCACCAATTGTTATGATAGCCACCATAAGTGGTATCATACATCTGGAAAATATAGAAATCGGTCTCAGAGGTCGCTCCGAAAGCGAACCCGTCAGCCTGCCGGGCCGTCCACACCTTACCGCCGATCGTCATGGTCGCCGTCAACCCCTCGCAGCAGATGTCGGCGCGTTGCCCAAGGAATCCGCCGGTTGCGCCATCTTCATCCGTAAAGGGCACACGCGTATTCCACCCACGGCAATAATACAAGCGCTTGTCTGTATTCGAAAATTGAAGCACGTAGCATGCACTCTTGTTCCGGTCGAAGTTGCCGAAGAGACAAGGTCCACTGCGATCCTGCTGGGAGTTGACGTTCACCGAGCATTCAATCTTGTCCGCCGGCCCCTGATTCCAACCCGTTTTGATGTACTGGGTTCCCGTCGATTCAAGATATTCAAGCGTTTCGTATTCTTCATCCGTGCCGATTGTCGCCGACCCGTTGAAATGCGACAAGTAGAGGTGATGTCCATTCAAAACCATCGTGCCCGAGAGTTCTGCCGAAAGCCCGCGCCAGTCGCAATCTCCTCCGAGCGAAGCCGGAAGAACGACTTTGCCGCACACGAACGGCGAATCGTTGGTGACATTGAACACGCAGCCGTCGCTCAAGGTCACCTGAGTATCCGCCATGGGAATCGCGGTAATGGTTTCGCCCCGCGTATTCCAGCAAGTCCAGTTGGCCGGATTCAGCGGATCGCCGTCGTTGGTCGCATTGGTCCAGGTGGCCCTGACCGGTACCGCGGGATTGGCATAGAGCATCACCAAGGCACCGTCGACGACCTCAAAGGTCATATTCTCCGCCCCTTCCGCCACAATCCAATCGACCACGCCTTCACCCGTCATTCCGGACGCACAAATGGTGTAGGCATGCCCCAGGTCGATTTCGCCATTCACTTTGACGACGACCGGATGCTCATGCGTCGCGGAGCCGTCAATCACAACCTGCCGAGTGACCATGACGTCGTTCGTGGAAGGCGAAACATCGATTTCAAGTTTTGCACCCCCCCTCAGGGTCAGCGCCTCGTCGAAGACATGTTCTTCGCAGGTGCCATTAGCGAAAGACATGATCCCCGTCGACAGCGTCACCGGAAGAGCGAACTCGCTTACGCCACTCGCATCGACACGCGCAAACGTGGTCTTTTCCAAAGCGGCAAACCCATTCATGTCCGCCGCACACAGCACCCCTTCACGAGCCTGCATCGTCGATCCATTGATCGTATAGGCCATGCCCACCTTGAAATCGTCGCCTTTCACCTTGGTATAGAACGGCGTGTAGGTCTCTCCCGTATGATCCGCCCGATCATAGAGCCCAACAACGCCTCTTGCCGTGCGATACGGAATGAAATCACGAACAACCCGTCCGCCCGAAGTGATCTTGAACGAATAGAGTTTCATCTTCGTCCACCAGTTGTCGTGATATCCCTTATAATAAGTATCATACATCTGGAAAATGTAGAAATCGGTCGCCGAAGTCGAACCGAAATCGAACCCCTCCGCCTGCCGCGCCGTCCATACCTTGTCGCCGATCGTCATCGTCGCCGTCAACCCTTCGCAACAGATGGCGGCGCGCTGCCCATAGAAACCGACCGGCGAACCATCGCCATCCAAGAAGGGCACACGCGTATTATACCCCCGGCAATAATACAAACGGTTCTCGTTCGGCGAAAGCTGAAGAACGAAACATGCGTTCTGATCGCGGTCAAAGTTGCCAAACAGACACGGCCCCGAGCGTCCCTGTTGGGAATTGATGTCTACCACACATTCGATCTTGTCCGCCGCGCCCTGCTTCCAACCCGTGTTGAAATACTGATTCCCCGTCGATTCAATGTAGGTCAAATAGACGTCTTCATCATCGGAACCATAGAATGCGCCCTTCCCGGAGACGTTTCCATAGAACGCGTCGTGATTCGCATCTCCATGCGCGAGATCGTAAAGGCCGACAACGTTATCCGCCTCACGGCGTACCGGAACGAAATCGCGTACCACCTGCCCTTCCGACGTAATCCTGAACGAATAGAGCTTCATCTTCGGCCACCAGTTGTCATGGACGAAATACTGGGTGTCATACATCTGGAAAATCATCAGGTCGGTCTCGGCAGGCGAACCCAAATCAAGATCATCCGCCTGCCGCGCCGTCAACACCTTGCCGCCAACCGTCATGGTCGCCGTCAGCCCCTCGCAGCAAATGTCCGCCCGTGCGCCAAAGAACGCACCGGCGGAAACATCGGGCCCCGTAAAGGGAACGCGTACATTCATCCCTCGGCAATAGTACAGGCAATTGTCGGTCGTATTAAGTTGAAGGTCGAAACACGCACGCGCATTGCGGTCGAAGTTGCCGAAGAGGCAGGCTCCTCCGCGATCTTGCTGGGAATCGACTTCAACCGAACATTCGATCTTATCCATCGGATGTTGTTTCCAACCCGTATTGATGTACTGCGAACCCGTTGACCCAATATAGTCGAGGCGCGTATACCCCGCCGGCAAATCTCCGTCGGCCACGCCCGCACCCGCCACCAAGGCCACCAGCGCCGCAACACCAACCAGTTTAACAGCTTTCATGACACGTTCTCCTCGCTATTATCGAATGTAGATCACAAGACCGTTGCCGAAGGTATAGATGCCCGTCTCTTTCTTGACGAAGATGTATTTGGACTTGGGCATCGGCCTGAATTTCAGGGTGGCGAGGTTCGAGGGTTTCGTCGTTTCGTCCCACGCGACGACCTGGTCGTTCGACCTGACCTTCCGGCTGCCGAGGTCGATGTAGATGGTCGCATTGTCCTCGAATTGCACGGTCGTCTTTTCCGCCGTGTGGAACGTGCCCTTCACGTTCCACGCCTCCGCGCGTTCGGAAAGGTCGAGCGTCGCCCCATTCTTCAACACGCATCCCCAGAACATGTCCGTAAGGGGCTTGAAGCATTCATACACGTAAACGTCGAAGTTCCGCTCCGAAGAGCCGGATGTCGTACGGCAGATGTAGGTGCCGACATGGACATCGACCTCAGGCGAAATGTAGCCGTAGAGATCGAGCGTCGTTTCCGGCCCCATGAAAGGTCCGCCGATGAACCCAAGCGCGCCGTAGAGCGTCACCGTGCCGCGCGTGGCCGTGGTGTTCGAGAAATAACAATAGTCCGATCCCCCCAAGACGGATTTGACCGTCAGGTTGTGCCCCTGGAGATCAAGCGAGGTCGGCCCATAGGCATTGTTCACATAGTCCATCAAGCTGTAGCCCTTCGCGAAGTCGATTGTCGAATCCGCCCCCACGCAAATGCGCTTGACGCCCTCGAATTGCCAGTGCGTTCGCACCGCGCTCGTTGAATTCTTGAGCGTACCGCCATTCAGAACAAAGAAATAATCCGTCAGCAGCGGCTGTCCTTGGAGTTCGAAAACGGCATTCGTACCGACCGTGATCGTGCCGCCGGACGGTCCCCAACGATGATCCGTGCCCCATCCGCCCACGTAGCTGGTTCCACCCAGCAACTCCATTCCGCCCGTAAAGGTCTGGTTGTACCGTCCCGCAGTCATCGAGCCCGCGCCCTCCTTGACGACCTTGAGCGAACCCGAGAGCAACGCCGCCGTGTTCTGCAGCTCCTTCCCTTCCGGCACGACGTAATGCAGTTCGCCCGGCGACGGAACGTTTTCCACCAGTTCCATTTCGTAGAATTCAAGGTAGTCGCCGTATTCGTCGCCGCTCACGTTGTCGTTGATGGTCAGCCGATAGGCGCGATAGCCCGTTTCGTTGTCCAGAACCAGGTAGCCCGACCAGCCGGGACTACAGAGGGCCAGGCCCGAACGGGAGGCAATCGGCGTCCAGTCGCCTTCCGCCGCCGTGGCCGGATTGGCCATCGTGCCGGAAACGGTGAGACCTTTCGGGCTGCGTGCCGCCGAAGGACAGAGGAAGCGCGCACCGCGTACGACCCGACTCTGATTCGCACCGAAGTCGTAGACGATCTGGCATCCCTTGAACTGTCCAGAAAGGAATCTCCCGCTGCTGGTGACATTGTTGTCGATCAGCCCCGCCGGCGAAGACGTCGCGCCGCCGGCAAGCCCGCTGCCGTTGAGGTAGATGACGCTGACGGCGCCGCCAGGTGCCGTGAGATCGACGGCCGCCGGCCCTCCAGTCGTGCCGCTCGTGATCTCGCTCGCCGTCCCCGGCACGTTTTTCACCAGCTCAAGTTCGTAGAATTCGAGATAGTCGCCGTATTGGTCGCTTGAAACATTGTCGTTGATCTTCAGGCGATAGCCCCGATAGGCGGTTTCGTTCGTGAAGCCAAGATAGCCCGACCAGCCCATCGCGGTCATCGCCGGGTTCGCCCAGGTGACGATTTGCGTCCAGTCGCCCTCCTCTGCCGTGGCGGGATCGACCATCGTGCCATAGATCGTGAGATCTTTCGGACAGCGTTTCCCATCCCCGCAATAGAAACGCGCGCCGCGCACGACTCGTTCCTGTCCGTCGCCAAAATCGTAGTCAATCATACAGCCATGGAAATTGCCGACAAGGAATCTTCCGTTGGCGGTGGGATTGTCGTCAATCAACCCCGTCGGCGAGGAGTTGCCGGCAAGCCCGCTGCCATTGAGGTAGGTGACGTAAATGGCGCCGCTGGGCGTCGTGAGATCGGTCGCCGTCACCACCGGTTCCACCGAGAGATTCAGCCGATGCCCGTTCACGTCGATCTTGGCGGGGAATTTCATCACGAGCCCGGAGGCGATTCCGCTCCAGTCGGCATCGGCATTCAACGTGTAGGTGTCGCCAAGGAAACGAAGTTCGCCGATCGAAATCACCTTGTCGAACGGGAACGAGAAATTCGTCGTGCCGGCCGGCACGGTCGCCGTCGTGTTGAGACCCGGCAACGCCCCTTCAATCGTTTCGCCGGCGCTATTGGCGCACGTCCAGTTGCCGGGCGTACGCGGATTGCCATCGCCCGCCGCGCCAGTCCAGGTGGCCGTGGCAACGGCGAACGAGGCCGGCTCTGCAAGGAGGAGCTGGCATCCACGCCGCACGAGCTGCCAGCCTTCCGGCACCGAGGTCGTGCAGGCCGTGAAGAACGTGTCGTCCGCAAGGCCGTTCACGAGCGCATAGACAGAGCCCGAAACGGGCGTGCCGGCAATCCGAATCGATTTCGGCGCCTGGGTAATCGGCGTCGTCGCCGTGATGGCGAAGCAGGACTGCTGGTCGGCACCACCCGTGAAGCGATAGGCGTCCACCGCCTCGAAGACGATCTCGGCCTTTTCCATGTTGGCGCCATAGACGGACGGAGCCTTGAGCGTACCGCCGAGCAGTTTGAGCGTGGCGCCGTTCGTACAATTACGGAAGTGGATCGTCGCATTGCACACGCCGTCGTACAGCTCCACGGTGCCGGCATCGGCAATCAGGTTCTGGGTCAGCGTCATCGTTCCCGAAAACTGGCAAAAGGTCGAATAGGACCCGCGCAACGCCAACGTGCCGGCGCTGACCGTGCCGCCCTCCAGCCAAAGCGCACTGGGGTTGCGATTGATGATCTCGATGTACCAGTTGCCGCTGCTGTTGTTGTTGACGACGAGCTCCCCGCCCGGCTGGACGTGCCAGATTTCAGACTCTTTCGCGGAGATCGTACAGATTCCGTTATAGGTTTTCCTTTCGTCCTTCACATAAATGTGCGCGGCAAAAAGTCCCGCCGAAAGAAAAACAGCCCCGAGGACGATCGCCCTCTTCACGACATCTCTGAATGTTTGCATTGTTGTTCTCCAGAACCGCCGATAAAACTTTCCCGTTCCGAGACACCACGCCTCGAAGCTGTATCATATTATAACATACCCCCAAAACCGCCGACAAGCCACATTTACTTAAATTAGCCGCCGTGCTGCGGGGACGGTTTATAATCCGTGGAGGGAGAACGGGCAATGACTACCAAGATTTCGAATTTGTGGTATAATGTGGTCACGGAGGAATGAGGATGACGATGAAAAAGAAGCTGCTGTTTGGTGCGATGGCGGGCCTTGCCGCCTTCGCCTGGAGTGACGTTGACTGGGATCGGCTGCCGTGGATCGGCGACGGGCGTCCCGTGATGGAGGAGGCTGCCTGGTATGCGCCTGACCCGACGCCCGTCTTCACCGCGTCGTTCGTGCTGCCCAAGCGGGCGGACGGGTGTGCCGTGTCGCCGGAAGGCCTAAAGGTGCACATCGCGTGCCTCGGCTTCTACCAGCTCGAAATCAACGGTTCGCAGCTGCGCGGATTGACCTTGCCCGTGTTGAGGCCGTCGACCGAGTTCCCGTTGTGGTCCGACTACACGCAGTCCATCTATGCCGAGACGCACATCGTGGACGCCGCCTGGCAAAGTAGTTGGCGCACCTGCAAGCCCTACCCGGCGACGAACACGATCACCGTCGCGCTCGGCAACGGCTGGTACAACATGCCGCCGCTCAGGTTCTGGGGTCGCCATTGCTTCCGCACGACGCTGTCGCACGGGCGCCCCTGCTTCAAGCCCGCGATCGACGGCATCGAGAAGCTCGACTGGACCTGGCGCGAATCGCCCGTGGTGCAGAACAGTCTGCAGCTCGGTACCGTCGTCGACCGTACGCGCAAGCTGGACCCGATGCCGCATCCCGCGGTGACGGTCAAGGGCGAGGCGGGAACGATCCGCGAACGGCGTGCGCCGCACGTCGGAACGGCGGGATGTCCGCGCGACGGCAAGGCCACCTGGCTCAAGGAAGGCGAAGTGCAGGTCGTCGATTTCGGCGTGAACTGTTCGGGCGTGCCGAGCTTCCAGTTGCCCGGCACGAAGAAGGGCGACCGCATCGAGTTCGTCTACGGCGAACGTTTGTGGAAGGATGGACGCGTCAATCCGCTCACGCAGACTGTGGGACAGATCAAGCGCGGTAATGGCGGGCCCGGGGCGCCGCGCGTCGCAGAGCAGAAGGACGTGCTCATCGCGGGCGGCGCCGGGGCGAAGGGGACGGAGGATTTCCGCCCGCCGTTCACCTGGCACATCTGCCGCTATGTGGAAATCCGCGGGCTCAAGACGCTGCTCCAGCCCGGACAAGTGTCATTCAGTCCTATCTCGTCGATTTTCAGCGAGAAACGTCCGTATTGGAAGCCGAAAAACGCCGACCTCGCCCGATTGCACGACGTGTGCCGCCGGACCTTCCTGTCCAATCTCGTGGGCACGTCGACGGACTGTCCCGGCCGCGAGCGTCTCTGCTATGGCGGCGACATTGTGCCGACCTGCGAATCGATGATCCTCAACTGGGATATGCGCGAGTTCTATCTGAAGACGATTCAGGACTTCGCCGATGCGGCGGCCGAGGACGGCTGGCTCACCGAGACGGCGCCGTATGTGGGCATTCGCGACCGCGGCTTCGGCAAGCGGGGCGGTCCGATTGCCTGGACGGTGGTGGTGCCGGTGCTGATGGAGGCGCTCATCCGCCACTACCCCGATGTGAAGGACCGGGCGCTCGCGTTCTATCCCGTGTGCACGCGCTACATCGGTCTCGTGGACGCGGCCCATCCCACGGGCCTCATTCCGCACGATATCGGCGATCACGAGGCGCTTGAGCGCGCGCCGGACGACATGACCGGTACCGCGCACTGGTATCTGTTCGTGAAGCTCACGCGCGACTTTGCGCGGATGCTCGGCAAGACGGCGGACGTCGCGAAGTACGATACGCTAGCGACGAAGATCGCCTCTGCGTTTCAGGCGAAATACATCAAGAACGGCATCGTCGCGAACGGCACGCAGAGCGCGCAGGCCCAGGCGCTCTATCTCGGCCTTGTACCCGCCGCCCAGATTCCCGCCGCCGAGGCGCGCCTCGTGCGCGCGCTTGAAGAGAAGGACTTTGCGCCCACGACGGGCATCTTCTCGACGCGCTATCTGCTGATGTATCTATCCGAGCACGGGCGCCTCGACCTCGCGAAGAAGGTCGTGTTCCACAAGGGCTTCCCGGGTTGGTTCCACATGCTCGACCGCGGTGCGACGACGCTGTGGGAGACGTGGAAGGAATCGGACAACACCTATTCCAACTGCCACTCGATGTTCGGCAGCGTGGATGAATGGCTGATTCGGTTCGGGGATAAATGAGCTACGTCGGACGTCTTGCGCCTTCGCCGACCGGTGCCTTGCACCTCGGGAATGTACGTACCTTCATGATCGCCTGGCTGCGTGCGCGCAGCCAAGGCGGCCGTGTGATTTTCCGGATGGAAGACCTGGACCATCCGCGCGATAAGCCCGGCGCCGCCGCGCAGGCGGTGGAGGATCTGCGCTGGCTCGGTTTTGATTGGGACGAAGAATTCGTGCAGAGCGAGCGCACGGCCCTCTACCGCGCCGCAAGTGAAAAGCTCGCCGCCGCGGGGGTGATCTACCCGTGCGTGTGCAGCCGCAAGGACGTGGAAAACGCGCAGAGCGCGCCGCATGCCGGCGAACAGCTCTTCTACCCCGGCACCTGTCGCGGCCGCTTCCGGTCCTGGGACGAAGCGTATGCGTTTCTCAATCCGCCGCCTTCGCCCGCACCCCACCGCCTACCCTGCTGGCGTTGCCGCGTACCCGAAGGAACCGTGATTCGTTTTACCGATACGTTCGCGGGGCCCTTCGCTCAGGATCTCGCGCACACGCTCGGCGACTTCCCCGTTGCGCGCGCGGCCAACGGGGCGGGCTATACGCTTGCCGTCGCCGTGGACGATGCGGCGATGGGCGTAACGGAGGTCGTGCGCGGCGACGACCTGCTCGCCGCTACGCCCGCACAGATCTTTCTCTATCGGGCGCTCGGCCTCACGCCGCCCGCGTTCTGCCACGTGCCGCTCGTTGTGGGAACCGATGGGAGACGCCTTGCAAAACGGCACGGCGATTCGCGTATCGCGAGCTATCGCGCCGCCGGGTTCGCCCCGGAACAGATTCTCGGCTACCTCGCCAAGACGTGCGGCTGGGGCGATGGCGCGCCTACAACGCTTGGCGCGCTCCTTCCGGCGTTCACCCTCGCCACCCTTCCGCATGCCCCGGCCGTATTCACGCATCTCGCGTTTACACCCGGCCTCTGAGTTTCCACTTCACGCTCGTCATGCCGAGGCGGAAGAGGCAGGAATTGAGATTTGTCTTGAGCAGATCCGCCATCATGCCAAAGAAGTTCGTGGGCTCGTCGTAAGTCATGAGTTTCGCCTTCTGCTGCGTACAGCGGGCGATCATCCGATCAAGCGCCGCACGCTGGGCATTGCGATAGGCGTTCATGAGGTCTTCGGCGAGGAAGTTCAGCCCTTCACGATCCATATCGCCGACCACGTCTTCCGGCAGATTCTTCTCTCGAGCCACCACGTCTTGAGTTGCGGCAATGGCCTCGCGATATTCTTCATTCACCCGCTCGTATTCCGCCTTCTTCTTTTCGTATTTCGGCAACAACGCTTCAAGTTCGCTTTCATCCTCCTCCAGCTGGGCTTTGACAAGTGCAAGTTGCTGATTGTACTCCTCTCCCTGGTATCCGAAGTCGTCAAAGCCGTCAAGCGTTTCCTTCGTCCTGGCAATGTTCTTGCGCAACTCCTCGATCCTGGCCTTCATTGTATCGGTGGTGTTCTTCAGCGTCACGTTGTCGTGTTGGAGAATGGAGTAGCGCTCGTAGCGGATGTGATGCTCGATTTGCAGGTTCTGCTTCGGCCGGCACTTCTTCCAGAACGCTTCAAAGGCCGTCAACTTGAACTGCAGCAGATTCGCCTCCGGCCCCGTGAACCCGGATGCATAGGCCCGAATGCTGTTCAATTTCGCCGTTATCACCAGGGGATTTTCGCTCTCGAGGAGACATTTCACGCCTTCGGTTACGAGATTGGCGCCGGCCGCTCCATCGATATCCCGGCGGCGCGCCTCAAAACGTTCCAACAGATCGGTGAGCGGAAGTTCCGTTCTCGACACGTCGACGTTCCCGGCACGATATTCGTCTTGGGCTTTTATCGCAAGTTCCCGAAAGACATCCTCCACCAAATCCGTTGGCGTCTCTTCACGATCAAAGGCGGCAAACAACGGAAACCCGCTCCCCGTACCATCGTCGATGGATTTCGCCAGCGCCTTCAAATAACCATCCACCTGCGCGATCTGCTTATTGACTTGATCGATCACGCCCTGAAGACGCATCTGGCTCTGCGAGAAGTTGAAAATGGGGCCGGGAAGTTCAAGCCCCGCCTTTTGCAGTTCCTGAAGCGCCGCAAGAATCCGCGGGCCGGTATCGCGTTGCGTGCCCTTGTTGAGAATCGTGTGGATGATCGTGTGAAGCGAAGGGTGGTCGTCATCCAACTGGGTGTTCCGCTTCGCGTCGAAATCGTGCCATGCCGATTCCGGCAGCAGCGCGCGGAAACCATCCAAGAAGCGATTCGTATCGCGAGCCGCCGCCGAGCCGAGCATGAGGAGGATGTTTTCCTGCTGCCAGCGCGAAAGCTTGTGTGCATTGCCAAAATCGATGACCGTGACTCCCTTGTTCTGTTCAGGATCTACAGTGGGATCGATCATGATATTGCCGCCGTGCATGTCGCCATGATAGAAGCCGCTTCCGAAGAGCGCTTCTCCCACCCACTTGTGGGAGAGAGCGAGCAACTGTTTCTGGCGAGCCGCCATCTGCTCACGGAGGGTGGAAAGTTGCGTGAAGGCCTCTTGGCGCCGCGCAAGCTGGGCAATGTACGATTCGCCGCGCTTGAATCCGATGCCGAGTTCCTCGCCATTCGCATCGGTGAGGATGACATCCTTCACGATTGCCTTGTACTGGGTACGCGTATCGGAGAGATAACGTTCCACCGTCGTACCAGGCGCTTTTTCAAGCACCATGATTTCAGGCGTGGCTTTCGCGAGCGGATGAAGCTTCATCGACGAAATGCCGTTGAAGGGATTGCCCGTATAGACTTGGCCAACGCCAACGTTATCGGCCTCCTTCGTAAGGTCGAATTCCGCGAGGATGCCGGAAAGCTGGCTGAGGAAGGTGTTTTTCATGCCGCCTTCGGCCACATCGATGAACAGTTTCTTCTCCGCTTCGGCGCGGGCCATCACATCCGGCCTGAGCAGCTTCACCACGACTTCCGTTTCGGTGGTACCACCCTTGCCGTCATCGCAGGTCATCACGCAAAGGAACGCCTGGCCCACCGTTGCGGCACCGAGATTCTGCGTCACGCGGATCGCCTTGATCTTGCCCTCGGAATTCTCCACGATGGAGAGGAGATGCGCCTTCACCATCTGTTCGGGAATCGGCGCGAGATTCGACTTCATATCCCTCAGTGCAAGTTTCAGCGCGCCGTCGATCGGCATTTCGGAAAGACCCTGCATCATCTTCTGGAGAATGGGGCCGGCCCCCTTCAGCATGGCGCCGAACGTCTTCATTCGGCGCTTCGTCTCTTCTTTCTCGCGCGCTCTATCATCAAGACCGAGCGAATCGATCGGCGGCTGATATTCCGAATAGCGAATGGCAGCCGCGAACATCTGCCGCTTGATGGCATTCGGCGCATCCTTCAAGTAGGCGATCATCGCATCTTTCATGAACTTGCCGTAGCCATGCTCCACATCGAGGGCGCCCTTGACAAGATCGTCAAGGGACGCATTCTGCAATTCCGCCAGCTTAGAGACCTTTTGCCGCGCCTGCTGAGCGACATCGCCCTTCAAGGCCCGCTCCACAATCGCCCCCATTTCATCGGCAAGCGCCATGCTTTTCTCTTCGATGATCGCATTCAACGAGGTTTCCATCGCGGCAAAATCGGCGTTGGTCATTTTCTGAAACCCGGCCCTGAACATCGCGCCCATCCCCATGATATTCTTAAAGAGCGACGGTATTTTCTTGGCCTCTTTTTCAATCGCCGCCACGAGTTCTTCAACGACATCGCCAAGCGGACCTGTAAATGCGCGTTTACGCTCGGCATCCGTCATGTCGCACAACGTGGCAACGAGCTCGATGTTTTCTGCAAAAAGTGCACGAAGGCGCTTACCGGGCTTCCCTTTCGTGCGATCCATCTGCCATGTCTCTTCACTCGAAAACAGATTGGCAACGAAGCCGCGCACCTTCTGCTCGAAGCTCTGCGTCACTTGCCTCTCTTCGACATCGATCACGGGGTTCTTACCGATGAGAAGTTCGTCGTGGCGCTCCTGGAGGGCCAAACGCTCTTTCGCGCATTCAGCCAAACGCACCTCGGCGGCTGCAATCCTCTCTTCGTTCTTCTTGATCTGCTCGGCAAGATCGTCAACCGCCGTCTTCAGCGCACCGTTTGCGAGTTGGGCCTTCTCAAAGCGCGCCTTTATCCGATCAAGGAATCCCAATTTCGAAATGTCTTCGTCGGTGAGCTTCTGCGCGGCGGAAAGGCGCTCTTCCGCAGCGGCCTGTTCCTTCGCAAGCGCGATGTTTGTTTCCTTCAGCGCCGCGACGTCCTCCGTGAGTTCACGCACTTCGGTATCGAGGTCGTGCAACGCTTCGGCGGCTTCACCCAAACGCGCCACCACTTCACGCGGCGTATCCCCTACGATCTCCTCGCCCTTTTTCGTGAGATGCAGAGCCGAAGTATCCACCTTCGCTTCGGCGTTCTCGTTCACTTCCAGTTTCTCGAGAAGCGAAAGCGCCGTATCGCTCGTAAAGCGCGGTTCGACCAGCGTTTCGATGTATTTCTGCAGCTTATCGACATCGGTGATCTCTTTGTATCTCACGCGTTCGGCAAGAAGCGCGAGATCGCCATTCGAAAGGACGTCGATTCGCGAAACCGGCAGCTTCGAAAATTCCGACAGCAACTTCACCGCCTGTTCGCGCAACGCCATCAGTTCCGGATTGAGACGCGCGTTCTTCCACAGAGCAAGATCCGCCAGGTTTGGCATCATTTCGTATTTCTTGAGGTCGAACTCCTGGATGATCTTCGCAACCAGTTTGCGGTCAAGAAGCTTACGTGCTACCGGCTCAAGCCCCAACTGCCGCCGCACATTCGTCAAAAACTCCGTTGTTGCACCCGCATCGCTGAGCGCTTTCACGAACCCCTCGCGCACAGCAAGATTTTCCTCCACCGTGCCACTTGAGCCGACGTTGAAGATCGAGCCAAGGAAACTATTTCCCTGCTTGGTAACCGTTTCCCCGTCCAACTTGAGATAACCGCGATTTTTCACGCCAATCGCATCGCGAAAATTCTGAAGATTCAGTTCCATAGTGATTGCCCTTTCTGAAAAGACTTCCTTTTACATTTCACTTTGTCTATGCACAAGAAACGCCAAAGTTACATTTGACATGCATTTTCTTTCAAAAGTTTTCTAACGAAAAACTACCGCAGGATGAAAAGCGTTCCACTCGTTACCTGCGTGACGAGCGAATAGTTGCGCGCGACGACCGAACCCGATGCATTGTAGGCGACATACGCCACACAATTCGGTTCGCCCACGGCGGCCGTAAATGCCGAACTCGGCAACGTCGCGTCAAAATACCCGCTCGCGAGCGCCTGCCGCGCCACCACACGACGGCCGTTCACATAAACGGAAACACTCGCAACGGACGAGCCGCCTGGGCGGAAACGCGTGCGGAGGCCACGCCCGGTGTAAAGCGTTCCGTTACCGTTCAATCCCGTGAAGGCAATGGGAAGCGTGGAACGGTCGGCCGTGTAGTAATGCGTACAGCTACTCTGCTGAACGCTCGCCATCAGGGTAGGAACGCTCTTGAACTGCTGATCGAGCCACGCCAGACGCATTTCAAGATAGGTGACGAGACGCGAAACATCCGCTTCGAAATTCCCCGCGCCCTTGTTGTAGTCCACATTCCATTTTGCCGAGTTGGCATGGCACGCGACGGCAAGGCGATTCGTGTAGTCGGCGATAAGACCGGTCGGCCCGAGAAGCGCCGCGAAGCGATCGCGTACCTGCCAATAGCGCGTATAGAGGCGCGTGCAGAATTCAGGATGATCCGTCCATTCCTTGAAAAAGGAGTCCTGCGTCTTGTCACTTGCCTCCTGGCACTTCCAGCCCGTACCGGAAGAGGAAACGCGGGCGCTCCCGGTGGACCAGTCGAAGTCCCACACCGGCCCCCATACGAGTTTTCCGCCGATATCCTTGTAGGCATAGCGGCTCTTCTTCACGGCGTCGTTATTCCCGAACATTTCCATCACGAGCCAGTAGGCCACCATGGATTCGTAGTCGCTCAAGTCGCCGATATACAGGCCTTCGCTCGTATAGCCGTCATAGCTCGTGGTGGCATTCCAGTAGCTCTGCATGAACGCCTTGCAGTCGTTCAGCAACTTCGAACACGTATTCATGTATTCCGGGCTCTTGATCATCGTCTTCACCTTGAGGACGCCCGACGAGGTCTCGAATTTGGTCCGTTCATCGTATTCTTCCGAAAATTCCATCAGATAGCCGCCCGAAGAGTCCTGCGTGAAGCCCGAGAAGAGTTCCGATGGCCTGCCCGTCAACGTCACGCGGTTCGTGGCATCGTAGTACGAAAAGGCGTCGTTCGTAATCCAGGAGAAGTTCTGTTCGAGTTGCGTTGCGAGCTGGTCCGCCTGGGCGTCCGTAAGGCCATGCGCAGCGGCAAACGCCTCGGCAATGTCTCCGGCATCGCCTTCCCAATCGTGGATGTTCACACGGTCTTCGTCAATGCGAATGTGTTCGCAGAACTGGTAGGTGCCTTGCCAGGCGCCGTTGAGCACGCACTCGACCCACGTCGACTTCATGCCCAGCGAACCGATTTCGTTCGCAAAATCATAGGCGATCTTATTGCGCAACATGGACTGGTCGTTGTAGTTCGCAAGAAGCACCCAATGTTTCGATTTCGGAATGTCGAACATCTTCGTTTTCTTGTCGAGCTTGATCTTCCAGGGTTTTTTCGGGTAGGATGCGGTGGAGTTCCCCCGCACCTTGATCGTCATCTTGCCGTCGTAGAGCGATTTCCAATCGTCGTTGCCTTGTGCGAAGAGGCGCCCGGCATGTTCTTCCTTCGAAGCGGAAGGCGTGGCGTGATCGTCGGTCGTCAAATAGAGGACCGGAAGCGGCGAGAAAAAGAATTCCTTTTCAAGAACGGTCCGCGTGCCATCCTTCGCCGTGAACTTGATCCAATGTTCATAGTCGGCAACATTCGGCTTGTAGCTGGAGGTCTTCCCGATCGGCGTTGACGCATAGTTCTTATCCGTTCCCGCGCGCTGCCAGGTGAAGGCGTAGGCGGGCGAACACCCAAAGAGCGTGCTGTAGGCTGCCGTGAGCGATTTCCCAACGCGCGGACGCGAAACGTCGAGATCGATTCCCGTCTTCACGGCGCCGCCCATAACCGCTGGATCATTTCCGACGAACCCTACGAGAAGATCCTGCACGGCTCCGCTCTCATCCCCGCGGGTAATCTGCACGGAACCATCGATCAATGCAAGATCCCCTGGCTGGGAGGGGACATCGCGCGATGTCGCCCCGGAAAGCGTCCAGTTGTTCGCGTCGTTCCAATCGCCTGTGGCGCCACCCACCCAGTTGAAAAGGCGCAGCGCCTCGCCGTCATCTTCTCTCCCGACAAATTCGGAAAAGCGTCCACTTCCCGTGAACGAAACCGATGCTACGCCCGTGGCCGCATGGGAGGCGCGCGTTCGGAACCACGAAACGCCATCTTTATTTGAAAGGCGAATCCATTCGTCGCCTTTCTTTACAAGATAGCTGACCAACCGCAGGCCTTCAACAGAACGGAGTTCAATGCGCCCGTCAATCCACACGCCTTCTTCAGGAACGACGCCCTCTCCCGAAAGGTCGATCCATCCATCGGCCGTAAAACCGCTAAAGCCAGGCGTGCCATTGGCGGTAGTCGCCGGGGAAAGCCCGGCAATACCATCGAAATCATCATCCATCCCGCCACCAAGGCCGTCCGTGCAAAAGGAAAAATCGATTCGCTCGACCGCCCGCCCCGCAGGAGCGACCGGCACAAAGGAGACTTCGCCCCCCGCGAAGGTATCGATGGCCATACCGTTACGAACGCCGTCAAAAACATTCGTCGCAACCGTGCCTGCGGCAATCTGCCGCCAAACGCCGCCTGTCGCACCCGCATTCGACAACACCTGCCCATGCGTATAATTCAGGAATGACATCCCGAACCAATCAAGTTCATCTGCAAGCAAAACCCCGCCCGCCATCAGGCCAACAAGCCCAACGGCCAATCTCAATTCAAGCAAAACACTCTTGCTCCAAATTTTCATACTGCCTATTATATCAATTTTCCTAACCAAACGCGAAATATTCTTTTAAAAACAATTCCCCATTATGATATAATATGCGCATGCTTCATTGTGGCGATAGTCTTTTCAACGGCGTTCCTTTAAGGGTTGAACGGAAATCCATTCGGCGCATCAATCTTCGTGTTCGGCCGGATGGAGGGGTTTCCCTTTCCATTCCCCTCCGATGGGCGACCTTAAATGAAGGTGAAACGTTTCTTTTATCGAAATGGAGCTGGGTTTTAGAGACGCGGGCTCGGATTCTCGCTCAACCCAAACCCGTCGTTACGCCGATTACATCGGCCGAACGCGCACAATTGATCGCCACCCTTTATGATCTTCATTTGATTTGGGCAACTCGGCTCCATGAAAACAATGTTTCATGGAAGCTTCGCGACATGAAAACCCTTTGGGGATCGTGTCATATCCGAAAGCGCGTGATCACCTACAATCTGCGCCTCGCTCGGGCAACGCGTGAACAAATCGAGTATGTCGTCGTTCATGAACTCACGCATCTCGTTGCACCGAATCACGGGCCGCTCTTCCATCGATTGATGAACGAACGGCTGCCAGGCTGGCCGATTCTACGGCGGCAATTGAATAAGAGGTGATTGCAAGTGCCTTGATGTAAAAAAAGACGAACCGGGCCCCGCAGGAGGGGCCCGGCCGCGCGCCCGCGGGGCGGGCGGTGTCGTAAAAAAAAGAAGAAGCCGGCGGCGCCCTACTCTCGCACGGGCGAGTCCCGCACTACCCTCGGCGAAGAGGCGCTTGACTTCCGTGTTCGGAATGGGAACGGGTAGGGCCGCCTCTCTATGGCCACCGGCAGAA
>JAZLJP010000091.1:0-24713 GCA_045617985.1 Kiritimatiellia bacterium
GGGGGGGGGGGGGGGGGGGGGGGGGGGGGGGGGGGGGGGGGGGGGGGGGGGGCGGCGGCAGGCAGAGAGGACGTTGCTTCGCGCTTGGAAGTGGCTGAATGTGGCCAGCCCAGTGAAGATGCCCGGGCTGTGCCCGGGCAATTCGGGCAGGTTGTCGATGGTAAGATGGTGCTGAATGCACTCGGCGCAATCGTTGCGGAAGCGCTGGATTCGATACCTCGCTATAATCCGGGCGTTACGGTATTTGGGCGGGTGGTGATGCCTGACCATGTGCATTTCAATGTACATCTCAGGGCGGGGCTAGACCAGCCGCTCAAGGTGCTCGGCAATGCGATCGGCCGGTTCAAGAACTATACGATCAGGCAGAGCCGGATCCTCGCCGGGCGCAACCCGGCCCTCTTCTCTCTCCTGCACTGGCAGCAAGGATATCATGACCGTCTTTGCCTTTCAACGCAGTTCATTGAGGCGACAGAGCGCTATATCGCCTACAATCCGCTCAAGTGGCAACTGATGTATCAAACCCGAGGGGCGCTCGTGGTGCACGAGCCGCTTGATTCGCCGCGCCTCGATGCCGCCTCTTATTGGAAGGGCGTGGGGAATGTCGCCTTGCTGTCGCCCGAAGAGAAAATCGTTGCGCTGCGCATCTCGCGCCGGCTTTCGCGCGCCCAGGTCGAGGCGGCAGTTGTGCGCATGGAGAAGGCCGTTGACGCTGGATATATTGTATTGAGCGGTTTCATCAGCCCCGGTGAAAAGCTGGTGCGAGATCGCCTTTGCGCGCGCAAGGACGGGCAATTCATCAGAATTCTGCCGCATGCGATACCGAATCGCCGGTTCAAGCCGGAGAGCCGCTACATCAATGCCTTTCTAGAGAATCGCTATCTTGAAATTGCCTGTGGTAACGAGGAGGTGGAGTTTTCGCGCGCGGTCTGCCTTGATTACAATGCCGCGATTGTGGAAATCGCCAAGGCCGGCCAAGGACTTGCAGTGTACTTTACACCGGAGGGCGTGGTACGGTTGGCCGGGCTCTAGCCCGGCCATCTTCACTGCTTCGCGCCTGGCGGCCGCAGCTCTGGCAGGTGCGCCTGGCGGCGCAGGGGGGGGCTCGCGAGGAAACTTGATCGAAGGCATGCTCGCCTCATTTCGCCCGATGAAGGCGGCTGGTCTCGTACGCCGTATTGAAGATGGCCGGGCTAGAGCCCGGCCTTTAGCATTGCCGTTGTATTCGATATATGCTATACTTGGCAAGTCTTGGGGAAAACCGAATTTTGGACCGACTATGAATTTCGCTCTCTACAATGGCAAGCGCGTGCTTGTGACGGGACATACCGGCTTCAAGGGCTCGTGGCTGTGCGAATGGCTGCTGGCCTTGGGCGCCGAGGTGCATGGTTTCGCGCTTGCACCACCCACTATGCCCGCTTTGTTCACGCAGCTCAATCTCGGCGGGCGTCTCGCTTCCGATACGCGCGGCGATGTGCGCGATCGAACGGCGCTTGCGGCCTGCGTGGCGCTCGTGAAGCCGGACTTTATTTTCCATCTCGCCGCGCAACCGATCGTGCTTGAGAGTTACTGTACGCCGGCCGAGACCTTCGATACGAACGTGATGGGCACGGTGAACGTGCTCGAGGCCGTACGGCAGGCTTTCCCGCGGCGGGCGGGCGAAGGGAAGACACGGTGCGTTGTCGTGTGCGTGACGACGGATAAGGTGTATGCGAATGACGATGCGGGCCGCGCCTTCCGGGAAAGCGATGCGCTCGGCGGAAACGATCCCTACAGCGCCTCGAAGGGGGCCTGTGAAATTGCGATTGCGAGCTATCGGCGGGGTTTCTTCTCGGCCTCTGATTCGCCTGTGCGGGTGGCGAGCGCGCGTGCGGGCAATGTAATCGGCGGCGGCGATTGGGCGGCCGATCGCATCGTGCCCGATGCGATGCGCGCGTTCCTGAAGGGCGAGGCGCTCGTTGTGCGCAATCGCCATTCTACGCGGCCATGGCAGCATGTCTTGGAGCCCCTGTGCGGGTATTTGGCCTTGGGCGCTTGCCTCGCGACAGAAGAGGCGCCGAACGAGGCGACGGGGGCGTTCAATTTCGGTCCTTCGGAAGCCTGTGTGAAAACAGTGGGCGATCTCGTTGAAGAATTGCAGAAGTATTTTCCCGAGGGGGTCGTTGCCGATCGCACCGATCCCGCCGCCCCGCGCGAGGCGAAGCTCCTGCGGCTTGATTCCGCAAAGGCGCAGGAGGCCCTCGCCTGGTCGCCGCGCTGGTCCTTTGAAAAGACCATCCAGATGACGGCCGAATGGTATCGGGCCGTTGCCGACGGCAGCGATGCGCAGGCGCTCACGCAAGGGCAAATCGCGGCGTTTTGCGGCTAATCTTGGCAAAAGTCGCGGATCGTTTCGATCATGTAGTCGAGACGGTCGTTGCCCATGCCGGGATAGAGGCCGATCCAGAGGGCGTTCGTCATGATCGCTTCCGTGTTCGGCAAGTTGCCGACGACGCGATAATCCGTTCCTTCCTGCAAGGTTTCGAAGCAGGGATGGCGAAGGATGTTGCCGGCGAAGAGATTGCGCGTTTGGATGTTCTTCCCTTCAAGATGCTGTGCGAGATCGTTGCGGGTAAAACCGGCTTCGGGGCGCACCGTCATCAAAAAGCCGAACCAGGAGGGATCGGCATCGGGGTGTTTGCCCGGCAGCTGTAGGGCTGCGACATCCTTGAGCCCAGTGTAGAGGCGCGCGAAATTCGCCTTGCGCCGTTCGACGAACGACGGGAATTTCGCAAGCTGTGCACAGCCGATTGCCGCTTGCAGATCGGTGGCTTTCAAATTGAAGCCGAAATGGGAATAGACGTACTTGTGATCGTAGCCCACCGGTAATTTCCCGAATTGTTTCGTGAAACGGCAACCACAGGTGTTGTCGACGCCCGAGGCGCACCAGCAGTCGCGCCCCCAGTCACGCATCGAAAGTGCGATCTTCTTGAGAAGCGGGTTGTTTGTATAGACGGCCCCGCCTTCGCCCATTGTCATGTGATGGGGCGGATAGAAGCTGGAGGTGGCGATATCACCCCAGGTGCCGGTGAAACGCCCCGCGAATTTCGAACCAAGCGCGTCGCAGTTGTCTTCAACGAGCCAAAGGCCATGCCGTTCGCAGAAGGCTTTAGCGGTGGCGACGTCGAAGGGGTTGCCGAGCGAGTGGGCGAGCATCACCGCCTTCGTCCGCGGCGAAAGAGCCGCCTCAAGCTGCGCAACATCGATATTCGCCGTGGTGGGCTCGACATCCACGAACACGGGGACGGCGCCATACTGTACAATCGGCGCCACCGTGGTGGGGAAGGCCGCCGCCACGGTGATCACTTCATCCCCGCGGGCGATACGGCGCACGCCGAGGAGCGGCGAGGTGAGCGTGGCAAAGGCGAGAAGATTCGCGCTTGAACCGGAGTTGACGAGAAGGGCGAAGCGTACACCGAGATAGGCGGCGAGACCCTCTTCGAATTCCTTTGACCAATGGCCGTAGGTGAGCCAGAAGTCGAGCGCGGCGTCGACGAGATTCGTCATCTCCTGTTCGTCGAATACGCGCCCTGCGTAATTGACACGACTCGTCCCCGGTACGAACGGGGCGCTTTGCCTGGGCGCCTCGACGAGTCGATAGTACGCGGCGACCTTCGAGAGGATGTCTTTTTTCAATTCTTCAGCTTGTGTGTTCATTGTTCGTCCATTGATGACTTATTCTGGTTTCACCCCGCAACCTTCACGCCGTATTCTCTGAATCGGCGAGCCGTAGTTACAATCTCAACATCGTTTCCATAGACAGGCTCCTCTTGGGCGAAGAGTATATCAAATGTCGTCCCACTTGGTCAATATGGATGTTACCCGGAAAAAACGATCGGGCGCTTGCTCTTGGTTGAAAAGAATGTTAGAATATGGGGCATGGATACGAAAAACATTTTCTCTTGCGTTTTCCTTGCGGCGGCCCTTGTGGCGGCGGGGGCGGCTTGTGCCGATCGGGCGCCGGCGCAACGGATGGATCGAGCCCGTCTTCTCATCGGCGCCTATTGCCTGCAGGCGAATGCGCGCACGGCCGCGCATGTGAAGGCGATCAAGGATTGCGGCGTTGATTTCATCATCGGCATTCCCGCGAGCGATCGTGCGACTCTGGACCTCTTTGCGCAGTACGGCGTGGGCGCCATCGTGGGCGGCGTCGTGCCGGGCTGGTGGGGCGGGAACGGCGAGCGCGCCGGGCAGCTTCGCACGGTCAATCCGCCGGAGAAGTACGCCGCCGGCGCGGCGACGTTCAAGGACCATCCCGCCATCTGGGCGGTGGATATCGGCGACGAGCCCTCGGCCCTCGATTTCCCCTATTACGGCGATGTGGTGCGCCAGCTCAACCGGCTCCTGCCCGGCATGCCGCTCTATCTCAACCTCTACCCGAACTATGCGAGCGTGGCGCAGAATACGGGCCGGCAGACGGTGAACCAGCTCGGTACGCGTACCTACGCCGAACACATCGCGGCCTATTGCAGGAACGTGCCGCTCGACTACATCTCCTACGATTTCTATCCCTACACGGGGGCGAAAAGAGGCGACCTTTTCCTTTCCAAGTGCTACGACGATTTCCTCGTCGTCGCCAAGGCCTGCCGCGAGACGAAGCGGTCCTTCTGGTACATCCCGCAGGTCAATTCGCATGTGGGCCAGCCGCCCACGAGCGAGAGGCGGCTTCGCTTCCAGGCCTACGCCGCGATGAGCTTCGGTGCCGAGGCGATCACCTGGGCCTGCTGGAGCAAGGGCTGGTGGGAGAACAACATCCTCGATGAAAAGGGCAACGCCACCGGGCAGTATGCGAAGCTGCGGAAGATCAATGCGGAGTTGAAACGCGTCGGGCCCGCCTACATGAAGTACCGATCGGTCGCAACGACGTTCGTCGGCTACCCCGAAACCTCCCCGCGCAATCCCACGCAACCGTTCTCGCGCGTTTCGCGCTTGGATGCGGCGGGCGTAAGGGGGCTTCATGCGGGAACGAATGCGCCGCTTCTCGTGGGCGAGATGGTCGCGCGCACGCCCGGTTCGGCCAAACGGGCGCTGTTCGTGACGGCGGCGTGGGACCCGCGGGACGAACAGGCGCCGAGCGTGGAGAAGATTTTCCTCAAGGCGAAGGCCGTAAAGGCGCTCGGCGGCGAGGGGCCGATTCCGCTCACGCGCATGGAGAAGGGTTTCTGGTCGTTCCCGCTCGCGAGTTCCGCCGGCGCGCTCGTCGAGGTCGAATAATCCGGAGCGCCGCCCGTGATTTCCGTCATCATCCCCACCTACAATCGTGCGCGCATGGTCGTTGACTGTGTGGCGTCCGTCCTCGCGGCGGACGGCCCCGCGCGCGAGGTGATCGTGGTGGATGATGCTTCGCCGGACGACACGGCCGCGCAGCTCGCGGCGCGCTTCGGCGATGACGCACGCGTCATCTGTGTGCGCAACGCGCGCAACTCCTTTCAGGCCGTTTCGCGCAATGTGGGCGCGGCGCATGCCTCGGGCGACTATCTCCTGTTCCTCGACGACGACAATCTCGTTGACAGGGCGATTTTTACGGAGCTCCTCGCGTGCCTCGCACGTCATCCGGAGGCGGGGCTCGTGGCCCCCTTGGCCGTCCATCGGCGCAACGGCAAGGAAGGGCTCGTATGGACGCTCGGAAGCGATTTCAGCCGATGGACCTCGCAGCCGCGCGACCGTTCGCCGAATCTGCCGATCGACGCCTTGCCGGCCGAGAGCGTGGATTTCCCCACCACGTATTCGCCCAATGCGTTCCTCGTGCCGCGTGCGGTATGGACCGCCCTCGGCGGCATGGATGAGCGCTACGTGCAGATTTTCGAAGAGAGCGATTTCGGTTGGCGCGTGGTGGAGAGCGGGCATTCGGCGTGGATTGCCGCGCGCGCGCGCACGGACCATCTCGGTTTCCTCGAGCCCGGCTGCGTGCCCGCCTTGCGTCAGCTCGGCATTGAAAAGCCGTACCGTACGTTCTGCTTCGCCCGCAATCGCCTGCGTTTCGCGCGGCGGCATTTCAGCTTCTTCCAGTTCCTTTCGGTGGCGTTCGTCTTTGCGCCGCTCTCGGTGGGCTACTATGGATTCGTCGCCCTCCGGAATCGTCGGCTCGGTATTGCCTGGGCCTATGCGAAGGGAACGTTCGTTGGCCTCCTTTCGGCACTCTTCGGCTGTGGCCGGGCGCATGGGAGCGCGTCACCCAAAACGCTTAACTCAAAGGATTTCTCATGAAGGTCATTGAAACCGAGATCCCCGGGGCCTTGATTCTCGAGCCCGTCATCCACCGCGACGCGCGGGGGTATTTTACCGAAACGTACAACGCCGCGCGCTATCGGGAGGCGGGGATTGACGCCGTCTTCGTGCAGGACAACGAAAGCCTTTCGCAGAAGGGCGTGTTGCGCGGCCTCCACTGGCAGGCGTCGCCGTGGTCGCAGGCGAAACTCGTGAGGGTCATCCGCGGGGCGGTGTGGGATGTGGCCGTCGATATCCGCCGCGGTTCGCCCACGTTCGGCCGCTTTGTGGCGGTGACGCTCTCGGCCGAGAACGGGCTTCAATTCTACGTGCCGCGCGGGTTCGCGCATGGCTTTCTCGTTCTTGAAGACGATACGCTCTTTTCCTACAAGTGCGACAATCCCTACCATCCCGAAGCCGAGCGCGGCATGAAATTCGACGACCCCGCCCTCGCGATTCCCTGGCCCCGGCTCGACGCGCCGCGCCTCCTTTCGCCCAAGGACGAGCGCCATCCCCCGCTCGCCGAGATTGAATCTGTTGCGTTGGGGGAATAAGTATGTTATAATTGCCGCCTGAAAGGAACGAATAGACTATGAAGATTCTCACACTCACTCTCCTTGCAACCGGGATTGCGTGCGCGGGCACGTTGCAGATGCCGCCGTCGTGCACGACGCCGGATGGAATGGCCATTGATCCGAGCGGGCGTTTGGTGATTGCCGCGCCGAACAACAACCACAAGCAGCCGGGTGCGTTGTTCCGTCTCGCGGAACCTGGCAAGAATCCCGAGAAGTGGTTCGAGGTGCCGGCGTATGCGGAGAGCGGCTGGTCGAGCCCGATGGGCATCTGCTTCGGTCCGGATGGCGAGCTTTACGTGTGCGACAACCAGAAGGCGGGCAAGGGCCGCCTCCTGCGCCTCACGTTCAAGGACGACAAGGTGGCGACGTGCGAAGTGGTGGCCTGCGGCCTTGAGAACGCGAACGGCGTCAAGTACCTGAAGGGCAAGCTCTATCTCACGCAGGCTTTCCTCCGGAAGATCCCCGCCGAGAACGGCGCGCTCACGAGCGGCCTCTACATGTTCGACGCGAAGGATCGCAACGTGCGCGTCACGAACACGGAAGCGGATGCCCAGCTTGTCTTCAAGGATACGACCGAAGGCCGCGTGAAAGTGGGCATCAACGGCGTTGCGGTGGATTCGAAGGGCCACATTTTCGTGGGCAACTACGGCGCGAGCCGCGTGTGGAAGTTGACGCCCGGCGAAGACGGCCGCATCGCGAAGAAGGAACTCTTCGTCAAGCCCGAGGCGGGCGTGAAGACGCCGGACGGCCTCTGCGTTGACGAGGACGACAACCTCTATATCGCCGACATGCATGGCAACCAGGCCGTGAAGGTGACGCCCGCGGGCGACGTGAAGGTGCTCAAGAAGGGCGGTTTCCGCGCGCCGAGCGAACCGTGCGTGTGGCGCGGCAACTTCTACATTTCCAACTACGGCGGTACGACGGTCGAGGAGACGAAGCTCCCCTGATGGACTTCTACGATACGCATGCGCACTTCGGCGCGGGCGACGACGTTGAAGCGATCTCCGCCCGCGCGGCGGCGGCCGGGGTCGTACACGTCCTCGCCGTCGGCGGGAACGAAGAGCTCAACACGAACGCGCTGCGCACCCCCGGGTGCGTGGCGCTTGGTTTTGACCGCGACGAGATCGCCCGCGCGAAGGACGAGCTGCCGCTCCTCCCGGGCCTCCTCGACGCGAACGCCGCGCGGGTGGCGGCCATCGGCGAGATCGGCCTCGACGCCCACTACGAACCCGAAACCCTGAAGGCGCAGATCGACCTCTTCGCCGCGCAGCTCGCGCTTGCCGATGCGCGCTCTCTCCCCGTCGTCATCCATACGCGTGAAGCCGACGACGCAACGCTCGGCGTGCTGGACGAAGTTCCGTGGCACCACGGCGATCGCCTGCGCGGCATCATTCATTCCTTTGCCGGCGTACCGCGGTTTGCCGGCCGCCTGCTCGACCGCGGCTTCATGATTTCTTTCTCGGGCATCGTCACGTTCAAGTCGGCCGACGACGTGCGCGCCTCGGCGCGCTATGTGCCGCTCGACCGCATTCTCATTGAAACGGATTCGCCCTATCTCGCGCCCGTGCCGCTTCGCGGCCGAGCGTGCGAGCCGGCGTTCGTCGTCCACACGGCTACCCGTCTTGCCGCCGAACGCAACATCGCCCTCGAACAATTTGCCGCGCTCACCACCGCAAATGCGCGTGAGATGTTGGCACTTACATCTCAACGGTGATTGATACGGTGGCGGAGACGCCGTTCGTGGCGGCGCAGGAGATTTTGTGGGGGCCGGGGGTGGGCGCCCAGACGAACGATTCGCTGCCGCGGGTTTCGTCGAGCGCCGTGCCGTCTACGAACCACCACAGGCGGGCGCCTGCGGGATTGCCGGCGGGCGTGCAGACGACGCGCTGGGCGGCGAGGCCCGGAACGAGACGGAAGGTGGTGCCGTCGTCCGGCTTGAGAATCGCGAGGCGCTCGGGCGTTGGAACCGCGCCCGTGAAGGCGCCGATGAAGGCGTCGCGATGCGTTTGCGTTTGGCCGCCCGGGCCGGTGCGGTGGAGCGTACAGAGCGCGTTCGAGGAACGCGTGCGCAGGGCGCGGCCGAGCTTGCGCGCCGGGCATTCCGGGGCGGCGGGGAGGCCGCTTTCCGTGCAGATTTCGCGCGTGACGATTTCGGGCGTGGGCGGGAACCACGGGCCCTCGTTCGAGGGATAGAGGGCGCGGGCGAGTTCCCAGCAAAACGGGGCCGCGGCGTGTGCGCCAACGACGCGCGCATCGCCGAAGTGGCCGCTTTTGTGGCCGCACCAGACGCCGACGACGTACTCGGGGTTCCACGCAATCGTCCAGGCGTCGCGGAAGGCGGCCGAGGTGCCGGTTTTCCAGGCAAAGCGGGCGGTCTTCACGGCGGCGATGTGGCCGAGGGCGGCGGCGCTGCGCTCTTCGCCCGAAAGGATATCCGCAACGAGACGCGCGGCGCCCGTCGAAAAGAGCCGGAGGGGCGGCGCTTCATGCTGCGCGTTCACTTCGCGGGCGAGGGCGCAGGGCTCCACGTGCGTACCGTCGCGGGCGAGGCAGGCGTAGGCGCTGGCGAGTTCGAGGAGCGAAACGTGCACGTTGCCGATGGCCATGCCGAGGCCGAAGGTTTCATCGGCGGCAGCGAGGTGGTGGCAGCCGAGGGCGCGCAGGGTCGTTCCGAAAGACGGCAAGCCGACCCGCTGGAGAAGTTGCACGAAGGGAAGGTTGAGCGAGAGGACGAGCGCATCGGCGGCGGAGACGGTGCCGCGGTAGGTGGCGTCGAAATTCTGCGGGTTGTAGCCGCGGTAGGCGCGGGGAACGTCCGAGAGGCGTTCCTCGGGCGTGACGAGGCCGCGGTCGAGGGCGAGCGCGAGGAGAAAGGGCTTGAGCGTGGAGCCGGCCGGCCGCGGCGCGAGGGCGGTGTTGACCTGGCCGGCTTCGGGCGAGAAATAGTCGCCCGAACAGGCCATCGCCACCACGGCGCCCGTTTTGACGCGCAGGACGACGGCGGCGGCGGAGAGGGCTGTCGCGGCGGCGGCGGCAACGGCGTGGCGGGCGTGGGCCTGGATGTCGGCATTGAGCGTGGTCGTGAGCTGCTGGGCGGCGCGCGGCAGGCGTGCGGCATGGCGCAGGGCCCAATCGCAGAAGAAGGGCTCGCTGAACGGCCGGGGGCCGCGCAGAAGGCGGGGCTTCACGGCACGGGCCCCTTCGTCTTGTTCGGGGGTGATTTCGCGTAGATCGCGAAGGCGCGTGAGAATGGTGTTGCGCCGCGCGAGGGCGCGCTCGAGATGGCGGTCGGGGCGGAGACGGGTGGGGCTTTGCACGAGGCCCGCGAGAAGGGCGGCCTCGGCAAGGCCGAGGTCTTTCGCGCGTTTCCCGAACCAGCCGTTCGCGGCGGCCTCCACGCCCACGAGGTTCGAGCCGAAGGGCGCGCGATTGAGGTATTGGGAGAGGATCCAGCGTTTGTCGTGGCGGCATTCGATCTGCCAGGCGCGGAAGACCTCCACGTATTTCCAGGCGAGCGTGCGCGGATGAGGCGCGATGAGGCGGGAGACCTGCATCGTGAGGGTGGAGGCGCCCGAAATGCGGCGCCCGGCGAAAATGTTCTGGCCGGCGGCGCGGAGAATGCTGAGAAGGTTGACGCCGTGGTGGGAGAAAAAGCGATGGTCCTCGCCTGCAACGAGCGCCTTGACGATCCAGTCGTTGGGATCGGCCACATAGGTGGGGCGGGAGTCGACGTCGCCCTTGCCGAGCGTCACGCGCAGCAGCCGGCCGGCATCGTCCTGGAGGAGCGTGCCGCCGGGATAGACATCGCTCTGCTCCAGATGCGGATCGATGGCGAACCAGGAGACGGCAAAGATCGCCGCCCCCGCCGCCGTGCACCAGGCGAATCCTTTTGCAATCTGTTTCCGCGTGAATCGCATGGCGCCTATTATATCAAAATCCGTTTGCCGAACTCATTATCTATCTCGGGAAATTTGTTCCGAAAACTAACCTCTTTCCCGTTTCGTTTGTTTTTGATATAATAAAGGCCATTCCATTTCTAAAAACTAAAGGAGCGAAATAAAATGGGCGAAGTTATTGGCGCAGGCGAACTGCACAAGGGTGTGAAGCTGTTGATCGACGGCGAGCCGTATGAAATCACGGTTTTCGATTTCTCGAAGCCGGGCAAGGGCCAGGCGATCTACAACTGTACGCTGCACAATCTGATTTCGGGCGGCAACATCACCCGCAGCTATCGTTCGGGCGACAAGTTTGAAAAGCCGGAGCTCATTCAGCGCAGCGTCACGTATTCGTACGACGACGGCACGGCCTATGTGTTCACGGACGAGAACTTCGAGGAAATCCGCGTGTCGCCGGACGTGATGGGCGACAAGAAGTACTTCCTCATGGACGAGATGGAAGTCAAGGCCCTCTTCTTCGAAGAGCGCGTCATCGGCGTTCAGCTTCCGCAGCTCGTCGAGCGCAAGGTCATCAAGGTGGAGCCGGGCGTGAAGGGCAATACGGCCTCCGGCAAGGTCACGAAGCCGGCGACGGTCGAAGGTGGCTACGTGTGCGCCGTGCCGCTCTTCATCAATGAGGGCGATACCGTGCGAATCAACACGGAAACGGGCGAGTACAACGACCGCGTTGCAACGAAGTAAACGCCATGAAGATTCTGGTCACGGGAGGCGCGGGCTACATCGGTAGCCATACGACGCTCGAGTTGCTGAAGGCGGGCCACGACGTCGTGGTGGTCGACAACCTCTGCAACTCGTCCGAAGAGTCGCTCAAGCGCGTGGCGGAACTTGCGGGCAAGGCCCCGAAGTTCTACGCGCTCGACATTCGCGATGAAGCGGCGCTCGACAAGGTCGTGGCGGCCGAAAAGCCGTTCGATGCGACGATCCACTTCGCGGCGCTCAAGGCCGTGGGCGAATCGACGAAGATTCCGCTCAAGTACTACAACAACAACCTGGGCGGCACGTTCACGTTGTTGAAGGTTCTCGCGGCCCACAACTGCAAGAACATCGTCTTCTCGAGCTCGGCAACCGTGTACGGTCAGCCGCAGAGCGTACCGATCCGTGAGGATTTCCCCACGCCAGGCTGTACGAATCCGTACGGGTGGACGAAGCTCATGATGGAGCAGGTTTTCCGCGATGTGCAGAAGGCCGATCCCGAGTGGAACACGATTCTCCTCCGCTACTTCAACCCGATCGGCGCGCATGAAAGCGGCCGTATCGGCGAAGATCCGGCGGGCATTCCCAACAACCTGCTCCCGTATGTGGCGCAGGTCGCCGTGGGGCGCCTCAAAGAGCTGAACGTGTTCGGCAACGACTACCCCACGCCGGACGGCACGGGCATCCGCGACTACATCCACGTGGTGGACCTCGCGATCGGCCATCTGCGCGCGATCGAAAAGCTGGCGGCGAAGCCGGGCTTCAAGATCTACAACCTCGGTACGGGCAACGGCTATTCGGTGCTTCAGATCGTCAAGGCCTTCGAGGCCGCGAGCGGGAAGAAGGTGCCGTATGTCATCAAGCCCCGCCGCCCGGGCGACATCGCCGAGTGCTGGGCCGATCCCGCGCTCGCGGCGAAGGAGCTCAACTGGAAGGCCGAACGCGGCATCGAGAAGATGTGCGAAGACCTCTGGCGCTGGCAGTCGCAGAATCCCTACGGTTTCAAGGGGCAGTGACGGATTTCGACGAAATCCTCGGCGCCTTCGAACAGGCGCTCGAACTCGAGCGCGAGCTCGGTACGCGCACGGTCGAATGTGACCGTGCGCTCTTACTGCCGCTTCGGCCCGCACCTGTCGCCGCTCCCGCACCTGTCGCCGCCCCCGTGCCGGCACAGTCCGCAGCCCCGGTGCCGCGTGCGGAGCCGTCGGTCGCCGCCGCGCCGAAGCCGGTTTCAGCGCCCGTCCCCCCGCCGGCGCGCCCTTCGATGCCGCGCTCGGGAGGGCAATCGACAACGGGAGGGAAGGTGGTCGATCTCGCTTTCATCGTCGCGAAGCGTCCCACGGGTGCGGCGGCGGAACTTCTCGCGAAGATGGTCGCGGCGATCGGCTACACGATGGAAACGGTGACGGTGAGCGAAGCCGCGGCGGCGGCGAGCGTGCGCCCAGCTGCCCGCATCTATGTCGTCTTGGGCAGCGACGCCTTCAAGGTTTTCGTTCCGGGCCAGCGCGCGGCGCTTGGGCTCTGGACGAACGTCGGCGAGATTCCGACCGTGGTCACCTATTCGCCCGCCCGCATTCTCACCTTCTACGCAAACGACGCCGCCCAGCTCACGAACGCGAAGCGCCAGATCTGGAGCGACCTCAAAAGCGCGCTCGCCCATCTCGGCAAAAAAACGCCGTCCCGCTCCGCCAAGCCCTAAAGTGGATTGGCGCGTTCGGGTGCAGGGGGCGGCCTCTTTCGGATTGCTTCAAGGCGGGACTTTTGGTATACTCTAGGGACATTTAAACCACGGAGGATTCCAATGAAGTTGACGACGAGAGATTTCTTGAAAATGTCTGGCGGTGTGGCGCTCGCGGGCGCGGCGGCGCCTGTGTTCGGTGCGGCGCCTCGGCGTAAGGTGCGTATCGCGGCGATCGGCACGGGCGGCCAGGCGCGGGGCGACCTTTCGAACTTCCTCCATTCGGGGTTGGCGGAGATCGTCTGTGCGGCCGACGTGTACGCGCCGTCGCTTGATTGGCTCAAGAAGGCGCAGCCGAACGTGAAGTGCTTCGTTGACTATCGCAAGATGCTCAAGGAATGCGAAGGCCAGTATGACGCCATCACGATCGTGGTGCCGGACCATTCGCACTGCGTCGCCTTCCTCGAAGCGCTCAAGTACAAGAAGCCGGTGTTCTGCGAAAAGCCGCTTGGGCATACGTTTGTGGAAACGCTCGCGATGATGCGTAAGGCGAAGGACGCGGGCATCATCACGCACGTGGGCATGCAGGGCAATTCCGCGCCGGGAACGCTGATTCTGCGCGAGTGGATGGAAAGCGGCGAGCTCGGCCAGGCCGAGGAAGCGCACATCTACTGCAACGCCGTGCGCTTTTTCTACCGTGAAAGCCCCGACTTCATCAAGACGGCGCTCCCCGTGCCGCCGGGGCTCGATTGGGAACTCTGGCAGGGCCCGGTGGGTACGCGCCGGGCGTATTTCCGCGGCATTGCGCCGGGCGGGCGTTGGCGCTGCTGGGCGCCGTATGGCGAAGGGTGCATGACGGACTGGGTGTGCCACATCCTCGGCCCGCTCGTGACGGCGCTCGACCTCGACCTTCCTACGGCGATTACCGTCGATGCGCCGGGCTTCGATCCTGCGAAGACGCCGTATTCGTTCCCGCTCAATCCGCACTACACGTTCGAATTCCCCGCGAAGGGCGCGCGCAAGGCGTTCACGGCGCATTGGTACGACGTGAACCGCACGGCGCCGCGGCCGCCGGCTTTGGAGGCCGATCAGAAGTTCGATCCGCTCAAGGAAGGCTGGGCCGGCGCGTGGGTGAAGTGCGAGAAGGAAACGCTGATGTACGGTTCGCACGGCGCAAGCGGCGTGCGGGTGGTGCCGCAGACGCGGATGAGGGCGTTCAAGCGCCCGTCGCAGAAGTATCCGCGCGTGAAGAACCACTACGCCGAATTCCTGCGGGCGGTCTTGGAGAACCGGCCCACGAATACGCCGTTCGAACTCGGCGGCAAGGTGTCGCTCATGGGCCTCATCGGCACGGTGGCGACGCGCTTCCCGGGCCAGCGCCTCACATTCGACGCGAAGGCGATGCGCTTCACGAACTGCGAGGCGGCGAACAAGCTCCTGCGTCCGGATTGGTCCGCGGCGGCGATGGCCGCCTACGGCTCCGCGCTCTAAGGCGCGTTGAGCCGGAAGGAGGGGTGCGCAGATGATGACGATCTACAAGTGGGAAAACGGATCGCTCACGAAGACCGATCAATTCGGGCCGTCGTGCTGGATCAACCTTGCAGAACCGTCCACTGCGGAGTTGGAGCGGGTCCTCACGTTTTCGGATGTTCCCCGGGACTTCCTGACGGACCCGCTCGACCGTGACGAACGGCCGCGTTTCGAAAGCGAGGACGGCTTCCACCTCGTCATCGTGCACGTGCCCCTGCCGGTGCGCGGCGACGAGGACGACGAAAGCATACTCCCTTACGAAACGCTGCCGCTTGGCATCGTCCTCTTCGGCGAGAGCGTGATTACGATCTGTTCGCAAACGACGCCCGTGACGGGGGCCTTTCTCGACCAGATCCGCCGCGTGTGCCCGCCGCGCGAGCGCAACCGGTTCATGTTCCGCCTACTCTGGCATGCGGCGGTGCTCTTCCTGCGCTATCTGCGCGACATGCACGCGAAGATCGAAGATCTCGAAGACTCGCTTCACGAATCCATCTCGAACGAAGTCCTGTTGAAGCTGCTCACCTACCAGAAATCGCTCGTCTACTTCACCACCTCGCTCAAGGCGGACAACATCCTCATCAGCCGCCTCGACCGGGCGCGCCAGCTCAACCTCTCCGAAGACGATACGGATACGCTCGACGATGCGGCGGTTGAATACCAGCAGGCGCTTGAAACGGCGACGATCCACGCGAACATCCTCAACGGCACGCTCGATACGTTTGCCTCGCTCATCAACAACAATCTGTCGAACGTGATGAAGTACATGACGGCGGCCACGATTCTCCTCGCGGTTCCCACGGTCATCACGAGCGCGTATGGCATGAACATCGATCTGCCGGGCCAGCACTACGCGCACATGTTCGCCATCCTCTCGGCAATCTCGGCCTTTTTCGCCTTTGGAATCATCGGCGTTCTTTTCTATCTGTACAAGAAGCGTATTTTCTAATGCGCCATCAGGAGCGGCCGCAGGGCCGCTCCTTGAACCTCAACGTGGGAAGTAGAAGACCATGCAAGCCAATGTCATAGCAATTGTCGGGCGCCCGAATGTGGGCAAGAGCGCGCTTTTCAACCGTATCGCGCGCAAGCGCATCGCCATCGTCTTCGACCAGCCGGGCGTGACGCGCGACCGGGTGGCGCGCGAAGTCGAAGCGAACGGCCGCCGTTTCCTTCTCGTGGATACGGGCGGGCTCGCCTTCGATCGTACGCCGGGAAGCGACGATCCGCTCGCCGCCGAGACGCGCCAGCAGGCGGCCATTGCGGTGAGCGATGCGGCCGTGTGCCTCGTCGTGGTCGATACGCGCGCGGGCGTGACGCCTTTGGACGAAGAAGTGCTCAAGCGCGTGCGCGAGAGCGGCGTTCCCTGCGCGATCGTGGCGAACAAGTGCGACACGGAGGGCGATGACGACCGGGCCGACGAATTTTCCCGTTTCGGCATGCCGGTTTTCCCCTGCTCGGCCGAACATGGCCGCGGCATCGCCGCGCTCGTTGAATACGCTACGGCGAAACTGCCGCCGCCTGCGACCGATGCCGAGGCGGTGCGGCCGTTGCGCGTGGCCGTTGTGGGGCGCCCGAATGCCGGCAAGAGCTCCTACATCAACCGCCTTTTGAATGCGGAGCGCGTGATCGTGAGCGACATCCCCGGCACAACGCGCGATTCGGTGGATGTGCCCTTTACGATCGGCGAAGGCCCCGCGGCGCGCCACTACACGCTCGTCGATACGGCGGGCATGAAGAAGCACACGCAGATGTCGAAGACGAGCGTGGACAATTTCTCGCTTTTCCGCAGCGAACAGGCGATCGAAGAGGCCGATGTCGTTTTGCTCGTGATGGATTCCGAGCCAGGCCCCACGAAGCAGGATATGCGCATTGCGGGCAAGATCCTCGATGCGAACCGCGCCTGCGTGATTCTCATGAACAAGTGGGATCTCGCGCATGAGAAGGGCGTGAAGGAGGATGAGGCGACGAAGGTCCTTCGCCAGATGATGCCGTTTCTGTCGTTTGCGCCGATCGTCTTCTGCAGCGCGAAGAGCGGCTACAACGTGCGCCGCACGGTGGACGCGATCGACGCCGTCGCCTCGAGCGTGCAGGCGACGCTGCCGACGGGCGTTTTGAACCGTACGATCGAAACGGCGCAGAAGAAGACGCTCTCGCCGATGATCAACGGCAAGCGCCTGAAGATCTACTATGGCCTCCAGGTGGGGACAGACCCCTTGACGATCCGCCTCTTCGTGAACGACCCGAAGCTTGTGACGCCGGCCTACAAATCGTATCTCGAAAAGGCGCTTCGCGCCCGGTTCGGATTGGAAGGGGCCCCGATTCGCATGTTCCTCAAGGCGCGCAGCCGCAAGGACGGCGCGGCGCTCGGCTACGAAATCGACAAGCTCAAGAAAAACGGTGCTTCGTAAACTCTTCATAGCGGCCTTTCGTTTTTTCGTTGCCGGCGGTGGTTTCAGCGCGGGCAACGGGCGTCTCTTCGCGCAGTCGGCTCTGGTGGGGCTCGTGGTCGGCAACGTGGCGGTCGGTTTCCATTGGCTGAGCGTGGCGTTTGACAAGCTCCTCCTGCATGGCGTGGGGGCGCAGGCCTCCCTGCTTGCGGAAGGAAAGCTGCTGAAGGGGCTTTCGGCGGAGAATTTCAACGACCCGAAGCGATGGCTCCTCCTTGTCCTCCCGGCGGTGGGCGCCGTGCTCGCCGCATTGCTCATCAAGTGGATTTCGCCCGGCACGCACGCGCGCGGCACGGATTCCGCCATCTACATCTACCATCGGCTCAAGTGCCGCATGTCCTGGCGCATCATCCCCGTGAAGGCCGTTGCCTCGGCGCTCGTCATCAGCGCGGGCGGGAGCGCCGGCTACGAAGGCCCGATGACGCTCATCGGCTCCGCGTGCGGCTCCAATATCGCGCGCTGGCTTCATTGGGATGCCGCCACGCGCCGGCGGATGATGATCGCAGGCCTCGCCGCCGGCATCGGCGCCTTCTTCCGCGCGCCGCTCGCGGGTGCGCTCTTTGCGGTTGAAATCCTCTATTCGGGGTTCGATTTGGAATACGAGGCGATTCTCCCGTCGTTCATCGCCTCGGCCGTATCCTATACGACATACGCACACGTCTTCGGCTGGGAGCCGATGTTCACGATGCCGGTCTACGTCTATGACAACGGCTTGCGGCTCGTGCCGTATCTGTTTTTGGCGCTCGTCGTTTCTCTCGGGGCGCGCTTCTACATCCATACGTTTCGGCGTACGTCGGAAGTGTTCCGCAAGGCGAAAGGGGTGCCGTGGGCGAAGGTGGCGGTGGGCGGCATCCTCACGGGCATGATCGGTTTCTTCTTTCCGGATGTGCTCGGCACGGGCTACGACCTCATTCGCGTGGCGTTCCGCCCCGATGCGGAAAGTCTCGTGGGCTCGTCCGGCGCGGGAACGGCGGCGGGGCTTTTCTTCGCCATCTTCGTGTTGAAGGTCTTCGCAACGAGTTTCACCGTCGGCTCGGGCGGTTCGGGCGGCGTGTTCGGCCCGGCGCTCGTGTGCGGCGCCTCCTTGAGCGCGGCCTGCGGCGCGGGGTTTGCGGCGATTTTCCCGGCCTCCATGGGCCTTCATCCCGCTTCGATCGCGCTTGTGGGCATGGCGGGGTTCCTCGCCGCGACGATTCGCACGCCGTTCACGGCCGTCATCATGGTGGCGGAGCTTTCCGGCAATCACGCGCTTCTTCTGCCCACCATGCTCGTGTGCGGCATCGCCTTCGCGCTCAACAACGGCTGGTCGCTCTACCGCAGCCAGGTGCATGATCGAACGAAGTCCCCGCTTCACGAAGGAAAATAATCGTCTTTTCACATTCCGTCATTGACTTTTGTCCGCGGATTTTGTATCATCTACACCATCTAACCAATTTTAGAAACTAGTAAGGAGTAGACAATGAATCGTATCGTGAAAACCGGTCTTTTTGCGTTCGCGCTTGCCGCGTGCGCGGCTCAGTCGACCTTCGCTCAGGAAGCGCCCGCCCCGCGTGCGCCCGAAGCCAAGTCGTACGGCTACACTGTGTTGGCGATTGGCCTTGCGACGCCGGTCGCGCTGCCCTGGGGTTTTGATTGGGATATTTTCGGCCTTGATGTGAACTTCCTCTACAGCGATTGCAATAAGATGGACGGCATTGAAATCGGCGGCCTCGCGAACGTGGCGCGTCTCGATATGTGCGGCCTTCAGGCGTCGCTCTGCTGCAACCTTGCCAACCGCGATGCGATCGGCATGACGGTGTCGTCCGTGAACCTCTGCAATGGTTCGTTCGTGGGTATCAACATCGACGCGGTGGGCATCAACCGCAACTGCTACGGTCTCACGATCGATGGTCTCGGTTCGGGTACGGATCACTCCCTCTACGGCCTTGCGATCGCGGGTCTCACGAGCATGGTGCGCGAGGACATGTGGGGCTGGCAGATCGCCGGCGGTGCGACCTTCGCCCGTCGCGTGCATGGCTTCCAGACGTCGCTCCTCTTCAACATGACTGACGATCTCCGCGGCGCCCAGCTCGGCCTCATCAACTATTCGGCCACCTGCTCGGCGGGTTTCCAGATCGGCCTCCTGAACATCATCGCGGATAACAAGGTGCCGTTCCTCCCGATCTTCAACTGCTACTTCTAAGCTTCGGCGGGTTTCCGTGCCGCATCTGGCGGCTGCGAGAATCTTCCTTGCGACTGTAGCTCAATTGGATAGAGCGTTGGCCTCCGAAGCCGAAGGTTGCTGGTTCGATCCCAGTCAGTCGCACCAATGAAAAAAGCCCTTGCGAAGTCGCAAGGGCTTTTTTGTGTCTCGTTTCGGATGTCATGCGCGAGCCTGGATTTCGCCGTTGACGATGCGGGCCGCGCTTCCCGAAGGGCGAGGTTTAGTTTTCAAGGGCTCTTTTCGCGTCTCTGACTTTGCCGGCATCGGTTTGCCACAGGGAGAATTCGTCGAAACCGGGAAGGCCCATGGGCACCCCCTCGCGGCGGTACACCATGCCGCTGGCAAGGGTTGTCTTTCCGGAGAGATGGAAACTCGTACAGCCGGTGAGCGGCTTGAGGGCGGTAATGGCCGCCGCGCTCACGCCTGCCCCCACGAGGATTTCGATGCGGCCGGCGGCCCGTTCGTGGAGCGCGCGCAGGAGATCGGCGCCTTTCGAGGCGGCGTTCTGCTGGCCCGAGGTAAGGATCGTATCGAACCCAAGCGCGATTGCCGTTTCCAGGGCGGCAAAGGGATCGACCGTAAGGTCGAAGGCGCGGTGAAGGGTATGGCGCAGATTCGGCGAGGCGGCGATGAACGCGCGCAGAAAGGCGTCGTCGAGCGTGCCATCGGCTTTCAAGGCGCCGCTCACCATGCCCTCGACGCCCGCCGCCGCCCAGGCGCGCGTTTCCGCGAGCATGATTTCCTTTTCGGCGTCCGAATAGAGGAAGTCGCCGAAACGCGGGCGCACCATCGCGCGCACGGGAATCGTGACGCCCCGCCGTTTCAGCGCGGCGTAGAGGGCCGGCGAAGGCGAGAGCCCGCCGATGATGAGCGCGCTGCACAGTTCGATTCGTTCTGCGCCGCCTTCCTGCGCGGCGAGACCGGATTCAACGGAATCGATACAGACTTCCAGCATGGTTGTTTCTCCTGGCGGATTACTTGAGCTTGATGTCGAAGAGCTGTTGCTTCTTGCCGAATTCGGTGTAGCCCGCGGGGCGGAACGCACCGTTGGCCTCTTTGACGTGGATGATGGCCATCGTGTGCTCGGGGAGCGAGATGATGCAGTGGTCGTTGAGATCGTGGGTTTCATCGAACGTGGTGCCTTCGGCCATCACCTTGCCGGAGCTCGGCGCAATGAGGCGGAACGTGGTGGGAATGCGGCGGCCCTCGGCGTTGTGGGCGACGAAGGCGATGCGCGATTCCGGCAGAGCCGCGCGGTAGCGCGCATAGGAGGCGGTGACCTCTTCGGCGGGAATCGTACTTGGGCAGTCGCCGCCGCGCCAGGTGAGCCAGAAGCGGAGGTTGTCTTTGTTCGGGCTCCACCGCGCCGCGTAGATCTTCGTGCGCGGGTTCGAGCCGTCCGCCATCGCGGCGTAGGGGCGATACCAGGCGACGTCCGGCGGAAGGCGCTTGTTGGCAACGGCGTCGTCGAAGAAGTGCCAGGTGCCGTTGTCGTAGTATTCCACCCATGAGTGATTGCCCGGAATCGGCGTCCAGTTGCAGCCCGTGAAGCGCGCGGGGATGCCGCAGGCGCGGAACACGTCCACCTGGATGATCGCAAGGCCCGTGCAGGACGCCATGTGGATGCGCATCGAGTGGAAGGGCGACTGGTCGGGCTTGTCGCGCTTCGTGTTGTAGTGGACGTTGAGCGTATCCCAGATCTTCGAGTTGATGAGCGAGACGGCTTCGCCCGTCGTCGCACAGGATTTGACGAGCGGCCAGAACGTCTTGCGGAAGAGCGGCCGCCAGTCGTCCACCTCTTCGCCGATGGAGGAATAGGGCAGAATGTACTCGCGATAGATTTCGGTTGGAATCGTCGCGCGCCATGGTGCCGTTTTGAGCGCCTCCTGGGCGAGGGTCACGTTCTGACGCAAATAGGCTTCGCTCACGACGCCCCGATCTTTCTCCGGCATGTATTTGACGAGAAAGGCGTAGTCGTCGAGATCGGCGGCTGCAACCGCCGTGAAAAGGGCGCTAACCATGAGGCTGGCAGTGAGAATCGTGCGCATCGGAGTGTTCCTTGAAAGGTTGATGGAAAAGACGTTGACTATTGTACCACATTTTAAGGCAAACTTCATTCACTATCTGCGCGTTAGCCGGGCGTAGGGGCGCATCTGGGTCATTCACCGTGATCTCCTCTTGTTCGATCTACGGCCTCGCAGGGCTCGCGGCAGTACCTTGGCGCGCAGTGGTGGGGGCGTTTACCACGGAAACCGGCTGCTGTCTGACGCGGAAGATTCCGAATGAATGCTGTTGACGATCTCCTGAAAAGTGGAGTATGATGTCTGCGTTGCATCTGCCGGTGACGGTTTCGTGGCCCTAAGGTCTACGGGAGGCCGTTGCCGGTTGTAAACCCGGGCAGTCATCCCTCCGCGAACGTCGTGATCGAAGGGCGTGATTGAAAGACCGCAGGAAGGAAGGTAATGAAATGTTTGAAGCAATGCGACAGTTGATTTTCGAAACCGTACTCGGAGTCTTGTTCGTTGTATCGGTTGCGTTTGTCGGTTACGAGCTGTGACGCTTTTCCTCGTCTCATTTTACAGAATTGCCATTCAAATCCGGTGGAGACAGGTATTATGGTTGGGGTATTGCCTAGATCGACAAAGAGCAGTCGAATAGCGTGACTGCCGAAGTCTACGACTGGCATCGGAATATCGAATCAATGAATGAAACCCTACGTCAAAAAAGAAGGGTCGATGGTGGTGCGAAGCGTATTTCTTCCAATCGCCTTCTGTGTCCGGCGGAGCCGGTTTCCGCGCTTTCAGTGGTGAAAAACTCAGATGCGCCCTTTTTCGACTGTTGACGGTTTTCGGCCTCGTCTCTATGGCAGAAAATATGCTATAATTGAGCCATGGGCAAATCATTCATTTAGAGAAAGGTTGAAAGCGATGAAACGAAGAGCGTTTTTGGCGGCGGGCCTGGGGGCTGCGGCGACGATGGGCTTGGGCGAGTTTGTGAAGGCGTTTGCCGCCGGCCAGGCGGATGCGGCGGCGGGTAAGGCGCTTCGGCCGTGGCAGCCGGGGCATTTCCAGATCCATGCCATCTACACGGGCGTTGCGGAATCGCTCTTTCTCATTTATCCGGATGGTACGACGCTCCTCATCGACGTGGGCGACCACGCGGCGCACAAGCGCGGCAAGCTTCAGATTCCGATTCTCCCTTCGATGGGCCGCCATGCGGGCGAATGGGTTTCGCGCTATGTGCTACGGGTGAATCCGCATGGGAAGAAGGTGGATCGCTTCATGCTTTCGCACTATCACAGCGACCATGGCGGGGGGCTTGCGTACCATGCGGGAAAATCCGCCGACGGCTCCTACGTGAAGAGCGGCCTCGGGCAGGCGATCGACTTCCTCGATTTCGCGCAGGTCGTCGACCGTGCCTGGCCGGACTTCTCCGACCCTCTTCCGAAGGATTGGAAAGAAGACGGCTCCATGGTGGGCAACCTCCGCGCCGTCTACGCCGAGATGGCGCGGCGCGGCACGAAGATCGAGAAGTTCCGTCTTGAGAAGGGGAGCGGCCAGCTTTCTCCGCTGCGCGGCCCGGCGGCGGGGTTCACCGTAGAGCCGCTCTGCGCGAATGGACGCATCCTTTTCCCCGACGGCACGGTGAAGGACCTCTATAAACCTCTTCTCTCGCGCCCGAATCCGCCGCGCCGGCTCAATGAAAACGGCATGTCGCTCGGCATGGTCTTCACCTACGGGAAGTTCCGCTTCTTCACGGCGGGCGACTTCTCCGACGGCATTACCGTCTCGCCCGGAAAGAAGATCCAGATCGAAAACGAATTGGGCAAGGCGTGCGGCCCCGTGAACCTTGCAAAGGTGAACCATCACGGCCACCATTCGATGTCGATGGGGCTCGTGAAGGCGCTCAAGGCGCAGGCCTATTTCGCCTGCATGTGGGATCAGCTTCACATGACCGCCGATACGATGACGCGCCTTGCAAGCCGCGCGGCCTACCCCGAAGAGCGCCTCCTCTGCCCGGCTGTGTTCACGAAAGAACGCCGCGCGGCCGACGCGAAGGCGGCGTGGGTGAAGGACGTGCCGAAGGCCCTCTACGAGCCGAAGCACCTCGTTTTCGACGTGCCGCCGGGCGGCGAAAACTTCCGCCTCTTTTGCGTGCGCGCGGCCGATGAGTCGATGGCGGTCGAAAGCGTCATCGACTTCAAAACGCGTTAGTCGGTGCCTGGTGCTTGGTGCCTGGTGCGCCGTACCGGCGCCCGCCCCGCGACCGCCCCAGACCGTGCGCCACGCCTCAATCGTTCATTTTTCACAAATCCTTTACATCCTTTTACTCATCTTGTGCTATAATATCCACTCCTACTGAAACAGCACAAGAAAGAAAGAGCAATGGTTCGGATCGTCGAATGGTCGGCGGAAAAGCCGCAGAGCAAGTATGTGACAAAATTCCTCGCGCGCAGCGCGTTTCCCGAGGAGGCCGAAAAGGCCGCCCAGGAGGTGCTTGCCGCCGTGCGCTCTGAAGGCGATGCCGCCGTTGCGCATTACATTGAAAAGTTCGAAGGCGCCAAGCTCACGGCGAAACAGTTCCGCGTGACGGAGAAGGAACTCGCCGCGGCCCAGGCGCAGGTGGCGCCGGCCTTGAAGAAGGCGGTGAAGGACGCGTATCGGCGCGTGATGAAGTTTTCGAAGGCCTCGCTCAAGGCGCCCTGGACGATGAAGACGCCGCGCGGCGGCACGGCGGGCGAGTTCTATTCGCCGATGGACCGCGTGGGCGTGTACGTGCCGGGCGGCACGGCGCCGCTTGCTTCGACGAGCGTGATGACGGTGACGCTCGCGAAGGCGGCGGGCGTGAAGGAGATCGTGGCGTGTACGCCGGCGGGGCCTACGGGCACGCCGAACCCCGTGCTCCTCTACGCGCTCAAGCTCGCGGGGGCAACGGAAATCTACCGCGTGGGCGGCATCCAGGCCATCGGCCTCATGGCGTTCGGCACGAAGAGCGTGAGGAAGGTTCAGAAGATCGTCGGGCCCGGCAACGCGTTCGTCACCGCCGCGAAGCGCCAGGTGTACGGCTACGTGGGCATCGACCAAGTGGCGGGCCCGAGCGAGATCGCCGTGCTCGCGGACGGCACCGTCTCGGCGAAGTGGGTCGCGGCCGATCTCCTCTCGCAGGCCGAGCACGGCAGCGGCTGGGAGAAGTCCCTGCTCGTCACGCAGTCGAAGTCCTTCGCCGAGGAGGTCCGGAAGGAGCTCTTCGCGCAGACCGAGACGCTCTCCCGCAAGGCGCTCATCCAGCGCGTCATCGACCGCGACGGCATTCTCTTCGCGGTCACGCCGACCGTCGAGGAGGGGCTTGAACTCGTCAACCGCTTCGCGCCCGAGCACTTTGAGATCCAGT
>JAZLJP010000092.1:0-23798 GCA_045617985.1 Kiritimatiellia bacterium
CGCGCGAGCTCGGCCGAGGCCGCGATGTTGTCCGCGTGGAACCGAAAGCGCGGCAGGAACGGACCATCCCCTGCGCTGTTCGACGACGGACAGAGGAAGATGCGGAACCCGAGTTCCTTGAGGGACTCAAAGCCCGTCCAACGGAGCTTGTTCTTGCCGTTGTAACTGTAGTCCCAGAACCAGATCGTAAACATGCGCGGAATCTTCGCCGTTTCGGTCTTGTTCTTTTCGCCCAGGATCATGTCGCACCACACGCCGGGATGAATGCCCTTGGCGACGATTTCGGACGAAACGTCCTTGAGATGCTCGGCATAGAGGTCCATGCGGCCGCGCTTGCTGCATACAGGACACGTTCCGAAAGTGTAGGCCTCGTCGCCGCCAAGGTGGAACTCCTTCACATCGGGACCGAACAGGTCCAGATATTCGTGGATCATCCGCTTCTGGAAGGCACGGACCTCCGGCTTCGACACGCAGTAGCACGAGGAAAGTTCCGCCGGCTTCTCCATCCACTCCGGATGGCGCCCGTGCATGAGTACGTACTCGGCGTGTCCGAACGTCTGGAAAAGCGGAATCGGCGCCAGCCCAAGGCGCTTCGCCTCGGCAAGAATCGCCTTGAATTCCGCCTTGGTAAAAGCTTCGGGATGCACGCACTCGGGGCACGTCTCCCACTTCACCTTGTCCTCGATCTCCCAGAGGACCGCATTATACCCGATCGCCGCCGCCGAACGGAGCACCTTCACCACCGCTTCGCGTTTCAGCTGAAGACTGTTGAAATCAAGATGAAGCGCCAACGCCGGCGGCGCGGCCTGAACGCCTCCAACAAGCCCGACCATCAAAGCCAAAGACATCAATCCTTTTCTTGTTTCCATGGAGGAGATTCTATCATATAATCCCTCCAGGCGCAAGCCACAAACGGCCTATCGGCCGAAACGCAATTCCCCGCCTTTCATGATGTCGGCATGGCGAATGAACGGTTCTGCCAGAACACGGCCATTGAGTGTCGCCGTGGTAAAACCGGTGCCAGCACATCCCTTGACAACGAACGTTCTTCCGTTGGGCAAATGGAACGCCACCTTGGGAATATCCGTGCCGTGGAGGGCGTAGAGATCCTGCCCGGCAATCGGGAAGAAGCCCGCCGAGATGAACACGTAAAGCGAGGCCATCGCGCCCGAGTCGTCGTCGCCGGGCGGCCCCTTCGCCGTGAAGCTCGCCTTCATCTTGGCGGCGCAGTCCGCCGCAAGGGCCGTATTCCCCACGAAGCACCCAAGCCACGGCGTGAGGAACGAGGGTTCGTTGCCGAAGTCGATGAGCTTATGGTCGAAGGCGTATTTGAGACGTGCCGCGAATCGCTCCCGCCCGCCACAGCGGGCAATGAGTTCTGGAAGATCATGCGGCACGAAGAAGGAATATTCCCAGGCCGAGCCCTGATAGAAGTCCTTCCCCTTGCGCGGGGGCGTCTTCGAAAAACGGCCCTGTGCGTCCCGTGCACGGATGAAGCCCGCAAAACCGCTCTTCTCATCGACGGCCGCCGCATCCCAGAGATTCGTCCAGTTGCCGCTCCTCCGGCGCAAGGCCGCCGCCTCGGCCGCCTTGCCGAGTTTCTCCGCCACCTGTGCGGCGCACCAGTCGTTGTAGGCGAAGCCCAAGGTTGCCGTGCCGCTGCGGAAACGCCCGTCATACCCTTCGCGCCGTTCGGTCACCGCCCACCCGCGCGTGCGGTAGTCCGCCGTGCGGCGGGCGGCATGCGCCCGCAGCACCTCCCACGCCCCGGCGCGGTCGATGCCCGGCACGTCCTTCGCAATCGCGTCGGCAATCACGTTATCCGCCTCGTCGCCCGCCTGGCCGGCCTGGAAGTCCTTGCAGCCGATGAAGGCGACCTCGCATCGCCCGTTGAACTTCTGCCGCGCCGCGAAGGAGTTGACGGTGGCGGCCACGGACTCAGGATCGACGATCGCCATGAGCGGGAAGAGCGTGCGCCACGTATCCCAGAGCGTGTACTGGTCGTCCATCACCACCGCGTCGTTCGGCCAGTCACCGTAGTCCGCCGTGCGGTCGCGCGGCTGGATGAACGTGTGGTAGAGGTTCGAATAGAACCGCCGCCGCGTTTCGGCATCCGTCCCTTCCACAGTGAGGCACGAAAGGCGCTCGTCCCAGAGCGTGCGCCCGCGCGCGGCGAGATCCGCCACGCTCTTCCCGCGCACCTCCGCCGCGAACCACTCCTTCGCCCGCGCGACGCTCCGGAACGACACCGCCACTCGCACGACGAGCCGATCTCCCGCCGCTTCCTCCTCGGCGTAGAAATACGCCGCATAGGCCGCCGGATTCCAGTTGCCCGAATACGTGCCGCCGCCGAACACCGCGTTCCCCGCCCGCTCGATCTTCGCGTCCTTGGAAGCCTCGGCACGCCCGATCTTGCGCTTCACATCCCACGTCACACGTCCCTTCTTCCCCTCTGGGAACGTGAAGGCGTAGACGGCCGCATGCTCGCTCGCGGCAAGCTCCACGCCGATGCCCGTTGCCGTAAGACGCGCCTTGAACACATACGGATGCGTTTCCACAAATTCGATCGGCGAGGGCGTGTAGGCCTCCCCTTCCACGCAGGGCCGCATGAGGAAGAGCCCGTAGCTCGGGCAGCTGTTCCCCGCGCCGTGCGCATGGAGCTGCGAGAAGCCGTCCACCACGTCGCCCGGATAGTAGCCGCTGGCAACGGCACGCCGTTTCGCGAGCGGCGCCGCCACCGTATCGGGGCTCGGGTGAATGCTTCCGTGCGGCAGCGACGGCCCGATCAAACAGTTCCCGCACGTATGCCCGATGCCGTAGGTCATGTCCACCCAATCGCTCGGCCCCGCCACCGCGGCGAGGCTCGCCCACGCGGCAACACCTGCGAGAAATCCTCTCATCATCGTCTTCATTCCTCTCCCTCCTCGTTTCCTCACGTCCGCACAAACGCCTTGATCGTACCATGCACCCGTTCGGCGTGCGGACCCGACGGGCGAATCACGTATTTCCCCACCGCAGCGGGAATGATGAACGTTTCGGCATAGTGTACGACGAACGGCGCGAACGCCCCCGTGGGGCTCTCCACCGTCGCCTCGTCGCCTTCAACGAGATTGAGCACGTTCACCCCTCCGCCCGTTTCATGTTCCACCGGCACGGTGAACCAATGGCGGCGCGTTTCGATGAACTCGCGCTCGTGAAGGCCCGTACGTTCCTCCTTCACGCCCGGCTTTTCGGAGAGCGTCTCCACGCGGCCGACGAGATTCTTCTTCACCCATGCGGTGTCGCGGTCGAACTGGATGTTGGCGAGCGCATGCCGCGCGTGGATGGGCCGCGGCCGGCCGTCGAGCCCGAGCCGCCCCCAATCCCACATCTTGAACGTGAAGATGTAGGGCGTTGCGGAAATCTCAAGCACCATGCAGTTCGCGCCCGAGCAGTGGATCGTGCCGCCAGGAATGAGGAAATGGTCGTGCTTGTGCGCCGGAATCGCATTCACGTATTTCATCGCCTCGAAAGATCCCGTCTTCTCGCTTTCAAGAAGCGCCGCTGAAAATTCCTCGCGCGTCACGCCCGTCTTCTTGCCGAGGTAGACGCACGGAGAAGCCGCTTCGTCCACGTCGAGCAGATAGTAGCTCTCGTCCTGCGTATAGTGCATGCCGAACGTCTCCTGGATGTACTCCGTGAGCGGATGGCACTGAAGCGACAGATTCCCGCCCTTCATCGTATCGAGCAAATCGAAGCGGATCGGGAACTCGGCGCCGAAACGGGCATGCACCTTCTCGCCCAGGAGCTCATGCGGATGGCGGAAGACGAGATTGATCGCCGGCGTTTCAACCACGAGATCGCCGATCTTGAAGAGGAGCGAATTCTCCTCGGGCACGCCGTCGAAACTCCAGGCGTAGTTCTTCGCTTTGGGATCGAGACCGAACTTCTCCTTCATCCACTGGCCGCCCCACACACCCGGATCGAAGTAGGGCTTCACGCGGAACGGCTGCGCGGCGGCGAGGGCGAGCCCCCGGCGGAACGCCGAGCCCGTCATCAGTTTCGGCTCGGCGGCGTTCGTATCGAGAAGATAGTCGATCGCGTCGTAGAGCGTGCGCTTGTGGCGGTCGAGAACGCGCCAGTCGATGAAGAAACCGCGCTTGTAGAGGCGCAGCACGTCTTCGCCCGCATTCTCGGCGAGCCAGTTCCCGAGGCGCCCGCTCCGGAAGCGAAGCTGGATTTCCCAGCGCGCCAGATCGGCATAGACGAGGAGATCGCGCATGGGGCACACGGCCGCCGCCGCAACGCCGCATACGAGAACGACGCCCTCCTCCACGGCCGCGATGCGCGCGGCAAGCGCCGCCGTTTTCGCAGGGTCGAAGAACTCCTCCACCGTGCGGTGCGAAAGAAGCGCGAACACGCGATCGTCGCCGAGTTCACGCGCGAGCATCGCGTCCACTTCGGCTGGCGAACGGTTCGCTTCGCGCGTGAGGAACACGTGGACGGGCTTCAACGCGGCCGTGAGCGCCGCGACAACGTCGTCTTCCCACACGCCGTGATAGAAGTCCACGCACACGACGGTTTTCGCCCGCCCGAGCGCGGCAATCCGCGAGGCGAGTTCTCGCCCGATCGCCACCCAGCCGCTCGCGGCGTAATCGCTCGCCGTCACGGGAACGGACACAGCAGGAAAACGGTCGTAGGCGCTCACCGCCTGCGAACCGTTTCCACCAAGACTTTCTGAAAAATTCATGCCCCTATTCTAGCAAAACAGCGTGCAATCCGCCATTGAAAAATCCGTCGCCCGCAAAAGAAAACCCGCCTCCACTTGACGCAGAGACGGGCTTCGTAACGGACTTGAACCGCGAACGGGATTACATCATGCCGTCCATGCCGGGCTGGCCGCCATGGTTGCAGTTGCATTCCTTCTTCTCGGGAATATCCGTGACCATGCAGTCGGTCGTCAGGAGCAGGCCCGCGATCGAGGCCGCATTCTGGAGAGCCGTGCGCGCGACCTTGGCCGGGTCAACGACGCCGCACTTGAGGAGGTCGCCGTATTCGCCAGTACGCACGTTGTAGCCCTCGGCGCCCTTCGCCTTCTTGACGTTGGCGATCACGAGCGCGGCTTCCTGGCCCGCGTTGTTCACGAGCTTGCGGAGCGGGGCTTCGATCGCACGGGCGATGATGGTGGCGCCCACCTTCTCGTCGCCTTCGAGCGCGAGGGCCTCAACGGCCTTCTGGCAACGCAGATACGCCACACCGCCGCCAGGAACGATGCCCTCTTCCACGGCCGCACGCGTCGCATGGAGCGCATCGTCCACGCGGTCCTTCTTCTCCTTCATCGCCGCTTCCGTAGCCGCGCCCACCTTGATGATCGCAACGCCGCCGGCGAGCTTCGCGAGGCGCTCCTGGAGCTTCTCGCGATCATAGTCGCTCGTCGTCTCTTCGATCTGCTTCTTGATGAGCGCAACGCGCGCGGAGATGTCGGCCGACTTGCCCTTGCCCTTGACGATCGTGGTGTTGTCCTTATCCACCGTGACCTTCGCGGCGCTGCCGAGCATTTCGAGCGTCACGTTCTCGAGCTTGATGCCGATGTCTTCGCTGATGAGCTTGCCGCCCGTGAGGATCGCGAGGTCCTCGAGGATCGCCTTCCGGCGGTCGCCGAAGCCCGGCGCCTTCACCGCGCACACCTGGAAGGAGCCGCGCAGCTTGTTCACGACGAGCGTCGCGAGCGCTTCGCCCTCGACGTCTTCTGCGATGATCATCAGCGGCTTGCCCGTCTTGGCCACGCTCTGGAGGAGCGGGAGCATGTCCTGAAGGTTCGAGATCTTCTTCTCGAAGAGGAGGATGTAGGGGTTCTCGAGCACGCACTCCATCTCTTCCGGATCCGTCACGAAGTACGGGGAGAGATAGCCCTTGTCGAACTGCATGCCCTCGACGACGTCGAGCGTGGTCTCGAGAGTCTTCGCCTCTTCAACCGTGATCGTACCGTCCTTGCCCACCTTGTCCATCGCTTCGGAGATGATGCTGCCGATCGCCTCTTCGCCGTTCGCGGAAAGCGTCGCGACCTGGGCGATCTCTTCGGCGCTCTTCACCTTCTTGGCGAGCTTGGCGATCGCGTCGACGACGGCGTCCGTCGCCTTGTCGATGCCGCGCTTGAGGGCCATCGGGTTCGCACCGGCCGTGATGTTCTTCAGGCCTTCGCGATAGACCGCCTCCGCGAGGAGCGTAGCCGTGGTGGTGCCGTCGCCCGCAACGTCGTTCGTCTTGGAAGCGACTTCGCGCACCATCTGCGCACCCATGTTCTCAAAGGGATCGGCGAGTTCGATTTCCTTCGCAACCGTCACACCGTCCTTGGTGATCTGGGGCGAGCCGAACTTCTTGTCGAGGATCACGTTGCGGCCGGAGGGGCCGAGCGTGGAGGTCACCGCGGCGGAGAGCTTCTCAACGCCCGCGAGGATTTTCTGACGCGCATCCGCGTCGAACTTAATCTGTTTAGCCATAATTAAATCAACCTTTCCTTATTGAAGGGGTTCGGGGAAACCGGGGTTTCCCCGTCCGTTGGATTACTTTTCAAACACGCCCAGGAGGTCCTCTTCGCGGACGAGCTGGAGCTTCTTGTCGCCGATCTTCACTTCGGTGCCGCCGTACTTCGGCAGGAGCACTTCGTCGCCGACCTTGACATCGAAGGCAAGTTCCTTGTGGTCCTTGTCATACTTCTTGCCGAGGGCCTTGACCGTGCCCTTGATCGGCTTTTCCTTCGCGGCATCGGGAATGTAGATACCGCCGATCATCTGTTCTTTTTCTTCGACCGGTTCAACAAGCACACGGTCACCGAGGGGTCTAATGTTCATCTTCTTTTTACTCCTTGTTAACGAGAATTGTTTGTGGTTGAAAGACTTAGTTCATCGTGTAGTCGGCGTCAACGGCGTCGTCTTTGCCGGACTTCGGCGGCTCTTCGTGCGGCGGCGGCGTACCGGCGCCGGGATTGAACCCGCCCTGCGGGCCCGCCCCCTGCGCACCCTGGGCGCCCTGCTGCGCGTACATCGCCTGGGCCACCGGCTCCATCGCCTTCATGAGCGCCTCTTCCTTCGCCTTGATCGCGGCCACGTCCTGCCCCTTCAGCGCCTCCTGGAGGTCCTTGAGGGCGGATTCGACAGGGGCCTTCTTGTCGGCCGGCACCTTGTCGCCGTTCTCCTTCAGGGTCTTCTCGACCTGGAAGGCGAGCGATTCGGCCTTGTTGCGCGTCTCCACGTCTTCATGGCGCTTCGCGTCTTCCGCCGCGTGCATTTCGGCATCGCGCCGCATCTTTTCGATTTCGTCCTTCGAAAGCCCGCTCGCCGCCGTGATCGTGATGTTCTGCTCCTTGCCGGTGCCGAGATCCTTCGCGCTCACCTTGAGGATGCCGTTCGCGTCGATATCGAACGTCACTTCGATCTGCGGCACGCCACGCGGCGCGGGCGGAATGCCGTCGAGGTTGAAGTTGCCGAGCGACTTGTTGTCGCGCGCCATCTTGCGGTCGCCCTGGAAGATCGAGATCGTCACCGCCGGCTGGTTGTCCGCCGCCGTGGAGAACACCTGGCTCTTCTTCGCCGGGATCGTGGTGTTGCGCTCGATCAAAGGCGTGAGCACGCCGCCGAGCGTTTCAATGCCGAGCGTGAGCGGCGTCACGTCGAGAAGGAGCACGTCCTTCACGTCGCCCTTGATGATGCCGCCCTGGATGGCCGCGCCCATCGCCACCACTTCGTCAGGATTCACGCCCTTGTGCGGTTCCTTGCTGAAGAGCTTCTTCGCCTGTTCCTGGATGCGCGGCATACGCGTTTGGCCGCCCACGAGCACCACTTCGTCGACGCTCGAAAGGTCGGCATCATGAAGGCAGTTCAAGCAGGGGCTGGTCGTGCGCTCCACAAGACCATCGGTGAGCTGCTCGAGCTTCGCCTTCGTGAGCGAGGCCGTGAGATGCTTCGGGCCCGTCGCATCCGCCGTGATGAACGGCAACGAGATATCGTAGGTCATCGCGCTCGAAAGCGCGCACTTCGCCTTCTCGGCTTCCTCTTTGAGACGCTGGAGGGCCATCATGTCGCGCGAAAGATCGATACCGTTTTCGCGCTGGAAGTCCTCCATCATCCACTTCATGATCGCCTGGTCGAGGTCGTCGCCGCCGAGGTGCGTATCGCCGTTCGTCGCCTTCACTTCGAAAACGCCGTCGCCGATGTCGAGGATCGAAATATCGAACGTGCCGCCGCCGAAGTCGTAGACGGCGATCTTCTCGTTCGTCTTCTTGTCAAGGCCGTACGCGAGCGAGGCCGCCGTCGGCTCGTTCACGATGCGCTTCACGTCGAGGCCCGCAATGTGGCCGGCGTCCTTCGTCGCCTGGCGCTGCGAGTCGTTGAAGTAGGCCGGCACCGTGATGACCGCTTCCGTGATCTTCTCGCCGAGGAACGCTTCCGCATCCTCCTTGAGCTTTCGGAGGATCATCGCCGAAATTTCCTGCGGGCTGTACGTCTTGTCGCCCACCTTCACTGCGGCATCGCCATTCGCGGCACGCACCACATCGTACGGCACCATTTTGATTTCTTCCGACATTTCGTCGTATCGACGGCCCATGAAGCGCTTGATCGAATAAATCGTGGACTTCGGATTCGTCACCGCCTGGCGCTTCGCCGCCTGGCCGACAAGCGTCTCGCCCGTCTTCGTGAACGCCACGATCGAGGGCGTCGTACGCGCGCCTTCCTTGTTCGGAATCACCGTCGCCTGGCCACCTTCCATCACGGCCATGCAGCTATTCGTCGTACCAAGGTCAATACCAAGTACTTTAGCCATATTTTACCTCTCTTCTTCTGTCTCTTTGCTTTAAAATCGCCTTGCGGACCACACCATGCGGTCACGCCCCTTATTAGCAAAGAACATGCCAAGATTACAAACAACAAATATCATTCATTATCGCACAAATATACGAAACAAAATGACACACCGTGTCACCTTGGGACAAAATGACACACAATGTCAACCATACCGCTTTCCAAGATGCATCCGGCGAGGGGGACGATGGATTTGCAAAGAACAAATTTCCCCATTCCCCCCCCGTGCCCAGCGGAACCAAGTTTTCGTAGTTAGTGTCTGCCCATAAAAGCATCGATTCGGCGTTGGGTGCGGGGTTTCTCGCCGCTCGGTGACCGCACATCGCCAGCAGATGTCTGTGACCGCGTCCGTCATGCCGCCTCGTCCTCGATTTCCAGCATGTGGAAGGACGACGCACCATCCGGCGCGTCCATGAAATAGAACAAAAAAAGAAGCGGGAGCTGGACTCCGAACAGGTTCGCCACGAGGACCGAGAGCGCGATGCTACCAAGCGTGGTCTTCGAGAGCTTCGTCATGATGAGTCCCGCGCCGCAGCACCGCTTCTCGACGCTGAAGAACCGCTCGACCTCTATGCGGTCGGCATCGCTCCTTCTTCTCAGAATCGCAGGGGACTGTTGGTATAGAATCGCAGGGGACTGTCCCCAAGGGAGATTCGCTTCCGCATGCAAGTTCCATACCCTAGACGTCTTTGGCGAATTTTCTTTCGACTTGTGGCACTATAAGGTCAGACCCGATAGTGCCAGTTTTCATCAGAGAAACATTATACATGATTCTCTTTTCCATGTGAAACAAATTCGGCCCAGAACGCCCGGCACCTTTATTATGTGTCTCTCGAATTGACCGCGCAGAGGAGATCTGAATAGCTCGACACTTTCTTGTAGGTCACGTGATATTCGGTTCCCTTCTCGCCTAACGCGACAAAGAACTTCTTCGCGCAGGCGATTTTCGTTTTCTCGATTTCACGTAATTGCATCTCGGACATCGATCCCTTCGTCTCTGCGACAAAGTAAAGATGCTTGACCGAACCCTCTTTGAACGCAATCGCCCAGTCAGGATTGTAGCTTCCGAGCGGCGTCGGGATGGTAAACCCGCCTGGCAACTTTGCGTACACGACGACATCCGCCGCATTGTCCAGGTCCTTCGCAAAATTCTTCTCCCCTGCCGAATCGGTTGTGAGATAGTCGTAGATGTGCTTCTGGAGGAGTTGTCGGTCATCGCGAATCGGAACCATGTGCGCAGGAAGGATCATCTGATTCTTCGTGAAGATGTCGGTTGAGTAAGTCTCTTCGAGGATGTGGTACTGGATATGCTCCACGATCATCGTCCCCTTCTGTTCGTTGATGATGCGGATGCACTCGGCGATGAACTTCTCGGGATTGTACTTGAACTGGTTGAACCGAAAGGCCTTCATGCCCGAGAGAATCGCCCGCACGGTTTTGCGCGTGAGGACCGTACCCTCGGCGACCTTGCCGATCAAGTCGTACTTGACACCCGTCTCCGTGTAATGCTCGTAGACTTCGTGCGATTCGTGGGCAACCATCGCGAATGTGTCGCCGGCGACCTGCTGCGCCTTTTTGACCGTGTAGGTCAACATGGGGATGTCGATCTGCCGGTCTAAAGCCTCAATCGACTTCTGAATCAGTTCTGTACTGGAAAACTCAACCGTATAGGCCGTCTTATGGTTGATGCGCTTCCAAAGTTCCTTGAACTCGTTCTTCGCAAAATTTGCGTTGGTCTTGAGCGGCTTGGGGCGCTTCGACTCGGTGAACTTCTTGATCGCGTTCGGATCGCGCACCGAATCGACGAGCTTATACACCTCTTCCTCGAACGTCTTCAAATTCGCCAACGCTTCGGGCAGCTCGGGGACCGTATTCGCGTCCCGCGCCTCGCGCCACGCAGGTAGTACGTTGTCGGACTCGTCGATGAAGTCGTTTTTGTAGAGCCACTTGTTGAGGAGTTTCGCCTCCTGCTCCGTAATCGCATGTTTCTGCGTTTCATGAACGATCGTCTCGATCGGTCGGCCGTTCACCGTCTCTCTCTTTGCGACCTCGACTTCTGCCTTAAGGACCTTGCCTTGGAAGAAATTGACATCCGCCAAAATGGAACGCCGCGCACACGACTCGAGGATTTCCTTCTGAAGTCCTTTCACATACGTGGAAAATTCCTCATTCGCGACAACCGTGAGAACATTGACCGAATGAACGGTTGCCGGATCATCCTGCCTGTCTCCGTCCTGGTTCACGCAAAGCCGCAGCCCTCGCCCCACCTCCTGTCGCCGCGCCACCTCATTGCCCGCGTCGGGTTTCTTCAGCGGACACATCACAAACACATTCGAATTGTCCCACCCTTCACGTAGAGCGGAGTGTGAGAAAATGAAACGTACGGGTTCCTCCAGCGAGAGCAGCTGCTCCTTGTTCCTGAGAATGAGATCGTAGGCGCTCGTGTCGCTCTCGCTTTCCTTGCCGTCCTTGGAATCCACGATGCGATGCTTCTTATCCTCGGCGAAATACCCGGAATGCGTCTTCTCGGCGGAAATTCCCTCCCAGTACTTCTTGAGCGCAGGATCAATCCCCACCCCTTCAAGTTGTGAAAGCCGATCGGCGATTTGCTTTCTGTACTCTTCCTCGAACATCTTGGCATATTCACCTGAACGACCGCGTTCGTCCTTGTTGTCGGAATAGACGCGGTAATTCGCGACCTTGTCGATGAAGAAAAGGGTCAGCACTTTCACGCCCTGCGGGAAGAGCTGCGTCTCCTTGTCGAGATGCGCCTTGATCGACTCGTGGATCTGAATGCGCCGCAGTTCCTTTTCCGACACATCGCCCGTCACTTGCCCCGGCATGAGGGTGAGTCCGTTTTCAAAACCGATTATGCCGTAGCCGTCTTTGGCGTTCAGTTCAATGACGCGATAGCGGTCTTGATACGCGCTGACACCTCTGGAAAGTTGCAGCAGATCGTCACCCTTTCGGACAACTCTCGTCTCATTTACGATTTCGCCCGTCTTGCGCTGGATCTGAAATTCCAGCAAGGCCTCGGGTCCGTCCTTCCCCGGACGTATCTCCGAACAGTAAATGTAAGAATACACCCCGGCCCGATTCGACACGTCGATGCAAACCGGCTCGATCTTCTTGACGAGCTTCTGCTCGAAGGCATCGATGGCGTCAAGACGATAGACGAGATTGTGCAGCGTCTTGTGTGTCGCCGAGTAGCGCAGGATCATCAGCGGATGGAAGAGCGGCAGCATCTCGTTCGTCGCCTTGCCCTCCATTTTCTGCGGTTCGTCGAGAATGAGGATCGGGCGATTCGCCGCAATCATGTCGATGGGCTTGCGGCTGCCGAACTCGTCCAACTCCATGTAAATGCGCCGCGCATCCTTTCCCCGCGCATTGAATGCTTGCACGTTCATCACCATCACCTGGATGTCTGCGCTCGTGGAGAAGTCGAGAACGTCCTGCGGATGCGCCGAGTTGTAAACGTAGGTCTTCGCAGTCTTGCCGTAGTCGCTCAGGAACTTGTCCGCCATGATGTCGAGGGACTTCTTCACGCCCTCGCGAATGGCGATGCCGGGAACGATGATGATGAACTTCGACCAGCCATAGCGCTTGTTCAGCTCGAAGATGGTCTTGATGTAAACGAACGTCTTGCCCGTACCAGTCTCCATCTCCACCTCAAGTTCCGGCAGGGCCACGCGTCCCGCGTGACCGCCGAATACCGAATGCTCCAAGTTCTGCCGATCCTGCACCTCATGCAGATTCTTGGAAAGGTCGACATTCCCCAGCTCGATCTCTGCATTTTTGTAGCCGACATCCGGTTCTTCTGTGTTGAATGCGAACTGTCCCTGCGCCATCGTCTCAAAACCCGGCAACGAACCTTGCGCCTGAACCGCCGCAATCCTCGGCTGCACTCGCCCGGGATCGACCGTGTAAACGTTCGGATCATGATACGGCTGGCCGCTGAAGACATCACACACCGCCGCAGTCGCCGCCTCCTGAAAATCCTGATTCTTGAATTTGAGCTTCATGGCTTAAATCACCTTGATGGCCGTCGAAGGCGAGAACTGGTCAAACGCCTGTTGAAGATTGGTGCGGGCCGAATCGTCGGCAAACGCATCGTCGCGGAAGAACGCAATGCCGGGTTTGAGCTTTGCCACCTCAATGAAGAAATCGGTCGTCATCTTCGCCTTCGCATCCAGGCACGCCACGAGCGCCGTATCGGACACGAAGAACACTTCATTGCCGCCAACGTTCCTCTTCTCGATCTTGTCCGAGAGCGGAATGTGCGTTTCCAAAAGCATCTGAAAGAGCAAATCCTCCGAACTGCGGTCGCTCTTGATGCGGTCGAAGTTGGCAAATTCCTGAGTCGTCTCGCTCACCGTCGCCGAAGTGTCGTTGATGGACGACGAATCCAGCTTCAGCACGCGGAAACCGATGTCGGGAATTTTCGGATTGTTCGATTGTTCGGATTGTTCGATTGATCGATTGTCTGAGCGCTCGTCGAACAACCCCGGGCCATTCTGTTCCGCTTTCTTCTTCAACTCTTCACTCTTCACTCTCAACTCTTCGCAGATTTTCTTCCCCGCCCGGCGAATCCGCTCTTTACCAATCTCGCAAATGTTCTTATACCCCGCCTTCGCCGCCTCGCTGCCTTCCGCACATGGCTCCGGCAACTGCACCAGAATGAACTTGCGATTCCCACCATCCTCTGCATTGAGTTGCATCACGGCGTGGGCTGTTGTTGCGGAGCCAGAGAAGAAATCAAGAACTAAAGAATCATTTGTCAGATTTGCAATTTGCAACACACGGTTCAATAGGCGAGTCGGTTTAGGTCCATCAAAATACCCTTTGTCGTCAAAAAGTTTCTTAAGTTCCTGACGACCTTCTTGATTATGTCCGACATCTTCACAAAACCATAGTGTTGTAGGTGTCATTCCATCTTGTACGTCGCAAAGAAAACGCTTCAGTCGTGGTACATTTGCTCCATCTTCACCAAACCACACACGATTATCTGAAACTAGTTCAGCCATACGTTCCTTAGAAACTCGCCAACAAGATCCATGCGAAGGATGAACTACTCGCCCACTGGGTGTAGTAACAGGATAGTCGTATGTTTGAGAATACGTTTTAGCAGTCAAATCACCAGATATCCAGAGACCTCGCGGATCGTTATCTGGATTTTTGTATCTCGAATTAGATTCTTCACTTCTCGGTAAGCGTCCGATTTCATACAAGTCTATCATTCTTCCATATACTAAAACATAGTCATGACTGTCGGAAAAATACTTTGCATCATTCTTTGGTGCAAAAGCGCGTTCCCAAATTACAGTTCCAACAAAATTACTTTCTCCAAACACCTCGTCACACAACTTTCTCGCATTGACAACCTCGTTGTCATCAATGCTCATAAACAAGACGCCATCATCCCTCAGCAACTGCCGCGCAAGTTTCAGGCGCGGATACATCATCGAGCACCAGTTGGAATGGTAGCGGGCTTCGGACGAATCATTCACTTCGAACCGGTTGCCTTCTTCGTCGAATGCGCCTGCATCGCTTTCAAGCTCCTTCTGCGTGAGCGAGAAGCGGTCGCGATAGACGAAATCGTGTCCCGTGTTGTAGGGCGGGTCGATGTAGATCATCTTGACCTTGCCCGCATACGAGGACTGGAGAAGTCTCAGCACTTCGAGGTTGTCGCCCTCGATGTAGAGGTTCTCGGTCGTGTCGAAGTTGACCGACTCCTCACGGCACGGGCGCAGCGTCTTCGTGGTCGATGCGCTTGCCGCCGCCTTGGCCGCCCGCTTCCCCGGCCAGGTGAACTCGTAGCGCTCGACGTTCCCCTCAATGGGCGTCGCCGAGCACTCCTGCTTCAATGCCTCGACATCAATTGAAACGCCCTCCGGCCCCTCCGTCACCACGCCGGGGAAAAGCGCCTTCAGCTTCTCCAGATTCTGCTTCGCCAAATCCGGCGTTTCGCACTTCGCCTTTTCGAATTCAGGCACCTTGGACATAATCAATCTCCCTTTGAAGCCGTTGTTTTTCCTTTGCCAACTCATACTTGCGGTTGAGTTGCTTTTCCTTTGAAAGTTTCTTCTCAATGTCCGCGAGTTCCGCACGAAGCGACTCCACGCGGTAGTGACGCGCGTCAAAGCTCTTCAGCGGTTCGCCAATCCTCACCGCCATTCCCGCCAGTTGCGCCGTCAGGTGAATGAGCAGCGACTCCAGCGTTGTCACGCCGGACGGCCATTGCGCCCGTCCATCCATTGACGGGTCGCTCCGCGCATAGCGGAAGACCGCGCTATCCCCATACAACACGCCGCCCGAAACCTTCGGATAGACCGCCATCTCGATCGGACCACCCTCCTCGTCTGTCACACGAAAAATGCACGGGTTGGGAATGAGCGCGTTGAGTGCCTCCAGCAACAGGGAACGTGTCCGCAACGACGCCAACGCCGGCTTGACGGCGAGATCCATGACCTCGATTTCCTTCACTTGCTCCGTCGCCGCGAGATGCACCGTCGCCGGCGCGAGCTTATACGCCCAGACGAGCGACTTGACGCCCTCTGCGAGCCGCGGCTTCAACCCCTGCCGTTTCAGCTCGACTACGGCGATTCGCCGCCCAAACGCGGCACTCTCCGGGAAAGCACTCATTTGATCACAAAGAACGCCATCAGTTCGAAGGCGTCGAGGTTGGAGCAATCGCCCGCGAGAGCGGTTGTCTCGGTTGAACTGAACAGGGAATCGATGTCGCTCTCGGCCTTCTTCGCCGCGATGGACTCAATCGCCTTTGAGAGCAATGCCGAATAGGCCTCCATCTTGAATCCGTCCTTCGTCTCACGGTTGAAGGCGCGGCAAAGTTCCACGAGAGGTTCACTTACACCTTCGCATCCCTTGCGCAGCAGCTCGATGATCTGCTTGCCCTGCGTCGAGTCCTTGACCACCGCGCCGTCCATCGTGAGATAGACCGCGTAGAACGGATGGAAGTAGTTCACCCCGTTACGGAGCTTTTCATCCCGATTCCGCAGGAAGAACACCACACCGGGCACGAGTCCCTCGTCTGGCTTCGCCGCGACGACGGCGTTCACGCCTGGCGGCACGGCGCCAAGGGAAGGATGCGACTCGATGTACTTCTTCAGCGCAAGGGCGTATTCGTTGAGCCCGAGGTCGGTGATGGAAACACCCGTCTTGAGATTTTCCATTTCGACGATTTCACCGCCCTTCATCCGGGTGAGCGGCTCGTCGCGGAAACCGATGTCCTCGCCTTCGTTGAGCGGATTGTCCGTGCCCGTGCCGGCGATCATCACGCCCGTCATGCGGTTCTTCACGCGGTCGGTGAGATCGATGTATTCGTTGAGGTCGATGTCTGGCCAGAAGTTGACGAGCTTCACTTTCGCGTTCGTCGAGCCGATGCGGTCTACGCGCCCGAACCGCTGGATGATCCGCACGGGGTTCCAATGGATGTCGTAGTTGACGACGCAATCGCAGTCCTGGAGATTCTGGCCTTCCGAAACACAGTCCGTACCGAAGAGGAGGTCGATCTCCTGCGGCGCCGCCGGAGTCAGCGCCTCGCGAAATTCGGGACGTTCCTTCGAAACGGGCGAAAAGCGCGACAGAACCTCCTGGAAATCGGATGCGTCGAGCTTGACCGTCGCGCGCGGCGCGTCCTTGCCGGTCACGATGCCGCAGTCCACGCCCCACTTCGCCTTCGCCACGGGTGCGATCTCGTGGTAGAGGTAGGTGGCGGTGTCGGCAAACGCAGAGAAGATGAGCAGTTTGCGGTTCCCCTCGTTGAACGGCATCGACACTTTTTCGGAGATGACGTCCAGCAGTCGTTTCAACTTGGCATCGTGTTCCGCGTCGATCGGCTCGGTCTTGGCAAGAATATCCTTGAACGCGGCGATGTCCGCTTTCAGGTCGCGTTTGTAGGACGCAACATCGAGGTCGGCGATGTCAATCGCGAATCGCCCGACCTCCAGTGCGGAAACCGCCTCGTCGTCATCGAATTCCCCAACGCCCCCGTCATCGATTCCAATTGTCCCGTTCGATCCTGCATTGAGCGTTGCAAGCAGGGTCTCGTTCTTCGACAGAATCGCCGTCAGGGTCTTGCGGAACGAGTATACGGAGCTTTCAAGCCGCTTCAGCACATTCACCACCATGAGGTTCTTGAGGGTGAACTCACGCCCCGCCTGATGGATTGTTCCGCCGCGGCGCGTATGCGTGGCCATGAGATCGTCGTAGTGTTTCCGGCGACTGGGCAGGATATACTGCGTTGGCGTATAGACGCAGAACGAGCGCGCGATCAGGGCGTCATTCAATTCCTTGATCTTCACCGCGTTCGGATCGGTTGAAATGGGAACCGTCTCGCTTTGAGCCGGCAGGTGTTCCGGAAATTTTCCGATGGCGGCGGTATTGTAGAATCGTTCAATATGCTTTCGGCTGCGGGCGATCGTGACGGCATCGAGGAGTTCCAGAAAGTCGGACGGCAACGCCTTGAAGAGCGCGTCTGCCATGCGCGGCCCGGTTTCGCTTGCGCTCCACGCCTCGAAGGCCGCCTCGGCATCGCGGAAAATCTGTTCGATCGTGCGCCCGTTCCGACCGAGAATCTCGTTCATCTCGCTCGCCCCGCCGCCGTAGGCGAGGCGCAGCTGGTTCTTGAGGTCGTTGAAGCGGTTGTTGACGGGCGTTGCGGAGAGCATCAGCACCTTCGTCTTCACCCCTTCGCGCATCACCTTGCGCATCAACGTCTGGTACCGCGTCTCGCGGTCGAGGTAGTCGCTCTTGTCGTTGCGGAAATTGTGCGACTCGTCGATCACCACCAGGTCGTATCCGCCCCAGTTGATCTTCGCGAGGTCAATGCCATTGGACTGGCCGCGTACGCGCTGAATGTCCGTATGGCAGAGGACGTCGTAGCGCAGCTTTTCAGCGGCGAACGGATTGTTCCGATACATCGGTTTGTTGTACACGTTCCAGTTCTGCTCCAGTTTCTTCGGACACAGCACCAACACGTTTTTATTCCGCAGCTCGTAGTATTTAATCACGGCGAGGGCCGTGAATGTCTTGCCGAGGCCGACGGAGTCTGCGAGGATGCATCCATTGAAACGCTCAAGCTTGTTGATGATCGCGATGGCCGCATCATGCTGGAAGTCGAAGAGTTTCCGCCAGACGAGCGAATCCTCGTAGCCGACGGCGGCATTGGGCATCGAATCGGCGTCAAAGTCCTTGATCGCCTCCTCGAAGAGATGCTTCAGGACGAGATAATACACAAGTTCCGGCTCGTTGTCGCGGTAGACATTCGAGATGTAGTCCGAAAGTTCTTCGGTGACATCGCGCAGACCGCCGCCCGCCCAGACCTCGTCGAAGCGCGTCCGGAACGGAACAACGAACGGTCCGCCCATGCGCGTGGAGATGGCCGATGAAAACGCACCGCGCGCATAGCCGAGCGTGTCGGCGGTAAAACCGTGGAACGGCAGATAGACAACGCCTCCACCCGTCGTCTCGACAATGAACATGTCCTGGATCTGTCCGTACTCCGCCACGGACATGAACCTGACCTTTCCCTTTCTGATCCATTCACCGCAGCGTTTCGCGACCGCCTTCTGCATCAACCGATTGCGCAGACGAATCTCGTATTCGGTTCCGAACACGCTCGCCTCGCCCACGCCGGGGATATAGAACTCACGGCGTTCCTTCGTGATTTTTTCCGTCACCGCGTCGCGCGGAAGAAAGGAAGGCGCCGTGAAAACAAAACGAACGGCCTTGACAGATTCCAGTTCATCGGCGAGATGTTCGAACGCCGACAGCGAAAAACCGTTGGATGCCACGAAGAGACAGGCATCCTCATTCAAGAAACCGGCAATGTCATCCCCCAAACGACAACTCACATTGTCGATCGTCTTCGCCTGTTCCGGCCCTTCACCCATTCGTGTCATCCTCTTTGTCTGCACCAGAAATGGCCACCATGCTTGCAGACAAAAAAACGTGGCGCGCCTCAAATTCACGTTCAGTGCGAGGCACGGCCAAGCGCCTTACGAAAAACATGAAATGAAAGCGCACCACGCGGATTACTCCGCGCAGCGCACCCCACATATCCAGCTTTTCGTTGAAAATTTGGCCGTTTTCGCACTAAGCTCGATACGCAAGTTGCGTACGTTGTGCGGGTTAGGTTTCCCATTCCGCACATCTCCCGCTTCTGGACGGTCACGCGGGACGCATGACCCTACCGTGGGGAGCCGGCCGTTTTAGATGCTACGACCGGTCTAATCCATTACTCGACTTGTCTCTCTTTTTCTCCTTTGGAAATACAGAAATTCCACTCGGAACAACCTGTACATTATACTAAAATCCCCGTTTCCATGGAAGCACCAATTTCAAACGACACTTTGGCCGGGTGCGTCTCTTCACTGCGCCAGGTAGCCGCCGTCTACGGGGACGTTCGTTCCGGTGATGAACGAGGCGGCATCGCCGAGGAGGAAGCAGATCGCCGCAGCCACCTGCGCGGGCTCGCCGAGGCCGAGCGGCTGCTTGGCCGCCAGCGCCTCGCGCTTTGCCGTCTCGCCGGGGACAGACCCCACGAGCGCGTCAAAAAGCGGCGTTTGGACATTGGACGGGCACACCGCGTTCACGCGGATGCCTTTCGGCGCGAGTTCCACCGCGAGCGCCCGCACGGCGGCACTAATCGCCCCTTTGCTCGCCGCATAGAGCGCGCCTCCCGCCCAGCCCGCCTCGGCGGAAACACTTGAAACCGCAACCGCCGAAAAACCCGGCCGCACGAACGTCTTCTTCGAAAGGCTCTTCATGAGGAGCATGAAGGCGAAATAGTTGACTTGCATCGATTCGACGAGCAGCCGTTCTTCCACCACCCCGATCGGCATCGCCCGGCAGACGCCTGCGGCATGCACGAATCCGTCGAGCGGCCCCTCCGCCGTCGCTTCCTTCGGAAGCGCCGCGGCAAACGCCGCCTCGGCGAGATCACCGGAAATGACGCGATGCGCCTCGGGCCGCACGAGCGCCGCGCGCGCCTCCGCCAAGGCCGCCTCCCGCCGCCCCGTCAACACGAGCGTCGCCCCCATTCGCGCCGCCGTCACCGCAACAGCCCGGCCGATGCCGGAGGAGGCCCCCGTCACGAGAATGCGCTTCCCTTCAAGATTCATCGCCTCGTTCCTCTCCATCGTTCACCCCTCCTTTTACTGCGCCGGACAAATGACGATGTCCGCCCGGCGCGCCTCGGGCGTCACGCGCGTGAGCGTGAGCTTCCCTTTCGCTATCGTGCCTTCAACCACCGTCTGGTACGGCGCAGACAAGCGGAACGTCGCATCCCAATCCTTCGGCCAGGCCGGCATCAGGAAGATACGCTTCCCTTCCCACTGAAGGAGCATGGCCTGCAGCATGTTCTGGATATTGCCGCCCGCACACTGGTCCGGCCGCCAGTCGAAGTTCGGCCGCCAATAGGTGGGCCAGCGGAACGCCGCGTCGCGGTTGTTGACGACACGGCCCACGAGGTGCGCACGCGTTTCATGCGCAAGCCCTAGATACGCCGCGAAGAGTTCGTCTTGGTTCCAGCCCCTGTACGTCTTCTGCCGGCGCGTCTCGTACGTACGCCGCCCGATCGCCGCCGTGGGCTTTTCAAAGGAACACAGCCGGAACGGAAACACGCAATAGAGTTCAGGCGTTTCCACGTTGCTGTAGCGCCCCCACTTGGCGGCCGGCGTGAAGACGGTCGAACCATCCGCGAGCGTCTTCGTGGGAAGCGGCGGCAGGCGGGCATGGATCTTCGCGAAGAGCGCACGGTCCGCCGCAGAAACAAGATGCTCCGGGAGCGCGAGGAGGCGTTCCGTGACGCGCGTCAAGCCCGCGACTTCCGTCATCGGGTTCGTGCAATCCTGATATGTTTCGAGCGCCTGCGCAGGCTGCCAATCGTAGTGGCCATTCGCGCCCAGCGCATAGTGCTCGTCGAAGTAGCGCACATATTCGCGGATGGACGGCAGCGCCTGCTCGCGGAACCAGGTATCGTCGAGCGTGAAGTCGCGATAGTCGAGCGCCATGAGCGAGAGTTCGAGCTGCCCCACCCACTCGTACTTGTGGCATGTGGAATCCTGGAGCTTGTCCTTCCGCTGGGCCCAGGGCTTGGTCCCGTACGACCCAACGAAGTGGTCGCCCCACGGCTGCACGCATTCGGGGAAGTAGGCGCCTGCATGGTTCAGGTACTTGCGCGTGCGGCGCAGATTGAATTCGAGGAACGAGAAATACAACTTGAAGAGCGGCAGCATCTCTTCGCCGTCGCCCGCCACGAGCATCGGGTAATATGGGAGACGCGTATTCTGCCACCAGTAGCCGTGCCCCCACCGCCGGTAGTCGGGGTCGCCCTTCTCCGCCGTGGTGAAAAGCGATCCGTTGAACCGGATCGGCCAGGTGCCACGCCCGGCGCAGGCCGTTACATAGCGCTGCCAGTGCCAGGCCTGCTGCACGCGCGCGCAGGCTTCTGCGGGCGACACAGCGGCCACCCCCTCGTCCATCGTCGCCCTCAGCGTGTCACCGTCGAACGTGAGCAGAATCTCGCCCCGATCGCTCACCGTAAGCGCAACGGCATGTTCCACGCCCGCCGTGACGGGCTTCGGATGGGAAAGGGTCTGCGGGCCGAGGATGAGCCGCACGCGTCCGTCGTTCAAATCGACGAGGAAGCCATCCCGGGAGCCCGGCGTAATGTTGTCGACAAGCCGCTGGTTGCTCGCCGCGTCCGACGTCGTGAACGTGGCCGCGAAGCGAATCAGATTCGTTGTGAAGACGTTATCCGCCGCCGGCTGGATCTTGCCCTTCAACAAGGTGCTGCCGCGCGAGTCGCGTGCGTAGGAAAGCGGCAACTGCGGATTGAGCGGAATCGTCACGCGCGGCGGCTCGAGCTCCAGGTTTAGCGAAAGCGTGATCCAACTCCGCGCCCAGAAGTCGTTCCACCCCTTTCGATGACGGGCCAAGGCCGCCGCTTCGCCCGCAAGGGTCCAGCCGGCCGCGGCAAGGACGCCAGCCGTCGCCTTCTGCCACGCCTCGGCGCTCGCGCAGGGCTGCAGAGAGGTGACGGCAGAAACGAAGAGCGCCTCATCGCCCTTTCGATCCGTGCGCGTGAGCGCGCCGAAAACGCGATTCGAAAGGGGATCGCTCTTTCCGAGGTCGCCCGTCGCCTGCCAGGCATCGTAGTAGCCCATCATCTCCTTCACCGTCTCATTGCGGTTCACATGGCACCAGCCGTTCGGCAAAAGGCGATCCGCATTGACAACGAAAGAAATATGCGCCACAACATGCGACCCCTCGACAAAGCGATTATCGAGCTCCGTCACGCCGAACTTTTTCGCGCCCCCTGGATAGAGGCGCCAATTGACCACTTTCGCCTGCGTTTTTTCCGCCCCCACGACATGGCACACGGCAAGCGGCGCCTCCCCGTGCTGGATGCGATAGGAAACCGTGACGGGCCTACCGCCACACGTCCACCGCGCCGTCAGCACGCCGTCCTTCGTAAAGGTCTGGCGGAAACTTCCCGGCTCGACCGGCCGCGCCGTCACATAGTCGATCTGGCCCACCTTGACGTGGCGCCCCGCTTCGTTCCAACTGTCCGAACGCTGCAGGACGGAATGGAGCGTTCCCTCGGCGGAGACCCACGCGAGCGCACACACTTCGCCATTGCCAAGCAGCATCGCCCCGCGATCGCTCGGCGCCGGCGTATCAAAACAAATCGGCTCCGGCCCCCGTGCCGCACCACAGACGGCGACGAGACTCGCCGCGACCACCCCCAGGAAAACGCGACGATTCATCGTCATGGTCACTCTCCTTACTTCGTCTGCTTCGGCGCTTCCGGCTTCGCCGCCGGTTTCGGCGCCTCCATCAGCGCCTGATATTCCGCGGGCTTCGCCGCCCCGGTCAAACAGGGTTTCACTTCCGTAAGCGCGCCATCCGTCACGCCCACGAACGGCAGGTTGCCGTTCGGCGGATCGAAGGTGCCCATGAAATATTCACGTTGCGTGTGCTCGTCGATATCAAGGCGCACGAATTCGTAGGCCTTCGTATCGATCTTGACGACGCCGCGCTGGACGAACTCGTAGAAACGCTGGCAGCGCCCGCACGCCTCGCGCCCGATCGACACGATCACCTTCTTGTTCTTGGCCGCCGCCGCCCGGCACACCTCGCCGAAATCCTTTTCCGCATCGAGATACGGCGGCAGCTTGAACACGGCGGGCTTCTTCTGGAGCTCGGCAATTTCCTTACGGAGCGCTTCATGCGCTGGCGACTGCGCGAACGCGCACATCGTCACAAGCGCCATCGTAGCCAACAGAAAATGTTTCATTTCGTCGTCCCTTCCTTCGGTTCGTTCGTCGTCTTCTGCGCATCGACATCGCCCGCGCCATACTCGCCCTTCGCCGCCTTCTCAGGCGAATCGAGTTCGGTCGGCAGCAGCTTCTTGCCATATTCCGACGCCTTGAGCGGACGCACCCGAATGGCGAGTCCTTCACCCGGACATCCCGCCTCGCACGCACCGCAGCCACGGCACTTGTCCGCCACGACCACCGGACAATTCACCCCGTTGTGCGACTCGAGCGCCACCGCCTTGTAGGGACAGTACTCGTCGCACACCGCGCAGTACTCGTTCTTCGCCCAGGCAAGGCACTTCGTGCGGTCGATCACCGCGAGCCCGATGGGAGTCGCGTGCTTCCGCAGGACGTCCAGCGGCCGGAGCGCGCCGGTCGGGCACACCTGCGAACACTTCACGCAGTCGTGGAAGCAGTAGGAATCCATGTCGTCGGGATGTCCGCACGTGCTGCGCAGACGGAGGACGGGCGTGAACAGTCCCTCGATTCCCGTCTCGCCGAAGTCGGGGTGGATCAGCTGGTAGGGGCACGCCGTCATGCAGTTGCCGCAGCGCGCGCAGAGCGCGTTGAAGCGCGTCAGGTCCGCTCCCGGCGGACGTATCCCGCCCGCGGCCTTCCG